>DATNIU010000237.1:0-61079 GCA_035604275.1 Streptosporangiaceae bacterium | reverse complement strand
CCCGCCTGGTACGCCGCCCGCGCCCCCGCCAGATCCCCCGCCGACACCGCCACATCCCCCAGCTTCTCGTGGCTGACCGACAGGTCCCGCTGCCACCCGGTGTTAGCCGGATCAGCCGCCGCCAGCCGCACCGCGATGTCGAGATCGGCCTGGTACGCCGCCCGCGCCCCCGCCAGATCCCCCGCCGACACCGCCACATCCCCCAGCCGGTTGAGGATGACCGACAGGGTCCGCTGCAATTGCGAGTTCGCCGGATCGGCGGAAGCTCGGGCCTGAACCTCTTCGTGGATAGCCCGCAGTTCTTGGGTGGCCGCGGGCAGGTCTCCGGCGCGGAGCAGAGCCTGGACCTCAGAATCGGCGACGATGATCCAGGCCCATTCGGCACGGGGGATCAGCGGGCGAATCTCGGCTAGGTAGGCGACGACAGCCAAGGTGCCGGGCAGCGCCTGGGTGGCCGCCTCGGCGATGGCGGGGATGTCGTCGTATCGATGCAGGGCTGCGAGGTGGCGCGGGATGTCGATCAGGTCGGCATACTCGCCGCGCTGCTGATCGAATCGGCGGTGCCGCATCGTCAGCGCTCGCTCGTGCTCGGCGGCGAGGTCGGCCCCGATGTTGCGGGTGACCAGGTCCGCTGTCCACGGGTGCATCACGATGTCGTCGTCCGGGCTGAGCAGGGTGAGGTCGGTTAGTCGCTCTACGTCGGCCCGCAGGCTGGGCAGGTCGGGCTGGATGCCTGCGGCGCCGCTGGCGGCGGCGGGGCCTGAGCCGAGCGCGAAGGCCAGGTCGTCCAGGGTCATGGGAGCGCGGCAGACCGCGATCTGGGCTAGCACGCTGGCCTGCTGGGGGGCGAGCAGGCCGGTCAGCTCGGTGAGCAGGATGTCGGCGCTGCCGAGCAACATCGCCTGATTCAGGACCGTGTCCAGGGATGGGTCCCGGGTCAGGTCGACGCCCTCGGCACGGGCTAGGTCGCGGAGCTTGACCTGCACGTGCCTGAGGCTGGCGTGCCCGCCGCGGAGCAGCGCGTCGGCGAACTCGATCAGGCGCGGGTGACCGCCGATCGTCCGGGTCAGCAGCCGCTTGTCCTCGACGTCCAGGTCCGCCAGGGCGGGCAGCCGCAGGAACAGCCGCCGAAGCTCGGCCGCCGACAGCGCGGGGACGCGCACCTGCACCAGGAACCGGTCCGGGCCTGGCAGCGGATACCGGCAGGTGAGCAGGAGCGCGCCGGTGTCGGCCGAGTCCGCCAGGCCGGTGATCACATCGTCGATCGCCGGGTCGAGGAACGCGTCCCCGCCGGTGGTCAGGTTCTGCTCGAAGTCGTCGAACACCACGAGCAGCCGGGCGGCACCGAGAAGCTTCGGTGATCGCTGCCAGCTTGGGTCCGTCATCGCTGTCCGGGTCGGCCAGCCGTGCCAGCGCGTCGCGGAGCGCCGGCCCGACCGCCGCGTCACCGGTCCGGGTCAATGCCTCATGCAGAGCGCGAGCGGTGGCGCTGATCAGGGCGGTGGGGTTCCACCGGCCCTCGTGCGCCGCGACCAGCCAGCCGTCGTCCCGCAGCCGGGAGGTCACCCGGCCGGCCAGCGCGGTCTTGCCGATCCCGCCTACGCCGGTGAGCACGACGCCGCTGGCGGCACCGAACCGCCGCACCGCGTCTTGTGTCTGGCGCAGCACCGCGGTCGCGGTCCGCAGCTCGGCCCGGCGGCCGATCAGCGCGCCCATCGGCAGGTCCCGCACCAGCCTGCCGCCCGGCGGCGTGGTCAGCACTGTCAGCGGGGCCGCCGGGGCCGCCGGATCGACCAGCGGCCCGTCCGCGCCAGCGGTGAGCAGCGTGGCCACTCCGTATTCCGGCGCCGGCTGCCGGTCGGGCGCCGTGCGCTGGCGGTCCTCCTCGGCCAGGTACCTGGCCCTGGCCAGCGCCTGACCCGCCGTCAGCTCCGGGCGGGTCGAGAGCTCGCGATACAGGTGCCTGGCCAGGCCGGTCGCATAGGCGTCGGTCACCGGGGCGAGCATCGCGATCACCCGGTCCGCGCCGTGAGCGATCAGCCCGGCGGCCATCGCCGAGGCGCCCGCCGACCCGCCCGAGCAGGAGGACAGCACGATCAGCGGGACCGGACGACCGGCGTGCCGCAGCGTTCCCATCAGCGCCTGGGGCGTCACCTGCACCTGGGCGCCGTCCTCGTCTTCGAGTTCCACCATGTCGGGCGAGCCATGCGCGGACAGATGCAGCACGTGATAGGCGTCGTGAGCCAGGGCATCCCGGATCGCAGGAAGCGACGCCACTTCCAGGATCCCGGTCCTGCGCGGATCGGTCTCCGGTGACGCCGCTGGTCGCTTCGAGCACCGCCTGCATCTCGGCCTCGACGTCCAGCGGCGCGTTCGGCGTCTTGGTCTCGTCCGGGGCCGCGACCGCCGCCAGCACCTTCAGCGGCCCGGCGATCGCGGCCGAAGCCAGCGCAGTGCCAGCGCCCGCGACCGTGGCCGGCCGTCGCGAGACGCTGACCGCGGGCAGCAGGCCGAGCGGCCCGACCTCCCCGCCGGTGCTCTCAGTCAGGCGGATCAGCTCCACCGGCAGCGACAGCGCCGGTCCATCGGCGATCAGCACCACCTCTGCCGTGCTGCCCGGCGCCAGCCGACCAAGCAGCCCGCCGAGCAATCGCTGACCGGCCTCATCGAGCAGC
Source organism: Streptosporangiaceae bacterium (assembly GCA_035604275.1). Classification (GTDB taxonomy): domain Bacteria; phylum Actinomycetota; class Actinomycetes; order Streptosporangiales; family Streptosporangiaceae; genus Chersky-822. The sequence continues at coordinate 58,404 of DATNIU010000237.1, read as the reverse complement.
GCCCCGGCTAGCCGGCGGCCAGCGTCGGCCAGCCGGTCCCCGGCGGCTATCGCTGGCAACTCCCGCGCTCGCCACACTCCGTCAACCTCGGCAGGCAGCCGCTCCTGCCGCCGGCCAAGCAGGGAGCCGGCCGCCCACACAGCGGACTCCAGCTTCCCGTCGGCGGAAATGCTGGCTTCGATCACGATCTCGGTACGCAGACCCGGCCCGGCCGACGCCGCGACCAGCCGCTGGCCACCATGCGGCGACAGGACCGGAACCGTTCCCAGCGCAGGCTCGGCCTCGCCCGGCTGACCAGTCAGCAGCCGCAGCAGTTCCTCCGCGCCGACCACGGTGTACTCACTGACCAGGTAGTGAGTGACCGTCGTCGGGAAGAGCCACAGCGGGATGTCATCGACGGCGCCGCCGGGCAGGACGACCGGCACCGCCCATTGCAGCCCGGCCGTCTGATCGCGGAAGCACCGCTCCCTGATCAGCCGGGCCTCCCACTGCACGCCCCGGCCTTCATCTGGCTCGGCGTCGCCCTCAGCCCGCCGCCGGTACTCCGGGGATGCGATCACCAGCACCCGGTCCGCGTCCCGGATCTGGCGCGTCATCCACTGCGCCCAGTCCCGCCGCTCCTCCGCGCCCAGCCGATCCAGCCGGGCGTCTATCCCCTGCGCTCGGAGGAATAACCAGAACGCATGGACCCGCTCCTCGTGCTCGGCGTCATCGTGAGCGTAGGAAATGAAAACCCGTGCTGGCGCCTGTACCGCCGACTCGGCCTCGTCAGGACCAGCAGCACCGGCCGCACCGGTCTGACCAGCCGGATCGGCACCCGCCGCATCCGTCATCCCGCGCCACCCCCCAGCAACGCCAAGCAGTGATGATCAGCGCGTGGCCAGCGAGCCGACCTTTCCTGCCAAGGTTACTGAGCACAGCACCCGGCCATAAGCACTCAAAGCAAGTAACACTGCACTTTTAACTATTCAGCGCAGGTGAATGACATCGCCCGCGCTGACCGCGATCAGGCCGGTCGCGGATCGCAGCACCAGCCGGCCGGTGCCGTCTACGTCGCACGCCGTTCCCGTCAGCTGCCGACCGCCGGGCAGCCAGACCTGCACCTCCTGGCCAACCGTCGCCGACAGCCGCAGGTACGCCGACCGCAGCCCACTGGCTTCGGCAGCTCTGTACCCGATTCCGCCGTCACCCCGGACACCGCCGGCCAGTCCGCCGCCGCCAGTTCCAGCCTCCGCCCGGCCGCCCGCTCCAGCCTCCGCCGGGGTGCCCTGAGTTCCGCTGCGAGACCAGCGCCGGTACCAGGTCTCCAGCTCGGCAAGCACCGCAGCGAGCAGCTCGGTCCGGTCCGTTTCCCCGGCGCCGTGCAGCTCGAGCGAGGTCGCCGTGGCGACCGGCAGATCCTGCGGCCGGCCGCGGACGTTGATCCCGATGCCGACCGCGATCGCGTCGCCCGCCTGCTCGGCCAGGATTCCGGCCAGCTTGGCGTCGGCCACCAGAACGTCGTTCGGCCATTTCAGCCGGGCGTCCACGCCAACCGCCCGGCGCAGCGCGCCGGCCACGGCGACGCCGGCCAGCAGCGGCACCCAGCCTCTGCCCGCCTGCGGCACCGAAGTCGGCCTGAGCAGGACCGAGAACGTGAGCGCGGCCCCAGGCAGGCTCTGCCACGTCCGGCCAAGCCGGCCCCGCCCGGCGGTCTGCGCCTCTGCCGCTAGCACCAGTCCCTCAGGCGCACCGCGCCTGGCCTCGCCGAGCACGTCGGCGTTGGTCGATCCGGTCTCCTCGACCACCCGGATATCGGTCCAAAGGCCACCGGCCACGATCGCGGCGGCCCGCAGCCGGCCCGCGCTGAGCGGGACGGCCGGCCGGGTGGGCGGCTGGGCTGCCGACATGACGTTCATTGTGCTGCCAGCGGCCGGGCACGCGGCAGCCGGCCAGCCGACGGCCGACCAACCAGCAAACAGCCAGACGGCAACCAGCCAGGCGCGCGGCAGCCGGCCAGCCGGCAACCAGCCGCGGGACCACGCTTCCCGCGCTGCTTCCCGCGCTGCCCGCGCGTGCGCCTCGCTCGCTGCGCCCGGCGTTGTCGGCCGTATTCGCCACTGCCCGCGCAGGCTGTCCGCCATTACCGCCGGAGCCCGTTCACCACTTTCGGCGACTGGCCTTGCGGTCCGACAGAAGCTGGCACCACCCGTTCCCTCATATTTTGCCTTTGGTTCATTTTTCGGTAACTTACGACACGCTAAATCTGCTGACATGGGCGATACGCTCGCCATCTCATCAGGACGACAGGCGCGAAGGCCCGGTAAGGAGATCCGCGGGTGGCGCTCAGGTTCCTCACGCTGCTGGCAGCCGCTGCCGTACCACTGGCGCTGGCGGCGGGCTGTAACGGCGCCGCGAGCCAGGGGACGGCGCTGCCGCCCGCCGTGCCGCTCGCGCTGTCAGGCCCTGGAGCAGGCATTCCCTCAGCTCCGGCCCCGGCCGCTGTCTCATTGTCGGAGACCGGCAGCACCCTGCTCTACCCGCTATTCGGCGCGTGGGCGTCGGCGTATCACCAGCGCTACCCGAGCGTCACCATCACGACCGCGGCGACCGGGTCGGGGACCGGCATCGCGGACGCGTCCGACGGAACGGCGGCGATCGGCGCGTCGGACGCCTTCCTGTCCAGCGGCAACCTGGTCCAGAATCCTGATCTGCTCAACATCCCGCTCGCGATCTCGGCCCAGCAGATCAACTACAACCTGCCCGGTCTCAGGCGGGGCGTCCACGTGCGGCTGAACGGCGCGGTGCTGGCCCAGATGTATCAGGGAACCATCAGGACCTGGAACGCCCCGGCGATCGCGGCCCTCAACCCGGGCGTGCAGCTGCCGGCCACGAGGGTGGTGCCGCTGCACCGGGCCGAGAGCTCCGGCGACACGTTCCTGTTCACCAGCTACCTGTCCACGGACGATCCGGCCTGGAACGCCGCGATCGGATACGGGACGACGGTGGCCTGGCCGGCCGCTCCCGCCGCGCTGCCCGAGCAGGGCAACAGCGGCATGGTCTCCGGATGCGCGTCGACGCCAGGATGCGTGGCATACGTCGGGATCAGCTACCTGTCCCAGGCGCTCGGCGAGGGGCTCGGCGAGGCGGAGCTCGAGAACGCCTCGGGCCATTTCCTGCTGCCCAACGGAGCGAGCCTTCGTGCCGCGGTCGCCAGCTTCGTGCCCGCGACGCCGTCGAACGAGGCGATCTCCATGGTCAACGGCCCGGCCGCGGACGGCTATCCGATCGTCAACTACGAGTACGCGATCGTGTCGGCGAGGCAGCCGAGCGCGGTCCGGGCGCGTGACGTCAAGGCGTTCCTGCACTGGGCCATCACCAGCGGGAACGCGGCACCGTTCCTGGGCCAGGTGCGGTTCCAGCCGCTGCCCGCCCCGGTGGTGTCGCTGGCCGACGCTCAGATCGCGAGGATCAGCTGACCGGGGTGAGGCCGGCGCCGCCGGCCGCCCGAGAAGGGAGCGGCGTGCCTCCGCGCAGGTCGTTGCTAGCCGCCGGGACACCGGCGATCCTGCGGCTGCTCCTGGCCGGCCTGATCGCCGGGTCCGTGGCCTGGGGCGCGGTCGGCGCGTGGACCGTGAGCCAGCACGCATCCGCGGCCAGCGCGGTGGTCAGCACCGGCGAGCCGCTCAGCCTGGCCGCGCAGCAGATGTACCAGTCGCTCTCCGACGCCGATGTCACGGCCACGACCACCTTCCTCGCCGGGCCGCCGGAGCCGCTCGCCGTGCGCCAGCGCTACGAGGCCGACATCGCGCAGGCGGCGGCGGACCTGACCGTGCTGCGGGACGCGGGCTCCGGCCGCCAGCTCGCCGCCAGCCTGTCCGCCATCTCAACCGGGCTCCCGGTCTACACCGGGTACGTCCAGCAGGCCCAGACCTACAGTTCCGTGGGATATCCGCTCACCGGCGGATCCTTCATGCAGGTGGCATCCGAGGAGATGCACCTCACCCTGCTGCCCGCGGCCAGGGCCAGCTACACGCAGGAGAACGCGGCGCTGACCGCGGCGAGCGCCCAGGCGACCGGGCTGCCGTGGATCGTCGTTGCCCTCGCGCTCGCCATCGTCATCGGCGTTGCCCTGCTGCGCACGCAGCGCTGGCTCCGCCGCCGCACCCACCGGGCGGTCAACTACGGCCTGCTCGCGTCGACGCTGGCCGTGGCGGCCAGCGTGATCTGGCTGGTCGCCGCGTTCGCGTCGGCCCGCGCGGACCTGCAGCGCGGCCTCGGCCACGGGTCGACCCCGGCGCAGACGCTCGCTCAGGCCGGGATCGCCGCGCAGCAGGCGCGCGGGGACGAGGTTCTCAACCTGATCTCGCGCAGCGGCAGCTCGTCTTTCCAGCAGGATTTTATTTCTATGCGTAACAAGATCGGCCCCGGCTCAGGCACTCTGCTGACTGTCGCGGCAGCCTCGTCACCGGCCGGGGCCGCGGTCGGCCAGGTCGGCGCGGCGGCGCGGGACGCGCGGAGCTGGTACGCGGTGACCGGGCGGGTCTTCCGCCTCGACCTCGCGGCCAACTACGCCGCCGAGACGCAGCTAGTGATCGGCACCGGATCGGGGAGCTCGGCGGCGGAGTTCGCCCGGCTGGAGTCCGATCTCAGCCGCGCCATCGCCGCCGATCAGGTCGTCTTCACCGCCAGCGCCACGGCCGGGCGCAACGCGTTCGGCGGCCTGGAGGCCGGCGTGATCGCGGCAGCCCTGCTGATGGCGGCGGGCAGCGCGTGGGGACTGTCGCGCCGCCTCGCCGAGTACCGTTGAGCCAGGCCGCGTGAGACGGGCCGCGACGGCGACGGGACCGCGACGACGATGGTGACACTGACCCGCGATCAGGCGCTGGCGGCCGTTACCTCGGCGGTCACCGAGCGCGACGCCATCCAGGCGAATCTGCTTGATCTCGATGGCAGCTTCGGCAAGCGGCTGCTGGCAGGCGCCACCCTGACCGGAGTGTCGCAGAAGTGCTGGGAGTCGGCGTCGGCCGGACTGGCCGGCCTGTGGGACACGTTCGCCGCCTACTCGGCCGTGGTCGACCGCGCCGCGGAGATCATGGCACCCGGCGGCCGCCTGCCCGCCGCGAAGCTCGAAGAGGCGTCCGAGCTGCTCACCGGTACCTCGGTGCGGCTGGCCCGCGCGGTCAGGCCGCTCGGCCAGCGCGAGCTCACGGCCGGTGCGGAGACGCGGGTCACCCTGCTGGCGGCGGTGCGGGAGATGAGAGGCAGTTTCACCGAGGTCGCCGCCGTGCTCACGGCCGCCGAGCGGGTCTGGGACGAGGTGTCGGCCGGCCTGCAGCAGGTCACCGCAGACCTCGACCAGGCCAGGCTCCAGGCCACCGGGCTCGCCGACGCCGAGCTGACCAGCGCGCTAGCGGAGGCCGATGCCGGGACGCGTCAGCTCCGCGAGGCGGTGAACAGCGATCCGCTCGCGCTGTGGCAGCGCGGCCAGGTGGATGCCGGTCAGATCGACCGGCTCAGGCAGCGCGCCGCTGCCGTGACGGCGCGGGCCGACGAGCTGGCCCGGCTGCGCGAGGAGGCCAGCCGCCGGATCGCCGAGGTCCGCGCCGCCGTCGCAGAGGCGCAGGCGGCCTGGCAGGATGCCTCCGCCGCTCGGGAGCGCGCCTCCGCCAGGATCAGCGTCGCGGCGGTCGGCCCGCTGCCGGACGTCACGGGCCTGGCCGGCCGGCTCGACGGTCTTCCCGGCCTGTCCTCGGCCGGGCGCTGGACCAGGCTGGAATCGGAACTCGATGCCGTCGGCAAGCAGGCATCGTCGATGGCCAGGCAGTGCCGGGAGGCCGAGCGCACCGCGACCGGGCTGCTGAGCCAGCGGGACGAGCTGCGCGGACTGCTCGACGCCTACCGGGCGAAGGCCGCCAGGCTGGGGGCCGTCGAGGATTCCGATCTCGACGCGCGCTACCGGCAGGCCAGGGATCTGCTGTGGACCGCTCCCTGTGACCTCACGGCGGCGGCCGCGGCCGTGACCAGCTATCAGCAGGCCGTTCTAGGCCTGAGCCAGCCGAGGGAGCGATCATGACAATGCCGGCCGTCCGCTGCACCCAGCGCGGCTGCGGCGGGACGATCGAGGGCGGGTACTGCGACGTCTGCGGGATGGCGGCGGCACCGGTGGCCCAGCCGACGTCGGGCTCGGTGTCGGGCTCGGGCTCCGTGTCGGGCCGGTCGGGCGGGTCTGGCAGCAGCCGGCGCACCCGGTCGGGCAGCTCCCGGTCCTCCAGGGGCCGCCTCGGCGCCGGGCTGATCGAGATTCCGCCGATCCCGGCTCGCGACCCGGCCGCGGCGGTGCTGGCCAATCCGCAGGTCCCGGAGAGCAAGCGGTACTGCGGTTCGTGCGAGCAGCCGGTCGGCCGCAGCAGGGACGGCAGGCCCGGGCTCGCCGACGGATACTGCGCGCGGTGCGGCACCCAGTACTCGTTCACCCCGAAGCTCGCAGCCAGCGAGATGGTGGCCGGCCAGTACGAGGTGCTCGGCTGCCTGGCCCACGGCGGGCTCGGCTGGATCTACCTGGCCATGGATCACAACCTGGGCAAGCGCTGGGTGGTGCTCAAGGGCCTGCTCAACACCGGTGACGCCGCCGCCCAGGAGGCGGCAATCGCGGAACGCCGCTTCCTCGCCGAGGTCGAGCATCCGAGCATCGTCGGCGTCTACAACTTCGTGCAGCACGCCGACCGGCGGACCGGTGAGCAGGCCGGGTACATCGTCATGGAATACGTCGGCGGCCAGTCGCTCCGTCAGATCCTGCTCGAGCGGCGCCGGTCGGGCCAGTCGCTGCCGCTGCCGGTCGCGCTCGCCTACATGATCGAGGTGCTGCCCGCGCTCGGCTACCTGCACAGCCGGGGCCTGGTCTACTGCGACTTCAAGCCCGACAACGTCATCCAGACCGAGGAGCAGCTCAAGCTCATCGACATGGGCGGCGTGCGGCGGCTCGATGACGAGGAGAGCGCGATCTACGGGACCGTCGGCTATCAGGCGCCCGAGATCGCGGCCGACGGCCCGACACCGTCGTCCGACCTGTACACGGTCGGCCGTGCCCTCGCGGTGCTCGCCTTCGAGTTCACCGGTTACCAGACCACCTTCGAGCACAGCCTCCCGGATCCCGCGGCCGTGCCGGTGCTCGCCGAGCAGGAGTCCTTCCTGCGGGCGATCCGGCGGGCGACCCACCCGGACCCGAACCAGCGGTTCGCCTCGGCCGCCGAGATGGCCGAGCAGCTCACCGGAGTGCTCCGCGAGGTACTCGCCACCGCCGACCAGAACCCGCGGCCCGCCTTCTCAGCGCTGTTCAGCCCGGAGCTACAGGCCATCGGGGTTCCGGCGATCACGGCCACCGCATCGTGGGCGGGGCCGGGCTCAGCGGCGGCAATGGCCCCGGGAACGGCGGGGACGGCCGGGCCGGGCGGATCCGGGACGGGGCCGGGAGCGGCAGGAGCGGGAGCGGCCGGGCCGGGCGGATCCGGGGCGGCGGGGGCGACTGCGGCAGCCTGGGGAACGGCAGGTGCGGCCGGGCCGGGCGCGGCGGGCGGGAGCGGGCTGACAGCGGCGGCCGGTCAGCTGCCGCCGCCTGGTGCGGCTGAGATCGCCGGCGGATTGCCGGTCCCGCGAGTGGACCCGGCCGATCCGGCGGCGGGTTACCTGGCAACGCTGGGCACCCTGGAGCCCGCCCAGCTGACCGCCGTGCTCTCTGCCGCCGTCGCCGGCCAGCAGGGCACTCCGGCGGCGGTCGCGGAGTCTCCCGAGACGCTGCTGGCGCTGGCCAGGGCGCGCATCGTGACCGGCGACCTGCCCGCCGCCTGGGATGCCCTCGCCCGCATGGAGGCCGGCGACGACGGTGACTGGCGGACCACCTGGTATCTGGCACTTGCCGAGCTTGTCGCTGGCAACCCCGGCCGGGCGGCCGAGAGGTTCGGTGCGGTCTGCGACGAGCTGCCCGGCGAGCTGGCGCCGAAGCTCGCGCTCGGGTTCGCCGCCGAGGCGGCCGGCGACCTGGCGTCCGCGACCCGCTACTTCAGGCTGGTGTGGACGGTCGACCGGTCCTTCGTCAGTGCCGCGTTCGGGCTGGCCAGGACGCGGCTGCGGACCGGCGACCAGGCTGGTGCCATCGCCGCGCTCACGGCGGTCCCGCCGACTTCCAGCCATCATGTGGCGGCGCAGATCGCGGCCGTGCGGATCCGGGTGTCGCCGAACGCCGGTCAGGCCTGCGTCTCGGCCGGTGATCTCGCCGAGGCCGGCCGGGGGCTCAGCCGCCTGATCCTGGACCCGGAGACCGTGCAGCAGGTGACCGCCGAGGTTCTCCATGCCGCGCTGGATCGGGTGCGGGCCAGGCAGCCGCTCGACGGCGGCGAGCTGCTCGGCTGCGAGACCACCGAGCGCTCGTTGCGCTTCGGTCTTGAGCGCACCTACCGCGCGCAGGCGCGGCTGGCGCCGGACCGGCGCCGCCGGACCGAGCTTGTCGACCTGGCCAATGACGTCCGGCCGAGCACGTGGTCATGACGGCCGAATCGCGGCCCGAACCCGCCGACGCCTGCCCGTCCTGCGGTCAGCCGGTCTGGCCAGGGGACAACTTCTGCGAGGCCTGCCGGGCGGAGCTCTGGCCGGCCAGGGTCAGCGGTGATCGGCAGGAAGCGCCCGTAGCGTGCCCGTCCTGCCCAGGATCGCAGGTCGATGCCGACGGGTACTGCGAGTCGTGCGGCCACAAGGTCCCCTCGGCCAGCGACCACACCGAGCTCGATCTGGGACTGATAGCCGGCGTCACGGATCGCGGCCTGCGCCATCACAGGAACGAGGATGCGATGGCCATCGCGGTCGCCCGGACGAGCGAGGGCCCGGTCTCGCTCGCGGTCGTCTGCGACGGAGTCTCCACCTCGAGCAACCCCGACGAGGCGGCGCACGCGGGGGCTCGGGCCGCGATCGGCGTGCTGCACGCGGCGGTGCGCGGCGGCGAGGACCTGGCCATCGCGTCAGCGCGGGCGGTCAAGGCCGCGCAGCAGGCGCTTGGCGAGCTGGCCGATCAGCACCGGCTAGCGATGAACGCGCCGTCGGCCACTTTTGTCTCCGCCGTGCTGACCAGTCGGGCCGTGGTGGTGTGCTGGCTCGGGGACAGCCGGGCGTACTGGCTGGATGCTGGCACTGCGGCCGATGCCAGGCAGCTCACGCTGGACGACTCGGTCGGGCAGGAACTGGTCAACAGGGGCCTGCTGTCCGAGGCCGAGGCGCTCGCCTCGCCGGGAGCGCACGTCGTGACCGGCTGGATCGGCGCCGATCTGCGCGAGGCCGAGCCGCACGTGGCGCAGTTCACGCCCGCAGGCCGCGGGGTCGTGCTGATCTGCTCCGACGGCCTGTGGAATTACCGGCCGGAGGCGGCCGGACTGGCGGAACTGGCGCTCCCGGCGGCGGTGACCGACCCGCTTGGCGCGGCGGCGGCGCTGGTCAGGTTCGCGATCGACGCTGGGGGTGCGGACAACGTGACCGCGGTGCTCGCGCCGTTCCCGCCACATGGCCAACCCGGCCAGCCCGGCCAGCACGGCCAGCCCGGCCCGCACGGCCAGCCCGGGTCGGCTGCCTCCGATAACGCTGCCGCTGCCGCGGCCAGGACCGAGGAGAGTCGTACCGATGAGCCAGACTGACTTCACGGTGGAGGTCTTCCAGAACGAGTACCTCCACGACGGCGGCCGCGACGTCAACGCCATAGTCACGGTAACCGCGCCGGATGCGCTGCCGTCCGCGAGCCGGGCCGAGGGCACCGGCCGGGCGGAGATCATCATCGTGGACTGCTCGGGATCGATGGACTACCCGCACACCAAGATCGTCCAGGCACGGGCCGCCACCGCGGCAGCGCTCGACGTGATCCGCGACGGCGTAGCGTTCGCCGTGATCGCCGGAACCGAGGGAGCGCGGCCGGTCTTCCCGCCAGACGGGAGCCTCGTGCTGGCGAACACGGCGACCAGGCAGGCGGCCAAGCAGGTCGTCGCGAATCTGCGCCCGGCCGGCGGAACGGCGATGGGAACCTGGCTTCGGCTGGCCGGGCGGCTGTTCGCGTCCAGCCCGGCCGCGCTGCGGCACGCGATCCTGCTCACCGACGGCAGGAACGAGCACGAGACCTCCGAGCAGCTCACCGCGGCGATCCAGGCATCCGAAGGGGTGTTCAGCTGTGACTGTCGCGGTGTCGGCACCGACTGGGAGGTCGCCGAGCTCCGCCGGATCTCGACCGCGCTGCTCGGCACCGTGGACATCATTCCCGATCCAGCGGGGCTCGCCGCGGACTTCGAGGCCATGATCCAGACCGCGATGGGCAAGCAGGTCGCCGACGTGGCGCTCAGGGTCTGGACGCCGCAGCACGCCGAGCTCAGGTTCGTCAAGCAGGTCGCCCCGGCGGTCGAGGATCTGAGCGGCCGGCGCACCCTGTCTGGTCCGCAGGCCGGCGACTACCCGACGGGCGCGTGGGGCAGCGGCGAGAGCCGCGACTACCACGTCTGCGTGCAGGTCACTCCCGGCGCGGTCGGCCAGGAGATGCTGGCCGCCCGGGTCAGCCTGGTGGCCGGAGCCGACATGCTCGGCCAGGGCCTGGTCCGGGCGATCTGGACCGACGACGAGGCACTGTCGACCCGGATCAGCCCGAACGTCGCCCACTACACCGGCCAGGCCGAGCTAGCCCAGGCGATCCAGGATGGTCTGGAGGCTCGCAAGCACGGCGACGAGGAGACGGCGACCGCTAAGCTCGGCCGGGCCGTCGCGCTGGCCGAGCAATCCGGCAACGAGGACACCGCGAAGCTGCTCGCCAAGGTGGTTGACGTGGTCGACGCTGCGACGGGTACCGTGCGGCTGAAGAAGAAGGTCGACGACGCCGACGAGATGGCGCTGGATACCCGGTCGACCAAGACCGTCAGGACCAGGAAGTAGCAGGGAGCGCGGATGCCAGCCTGCCCGTCCGGTCACGAATCATCGGCTACCGACTTCTGCGACATCTGCGGCATGCGCATCGACGGCCAGCCGCCAGGCTCCGCGCCGTCCGGTTCCGCGCCGTCCGGTTCCGCGCCGTCCGGTTCCGCGCCGGTCGGCTCGGCGTCGTTCGGCTCGGCGCCGGCAGGGGCCGCGGGTGCTGTGGCCGGAGGCGTCGCCAGCGGGTCGGCCGGCGGCACTGGCGGGGCGGCCGAGTCGTGCCCCCAGTGCGGCGCTGACCGGGCCGGCCTGTTCTGCGAGGTGTGCGGTTTCGACTTCACCACTGGCACCCCGTCGCGCCCAGTCACCACGCCCGGCCCTGGCGAATCCGGCGCAGCCCTCGCAGCCTCAGCCCCAGCAAACGCAGCCCCAGCAAACGCAGGCCCAGCAAACGCCGCGCCCGCAAGCGCAGCCCCCGCAAGCGCAGCCCCCGTCAGCTCTGATCCCGCCGGTCTGGGCGCTGGCGCTGTCGGCCCTGTACCGGCCGGCGCCGACCCGCAGGCGGCATTGACCGCCGCCGCGGGAGCCACGCCCGCCGCCGCGCCGGACGTCTCGCAGGGAGTCAGTGCCGCTCAGCCCCTCGACGCCCCGGCGGACTGGGAGGCCGTGGTGACCGCCGACCGGTCCTACTTCGACAGCGTGGTCGCGGCGGGCGGCCCGGACGCCGCGACCATCGAGTTCCCCCAGTACTGCCCGGAGCGCCGCTTCCGGCTGTCCGGGCGCGAGATGCGGATCGGCCGCCGCAGCCTGTCACGCGGGCTCGAACCCGAGATCGACCTTACCGGGCCGCCGATCGATCCCGGTGTCTCGCACCTGCACGCCGTGCTGATCGCGCAGCCAGACGGCACCTGGTCGGTGCTCGACCCCGGCTCGTCAAACGGCACCCAGGTGAACGGGGACGACATCGCCACCGGGATGCCGGTCCCGCTGGCCGACGGGGACCGGGTCTGCGTCGGCGCGTGGACCCTGCTGACGATCCACCGCGGCTGACGGCACCGCTTCGAGCAAGCCACCCGTCCGCATGAACGATCGGGCTGAGCGAGTATCCGGCGATCTGGCCTCAAATAGGCGGGCAGAATTTGGACCGCGACAAAGATCCACAGTTGGGTCGGAGATCTGATTTTACGCCTGATATTGACATGCAAGTGACAAAACTGGGAAGCTCGCATTGACTGTCGCTACCCGAGTAGCGGCGTGGAGTCGCCGCTCTCTCGAAGGGACATGTCATGATCCGCAAGCAGATCTGTTTATTATCGGCCGTCTTGCTGACGTTATTAACTGTCCCGGCGCTGGCGAATGCGGCTGTCGGCACGAGCGTCACAATGATATTCACCTAGGCCGACGGCTCGACACCTATGGCAAACGCCAACGTTGGCATATTCTATATGTCACCATCGCAAGCGGCATCGGCGGATGGCACGACGTTCACCATGACGGAACTGGCGTCTGGAACGACGGACGCCAGCGGTCAGTTCAGCGCGACCCTCGATACCTCCTCCATCGCGCCATCCGATCTTGCTGATATTGGCGATGGCACCTCCGACGCGTTCAACGCCGTCATCGAAGCCCTCGACCCGTCGGGGAACTTCACCGCGAACTGGGTGATCATTACCGAGGGATCGGGTTACTCGGGCACCGCCTCCGTGAACGATCCCGCACCGGCCGGCAGCCCCGCCGCCGCGTCCGCGCCACCCCTCTCGGGGAAGAGCGTTGTGCTTGCTCACGGCTACAGGTACACGCCAGTGACCCCGCTCAACAGCGGCTATGGCATACAGGTCGTTCTTAACTACACGACAAGCTCAGAGACCACCCGGCAGACGGAGGTCCAGGAAGGCGTCGTGGCTGCCAGCGGCGGTGTCAGCGTCGGCGCCTACCAGATCGAGGACCAGAGCCGGATGATCACGAGCCCCGATTCCCAGTCGGGCAGTTACCACAATTGGGTGTGGGCCGACTACGAGTACAAGGAATATCGAACCTGCGCCCAGAACTGCGGAGGATCGCCACCAGGCGCCTGGAAACCGTATGAGTTCACCGGCCAGGCCATCACTGACAACAACCCTAACAAGGACAAGAATGGCCAGGTGATCGGGATCCAGGGTTACACCCAGCCCAACTTCACGCCTGGGTCAAGCAATCAGAACTGGTTTCGACTGACGCCAAGCAACTCAGGATGGTCGCGGTCATCGGGCACACGCGAAAGCAACGATGTCAACGGATCCTTCATCTTCCCGTTCGCCAGCAACCTAGGGATCGACAGCCTCACGACCTACGGGTCCATCACGTCGGTCCAGTACAACTGGATCTCGAGCGGCAGCTGTGGCACAGGCTTCACGCGAGTGATCTGGGGCCACGATTCCACTCCGGCCGACACAGGCCGGGTTCAGGCCAGCTGCATCCCGGACAGCCAGCTATGACTCTGGCACGAATACGGCCCATCGCGCACGGCGTCCGCACGGCCCGTAGGTGGGCCGCGCGGGCACTGGTGCTGGCGTCGCTGCTCATCCTCAGTGGGTGCGGGGGCGGCGTTCCGGCCGGGACGGCCCTGGCGCAGGAACTCTGGACGTCGATCGGCGCGAAGGCGATCCGTCCGGGATTCGAGATCGGCCTGCTCTACTACGACCTGGAGAACACCAGTACTTCGACCATCGTGATCGACTCGGTGGGCATTGCCGGTCCAGGCATCGGGACCGTGGTCCGCCCGGTTCAGGTCAGGATGGCCCCGCTGCGATTCGGCTGGCATCACTATGTGTCGACTTCGGTTGCCCTGTCGCTGTACACCACCGACCCGCCCGTCAACTTCGAGGGCAAGGGCTGCCGCAAACAGGGACTCGTGCCGCTGAAGGGTTTCCAGATGACGCCCGGATCGGAAGCGCGAATCTGGGTCGTGCTCCGCGCCATGCGGCCGGGAAGGTGGGTGATTCCGTCACATGTGATCTACTACACCCAAGACGGAGCCGAGTACCGCCAGGTCGAGCCGCTGCGAGCATATGGCCTGGTCGCCGACCAGGCAGCGTACATACCGCCCTACTATGCCGAGGCTGAGTGCGTCCATCCAGAAGGAGCCGCATTCCTTCGTGGATACCACTCAGGGCGTGTGAGCGGCTGATACAGCAGCCGCAATGATCTGGCCGTCGTCGTCGCCGGTCGCGGCATTACCGGGCCGCAGGTTCTGCGGTCGTCCGTCAGTCATAGTGACTGACAATCGACCGCGACCACTACCCTGTCCGGCATGGCCACCGAAGCTAACCACCTGGTCGGCGATGCCCGCCAGGCCGAACCACCCGACAGCGCCAGCCCGCCAGACAGGTCCAGTCCGCCAGACAGCTCGGCCGGTGCGATCGACATCCACACCACCGCGGGCAAGATCGCCGATCTGGAGCGGCGCAGGTACGAGGCGATCCATGCCGGATCGCAGCGCGCGGTCGAGCGCCAGCATGCCAAGGGCAAGATGACCGCCCGCGAGCGGATCGACGGCCTGCTCGACCCTGGCTCGTTCACCGAGTTCGACCAGCTGGCCAGGCACCGCGCCACCGACTTCGGCGTCGGCGCCAACCGGCCCTACGGCGACGGCGTGGTCACCGGATTCGGTACCGTCGACGGCAGGGGAGTCTGCGTGTTCAGCCAGGATTTCACCGTCTTCGGCGGATCGCTCGGCGAGGTCTACGGCGAGAAGATCGTGAAGGTGATGGACCACGCGCTCAAGACCGGCTGCCCGATCATCGGCATCAACGACGGCGGTGGCGCCAGGATCCAGGAGGGTGTCGTCGCCCTCGGCCTGTTCGCCGAGATCTTCTACCGGAACGTCATCTCCTCCGGCGTGATCCCGCAGATCTCGCTGATCATGGGGCCGTGCGCGGGCGGCGCCGTCTACTCACCCGCGATCACCGACTTCACCTTGATGGTCGACGGCACCTCGCACATGTTCATCACCGGCCCCGACGTGATCAAGACGGTGACCGGCGAGGAAGTCAGCTTCGAGGATCTCGGCGGCGCGCAGGCACACAACGTCAAGTCCGGAGTAGCCCACTACCAGGCCAAAGACGAGCAGGATTGCATCGACTTCGCCCGCGAGCTGCTCTCCTACCTGCCGTCGAACAACCTGGAGTACCCGCCGGTCTTCGCCGCGGGCGCCGACCCGGAGACGATCTGCGAGCTGACCGACCTCGACGCCGAGCTCGACGCGCTGATCCCCGACTCGGCGAACCAGCCGTACGACATGCACACCGTGATCACCCGCGTGCTCGACGACGGTGACTTCTGCGAGGTGCACGCCGGATTCGCGCAGAACATCATCGTGGGCTTCGGCCGGGTCGAAGGATCATCGGTCGGGGTGGTGGCCAACCAGCCGATGCACTTCGCCGGCTGCCTCGACATCAACGCCTCGGACAAGGCGGCCAGGTTCGTCCGCACCTGCGATGCGTTCGGCATCCCGGTCCTGACCTTCGTGGACGTGCCCGGCTTCCTGCCCGGCACCGACCAGGAATGGGGCGGGATCATCAGGCACGGCGCCAAGCTGATCTACGCCTACGCGGAAGCGACGGTACCCAAGATCACCGTGATCACCCGCAAGGCCTACGGCGGCGCCTACGACGTGATGGGGTCCAAGCACCTCGGCGGCGACGTCAACCTCGCCTGGCCGACAGCCCAGATCGCCGTGATGGGAGCTCGCGGCGCGGTGAACATCCTGTACCGGCGCGAGCTGGCCGGCGCGGCGAGCGCTGAGGAGCAGGCCGCGATCCGGGCAGCACGAGCGACGGAGTACGAGGACCGGCTGGCCAACCCCTACATCGCCGCGGAGCGCGGCTACGTGGACGCCGTGATCCGGCCGGCCGAGACCAGGCCCGAGGTGATCAAGGCTCTGCGCACGCTGCGGACCAAGCGCAGGACCCTGCCGCCGAAAAAGCACGGGAACATCCCCTTGTAGCCTCCTTGGGTCCGCTCAGCCGCGCGCAAGGACGCAATCGAGGGAGCGCGAGCGGAGCCGATTGCCGCTCGTGCCACGACACCCTCCCCGGCGCCGACTAGAGTCAAAGCATAATGACCGACTCCGATGTGCCGCTGCCGCTGCTGTCCCGATACGCGATCATGGTCGATGTCGGGTACATCTACGCATCCGCCGGCGAACTCCTGTTCAGCGCGTCATCAAGGCGCGAGTACCGAGTCGATGCCGACAAGCTCATCCAGGCGCTGATCAAGCATGCCGACGAGCAGGTCAGAGGCGAGCTGCTGCGGGTCTACTGGTACGACGCCGCCCGCGACCGGGTGCCGACGTTCGACCAGCGGGTGATCGCCCAGATGCCGCTGGTGAAGCTGCGCCTGGGCAACCTGAACGCGCGCGGCCAGCAGAAGGGGGTGGACGCCCAGATCAGGGCCGACATGGAGGCGCTGGCCAGGCACCGGGCGATCACCGACGCGATGCTGGTGGCCGGCGACGAGGACATGGTTCCGGCCGTCGAGGCGGCCCAGGCCTTCGGCGTCCGGGTGCATCTGTGGGGCATCGAGCCGCCGTACGGCACGAACCAGGCCGAGCGGCTGGTCTGGGAGTCTGACACGGTCGAGGTACTCGAGCGGGCGTTCATCGAGCCGTATTTCGCTGCCCAGCTGGGGGCCGAGCCCGCCCAGGCCGGCCACGTGCACGGAACCGCCGCCGCCCGGTCGGACCAGCCCGCGCAGGCGTCGGCTGGCCAGCCCGGCACGAGCGCAGCGGCGCCCTCGCCCGCGCAGCTCTTCGGCGACCGGCATCCGTTCCGCACGCACGGCAAGGCAGCGGCCGCCGCCCACGTCAATGCGGGACACCTCGCGGCAGCCCGGCTAGGCCCGTCCCGCGAGCGAGTCGAGGAGGCCGGCGAGCACGTCGCGCAGAAGTGGATCCTCACCCGCGGCGAGGACAACATCCGCGACCTGCTACCGGGACCGATCCTGCCTCCGGTCATCGACAAAGAGCTGCTCGTCGATGCCGAGAAGGAACTCGGGCTCTCGCTGCGCTCCTACCAGGAGGCGCGGGAGTGGCTCAGGGACGCGTTCTGGGCCCGGGTGCACCGCCAGTTCGGCGTCGGCGTCAGCAAGTCAAAGCCCTGATGCCGCTCGTGCCACCCAGAAATTCAGCTCCCATGCATAACGAATCGCACACCGCCATCCCGTCCGCCGGACCCTCCCCAGCGCACGGCTCGCCAGCAGCCACCGCCCAGCCCAGCCCAGCCACTAACGCCAGCCCGGCCACCCAGCCCAGCGCGACCGCAGCCACGCCAGCCCTCCCCGCCCAGCCGAACCCAGCCAGCTCAGGAGCCACACCGGCCAGCCCCGGCCAGCCCGGCCTCGCGGGATCAGGCACTCCACCGACTCTCCCTGGCCAGTCCGGTCAGGGCGCGGAGGCCGACGAAGGCCGGGCTCCGGTGCTGTCGGTCGTGCTGGGAAACCCGACGGGAGCCGAGATCGCGGCCGTCGTGACAGTGATCGCTGTACTGGCCGCCCGCGCTCGGGCCGGTGCGGCACTGGCCGATGGAGCGGCATCGGCGTCTGCGAGCCGTTCCGGCTGGTCAGACAGATCGCGGCTACTGCGCGAGCCGATCGCGGTCGGCCCAGGCGGCTGGCGGCGCAGCACCCTGCCGGAGTAGCCACGGGGCAGATCTCAGCCTTCCTCAAGCCCAAGCACCCAGCCGAGGTGGCCGAGGCGCTCGCGGAGTTTGGAGTTCGCGGTGATCAGCTCGGTGCCAAGGCGCTCGGCAAGCGCGACCCGGAGCGGCAAGCAGCCTGGTCCTCTGGGCTGCTCGGAGCGGGGCTCACTAGACTCCTGGCAGTTGAGAAGGAGCCGTATCGTGCGCAAGGTCCTCATAGCTAACCGTGGCGAGATCGCGGTCCGGGTGGCGCGCGCCTGCCGTGATGCCGGGCTGACCAGTGTCGCCGTCTATGCCGAGCCAGATCTGGATGCCCTGCACGTCACCATCGCCGATGAGGCCTATGCACTGGGCGGTCTGTCCGCCGCCGACAGTTACCTGGACATCGGCAAGATCCTCAAGGTGGCGGCGGATGCCGGCGCGGACGCCGTGCATCCCGGGTACGGGTTCCTGGCGGAGAACGCGGACTTCGCCCGCGAGGTGATCGCCGCCGGGCTGACCTGGATCGGCCCGCCGCCGTCCGCGATCGAATCGCTTGGCGACAAGATCGCGGCGCGGGGGATCGCCCGAGACGTCGGCGCGCCACTGGCCGCCGGCACCGCAGGACCGATCGCCGGTCCTGCCGAAGCTGTGGCGTTCGCCGAGGAGCACGGACTACCGATCGCGATCAAGGCCGCCTACGGCGGCGGCGGGCGCGGGCTCAAGGTGGCCCGCTGGGCAGATGAGATCACCGAGCAGTTCGAGTCCGCCGTCCGGGAGGCGATCGCGGCGTTCGGCCGGGGCGAGTGCTTCGTCGAGCGTTACCTCGACCGGCCCAGGCACGTAGAGACCCAGTGCCTGGCCGACGCCCACGGCCATGTCGTGGTCGTCTCGACCAGGGACTGCTCGCTACAGCGGCGCCATCAGAAGCTGGTCGAGGAGGCGCCGGCTCCGTTCCTGACCGAGGAGCAGGAGGCGCTGCTGCGCGATTCTTCCAGGGCGATCCTGCTCGCGGCCGGCTATGTCGGCGCGGGTACCTGCGAGTTCCTGATCGGCCAGGACGGGACGGTGTCGTTCCTTGAGGTCAACACCAGACTTCAGGTCGAGCACCCGGTGACGGAGGAGGTCAGCGGCATCGACCTGGTCCGCGAGATGTTCGCGATCGCTGACGGCCAGGAACTGTCGTACGCCGACCCCGACCTGCGCGGGCATTCGATCGAGTTCCGCATCAACGCCGAGGATCCCGGCCGCGGATTCCTGCCGGCGCCAGGCACGCTTACCTCGTGGCGGCTGCCAGCCGGGCCTGGCGTCCGGGTGGACGCAGGCTACGCGACCGGGATGACCGTGCCGCAGGCATTCGACTCGCTGATCGCCAAGCTGATCATCACCGGCGCGAACCGGCGCCAGGCGCTGGAGCGAGCCCGGCGCGCGCTGGCCGAGTTCGAGGTGGCCGGCATGCCGACCGTGCTGCCGTTCCACCGGGCTCTGGTCGACGATCCGGCGTTCATCAGCGAGCCGTTCGCCGTGCACACCCGGTGGATCGAGACCGAGTTCGCCGCCGATCTGCCACCGTACCGGGCGGATCTAGGCGCGGGCAGTGACCGGGCTTCCGGCGATAACTCGGCGGGGGGGCGCGAGCGGATCGTTGTTGAGGTCGGCGGCAAGCGACTCGAAGTGGTGGTACCCGCCGGACTCGGGATGACCGGCGCAGGCGGGCCCAGCGGCGCTGGCTGGCCCGGCAGTTCTGGCGGGTCCGCTGGCCGGGCAGGCAGCGGCCGGGCAGGCAGCGGCCGGGCGCGCCGCGGCTCGGGCCATACCGGGGGCGGCACAGCCGACGGTGATGCGCTGGTCAGCCCCATGCAGGGCACCATCGTCAAGATCGTTGCGGCCGATGCCCAGCACGTGACCGCGGGCGAGACCGTGGTCGTGCTCGAGGCGATGAAGATGGAGCAGCCGCTGACGGCGCACAAGGACGGCACAGTCTTTGGCCTGGCCGTTCAGGTCGGGCAGACGGTCCCGGCCGGCGAGATCATCTGCCGGATCGCGGACTGAGGAGCCGGATGGCGCGACTGGCTGACGACCCGAGTCCGATCCGCTGGTTGCGCTTCGCGGCAGGCTTCCGGCTTCCCGAGGAGAACACCGACTGGGTCAGGCACGAGCTGATGGACGCCGGCTGGCGGCTCCGGACTGTGCTGCGGCATCTGGCGATCATCGTCCCGCTCTGCGTGATCATCGTGGTCGTCCTGCTTGTCCTGCTGCCGGCTCCCGCCTGGCTGGCCACCATGATGGTCGTGCTGATCCTGGCCGGCAGCATCTTCACGACCACCGCCTACGCCGACGACCTCCGGGCATCCCGGCTGCGCCAGCACGGCCTGGAGGTCCCCGACGACCCCGACCTAGGCCACCCGCCGCACTGATTCCCCGACCGCCCGAAATCCGACCGCCCGAAGCCCGACCGCCTCAAGAACCACACCAGCGCAACCTTGCCCCCCGAAGCCGACCATCCAAACGACCCTGTCCGCCCCTGCCCGACCATTCAAACCGCCCTGTCCGCCAAAGTCCGATCACTCAAACCACCGATCACAGCCCTGTGAGCCGCGGTCCGACCGCCCAAACCACCGATCACAGCTTTGTCAGCCGCGGTCCGACCCACCCAAACCACCCATTACAGCACTGCAGCCGCAGCCCAACCATCAGCCACACCAGTGCAATCCACCCGTCGCAGCTGCCTCGGGCCACCGAACCCAACGACGCCATGCGTCGTCACCCGCTCGCCACTGAGACAACACAGGCCACAGCAGGCAGGCAACAGCAGGGCAGCAATCGCACTTAGCACGGATTTCAGTCATGTGAACGCCCGTTATATGAGAAATGTGGCCACGTAATCCGTGCTATGTCGCGGGGCTAGGCGGGGAGCATGAGCTGTCGGGCAGCCTCCGTGACGCTGCCCGACAGGGACGGGTAGACGGCGAATGTGTGGGCGATCTGGTCTACGGTCAGCTGCTGCTCGACGGCCAGCGAGACTCCGAGAATAAGCTCGCTCGCCTGCGGCGCGACTACCACGCCGCCGAGTACGATCCCGCTGTTCCGCCGTGCGAACAGCTTCACGAAGCCATCCTCGAACCCTTCCATCTTGGCCCTGGCGTTAGTAGCCAGCGGCAGCTTCACCACCCGAGCCCCGACCACACCGTGGTCGATGTCCTGCTGGCTCACGCCAACTGTCGCGATCTCGGGTTCGGTAAAAATGGTCGCGGCGACGTGACCCAGCCGCAGCGGCTGGACCGCCTCGCCAAGCGCGTGCCACATGGCGATCCGGCCTTGCATCGCGGCGACCGATGCCAGCATCCACACCCCGGTGCAGTCGCCAGCCGCGTACACGCCGGGAACCGACGTCCGGGACACGCGGTCGACCGTGATGAACCCTCGCTCATCGACGTCGACGCCGGCCTGCTCAAGGCCGATACCGCCGGTCGACGGCACCATGCCGACCGTCAGCAGGCAGTGCGAGCCGGCGACGATCCTGCCGTCATCCAGCTCGATCTCGACCCCGCCCGCCGTTCGCCGGGCAGCGACGGCGCGAGATCGGCTCAGCACCGTCATCCCGCGTCGCCGTGAGACGTCCTCGACGACCATGGCGGCATCGGTGTCTTCGTTCGGCAGGACGTGCTCGCGTGACGACACCAGGGTCACCCGAGAGCCGAGCGCGACGAACGCGCTGGCGAACTCGGCGCCCGTCACGCCGGAACCGACCACGACCAGCTCGCTGGGGAGTTCGTCCAGGTCATAGAGCTGCCTGCAGGTCAGCAGCCGCTCCCCGTCGGGGACTGCTCCAGGCAGTACCCTCGGCTGCGCGCCGGTGGCGATCAGCACGGTGTCCGCCCGGATCTCCCGCTCACCGACCGTTACCAGGCCTGGCCCGGCGAGCCGGCCTACGCCAGCAACGACTTCAACGCCCTCGGCAGCGAGCCTGGCTGCAACGTCCGCCGATTGGGCCCTGGCCAGCTCTATGATCCGCGAGTTCAGCCTGACGGCATCGACGCAAGCGTGCGACGCTGGCCGCCATGGCGCCCCGGCGGCGGCCGCCGAGTCCGCTCCGGTGCCTGGCCCGGGCGCCACGCCGACCCCGCTGCCCGGCTCCGCCGTCACGCTTCTGTCCGTACCCGGCCCCGGCACCCCGCCTGGCCCGGAACCCTGCCCCGGCACCCCTCCTCCCACGGAACCCGCTCCTGGCGTCGCAGCCACCCCAGAACCTGGCTCAGGCACCGGGCCCGCACGGAAACCTGGCCCGGGCGCCACGTCGGACGCGGCGCCGGGCTCGCCTCCGAACCTGATGCCCAGGTCATGCGCACCTTCGAGCGCCGCCATCAGGCCGGAGGTGGCGATCAGCGTCTTCGACGGCACGCAGTCGGTGAGCACGCACGAGCCGCCGAGCCCGCTCCGTTCGATCACCGTCACCTCGACACCGAGCTGGGCGGCGACCAGAGCGGCCTCATATCCGCCCGGTCCTCCGCCGACAATGACGATGCGCGTGCGCGGCTGACTCACGAGGCCTCATTCTGTCGCATCACCCAGGCGGTTCGGCCGCCCGCCTTCGCCTGGGAGGCCGGCCGTCAACCGGCAGGCACCGGCCGGGCCATCGTCCTGGGAGGCCGGCCGTCAGCCCACAGGCACCGGCCGGGCCATCGTTCTTGGAGTAGGTGATCCGCCAGCGGTTGCGTTCCGCCCGGCCGTCGCCTGCGCGGCGATCCGGCCGCCAGGCTGCGGCTGGTTACCTGCCCGGAAACGCCGCCCGATCGGTCTGATCCACCTGCCCGCCTGGGGCGACTGGTCTCCGGCACGGTTATTCGATCAGCAGGCGCACTCGAAGATGTCCCGACACCGAGACCAAACCTGACGCTGGAGTCCCCGCAGCCTCGTACGCTAATCAACCGTGGCGTTGTACGCGGCATACGGCAGCAACATGGACCCGGCGCAGATGGCCGAGCGCTGCCCGCACTCACCCCAGGCCGGAACCGGCTGGCTGGAAGGATGGCGGCTAACCTTCGGCGGCGCGGATCTCGGCTGGGAAGGCGCCCTGGCGATGGTGGTCGAGGAGTCCGGAGAGCGCGTTTTCGTGGTGCTCTACGAGGTCTCCGAGAGCGATGAGCTCGCACTAGATCGCTGGGACGGTGCGACTCTCGGTTACTACAGCAAGCTGAACGTCAGAGTGGCCACCCTGGAAGGCGACACGCTCGCGTGGCTGTACGTGCTCAACGACTACGAGGGCGGCCTGCCGTCCGCTCGCTATCTTGGCATCATGGCCGACGCCGCGGAGGCGGCCGGCGCCCCTGAGGACTACGTGACCTGGCTGCGCACCCGGCCGTGCACCTCCCTAGGCAGCTAGCAGCGGTCGGTCCACGCTGTGCGACCAGCACGGGGCGACCAGCACGGGGCAGCCAGCACGGGGCGACCAGCACGGGGCAGCCAGCACGGGGCAGCCAGCGCGGGGCGGCCGGCACCGGCACCTAGCCCGCCGTGATCGCGGCGCCGGCGCTTATCGGACCACTTGCACCACGACGAAGGCAGCCGCAGGCACGAGAAACGCCGCCAGCGGCTGCCAGGCCCACCGGACGGACAGGACGTCGCCAGGGCCGCCGTGGCTCGCCGGCCCAAGGCTGTCCGTCCCCGGGTCGCCCGCCTGGGAGTCGGCCGCCGAAGCCGCCAGCCCAATGACCACGCCTTCGGTCGCCGTCGTGCCGGTCGACCGTGATCGCGCCTGCTCCGACAACTGCCCGAGCTCCCTGGCCATGATCTCGGCAGGGGTCAGCTTGACCACGCTCTTAGCCGCCTCGGGGAGCCGGTCGTAGGTTGACGGGCGATTGCGACTGCCCCGGTCCCAGTGCCGGCCCCGCAACTGCGCCCGCGCCCTGGCCCGGCGCGGGGACGACAGCGCCCAGCTGTACACGGTCTTGTCGCTCTTCGGCGCCAGCCTGGCGCACACCACTTCGACAGAGTCAGCCAGGAAGATGCCGTTGACCGCACCCCAGGGGACGCGGAACTGGCGGATCGGATTCAGCACGGTGATGCCGTCGTCATCGGCGATCACTCTCGGCCACAGCGTGCAGGCATAGACAGCACCGGTCGTCGCAAGCAGGCCGAGGCCGAACTTCAGTGAGATCCAGTTATGGCCCTGGATGGCCAGGTCGCCGAGGCCGAGAGCAACCACGCCGACCCAGGTCCACCAGATAATCAGCGGAGAGACAAGCCGGTAGATCCGCCTGCCGTCGGCCTTGATGCGGCCGACCGAACTCGGCGGAACGGCAGCCGACCTAGCCTGCTCGTTCGGTGCGGACACGTTGAGGTGCACTCCGGTTCGTTCGGGAGGCGCCGCACTCCGGCGCTCGCGACTTCCACAATATGCGCTTCCGCCGGATCCGACATTTAGGCGACCGCCGGAGGACCTGGCGGTGGCTGCCGACCGTCACCCATCCCGCGGCGGAACGAAATGATCATGCGCCGGCCAGGGCGGCACCGCCGATCGTACCGCCAACGGCGTCGGGCCTGCCGTCAGCGCCGATCGCGGTCAGGGCGATCGTGGTCATCAGCCGCACACCCGCCGCGATGCAGCGCTCGTCCACGTCGAACGTCGGCTGGTGGATGTCGAAGTCGTCGACCGACCCCGGCCTCCGGGTGCCCAGCTGGAACAGCGCGCCAGGGACAGACTCAAGGAACCAGGCGAAGTCCTCACCGCCCAGGCTCTGCGGCACTGAGGTCACCGCGCCGGGGCCGAGCATCCGCTCGGCAGCCATCTCGACGATCGCGGTGCTCACCGGCTCGTTCACGGTCGGGGGCACACAGCGCTGGTACCTGACATCGGTTACCACCCCGTAGGCGCTCGCGACCGACTCCACCAGTGCCTTGAGCATGTCGGGCGCGGCATGCCAGGTGCGGTCGTCCAGGCACCGCACTGTTCCCTCGACCATGCCGGAATCGGGAATGGCGTTGGCTGCCGTGCCCGCGCTGACCATCCCCCAGACCAGGCTCAGGCCAGAACTTGGATTGATCAGCCGGGACAACGCGGCTGGCAGCTCAGTGATGATCTTGCCGAGCGCGTAGACCACGTCGGCGGTCAGATGCGGCCGTGCGGTGTGCCCGCCCGGCCCGGTCACGCCGACGGTGATCTTGTCGCACGCGGCCGTGATCGGGCCGATCCTGGTGCCGATCGTGCCGACGTCCAGCCTCGGTGCGCAGTGCAGGGCGAAGATCCGGCCGACGGACGAGAGGCCGCCCGCTGCCATCACATCGAGCGCACCGGCCGCGAGCTCCTCGGCCGGCTGGAAGATCAGCCGGATCCTGCCCGGCAGCGCCCCGGCGGCGTCGGCCTGCGCCAGGAACAGGCCAACTCCGAGCAGGATCGAGGCGTGAACGTCGTGTCCGCAGGCATGGCAGGCGTTCGCGGTCTGCGAGCGGTACGGGACGTTCTTCTCGTCCGTGATGGGCAACGCGTCGATGTCCGCCCGCAGAGCCACGATCGGCTCGTCGCTGGCGCCGGCGCCGATGTCCACGATCAGGCCCGTGCCCTTCGGCAAGATGGACGGTCGCAGCCCGGCCGCTTCTAGCCGGAGCGCGATCCTGCGAGTCGTCCGGTACTCGGAGTAGCCGGTCTCGGGATGCGCATGCAGGTCTCTGCGGAACTCGATCAGCTCGGCGTCGTGTCCGGCCAGGAACGCGTCGAGCTCCCTCTCGAGATCATGCTCAGCCATGCGCAGCCTCCCCGCTGATAACGTCCTGGTCCGCGCTGGACCAGAGGTCCTGAACACCGATGACGCCCCGGTCCGGGCGGCCGGGCATCGTCTTCCCTGTCACGCCGCGAGTCCGAGCGCGACCCGCGCCGCAGCGCCCCCGGTCGATGTCCCGGATCACTCCGGCAGGGAGCGTTTCCATTCGGTCCTTCAAGCTGTCGTGTCGTGTTGTCACCGCGGCGATCCTGATGTGCTCAGCGACGGGAAGAGCGGCAGATCCCCGGCGAGCGCAATGACGAAGCGAATCGTCATGCTCTCACCGCATTTATCGACGTGGTCAGGATGTCGATGGTCTGGATCCCGCGCTCACGCCGCGACTACTGCTGCTTCCCGTTCGGCATGGCGCCGCAGAGGTGTCCTCATTACGTCTCGCCACTACTGCGCGGGACGCGTTCAGGTACAGATAAACATCGTAGCGCCCGCCGCTGGCACACGCTGACGTTGCCCGATTGTCTCCCTGGCACCACTAACCGGCCGGACGTACCGACCGCGCCATTCCGTTGAGTCAGTAAACATCAGCGGGCAGGTACACGCCCCAGATATCGCGCAACGCATCACACACCTCACCCACTGTGGCCCTGGCCCGCAGCGCCTCTCGCAGCGGGTAGAGCACGTTCGCACTGCCCGCCGCGGCACGTTTCACACCATCGACGGCGCGCGACACCTCCGCGGCATCCCGGCGCTGCCTCAGCTCCTCGAGCCGCTCCGCCTGCTGCTCCTCGATGGCCGGATCTACCCGGAGCGGCGCGTAGCTGTCCTCGCTGGCGATGGTGAACCTGTTCACCCCGACGACAACCCGTTCCCCGGCATCGATCTGCTGGGTGAACTGATACGCCGAGCGCTCGATCTCCCCCTTCTGGAAACCCTGCTCGATCGCGGCGACCGCACCGCCGATCTCCTCGACGTGCCCGAGTAGCTCGCTGGACCGGTCCCTGATGTCCGCGGTCAGAGATTCGATGGCATACGAGCCGGCCAGCGGGTCCGCCGTCGCGGTCAGGTCCGTCTCGTGGGCGAGCACCTGCTGGGTCCGCAGCGCAAGCCGGGCAGCCTTCTCGGTTGGCAGCGCGATCGCCTCGTCGTAGGCATTGGTGTGCAGGGACTGTGTGCCGCCGAGCACGGCGGCCAGCGCCTGCACGGTCACCCTGGCCAGGTTCACCTCCGGCTGCTGCGCGGTCAGCTGGACGCCGGCGGTCTGGGTATGGAACCGCAGCATCTGCGAGCGCGGATCGACCGCGCCGAACTCGTCCCGCATGATGTGCGCCCAGAGCCACCTGGCCGCCCGGAACTTGGCAACCTCCTCGAGCAACGTGGTCCTGGCCACGAAGAAGAAGGAGAGCCTCGGCCCGAAATCGTCCACCGCCAGCCCCGCCGCCATTGCCGCTCGCACGTACTCCTTGGCATTCGCCAGGGTGAAAGCGATCTCCTGGACCGGCGTCGCGCCCGCCTCGGCCATGTGGTATCCGGATATCGAGATCGTATTCCAGCGCGGGATGTGCTCGCCGCAGTAGGCAAACGTATCCGCCACAAGACGCAACGACGGACCCGGCGGATAGATATACGTGCCGCGGGCGATGTATTCCTTGAGAATGTCGTTCTGAATGGTTCCCGTCAGGTCTGCGGCGGCTACCCCCCGCTCCTCGGCCACGAGCTCGTAGAGGAGCAGCAGGACAGCCGCGGGGGCGTTGATGGTCATCGAGGTGGACACCGTCCCGAGCGGGATCCCCTGCATCAGCACATGCATGTCCTCGATCGAGTCGATCGCCACGCCGACCTTGCCGACCTCGCCCCGGGCCTGCGGTGCGTCGGAGTCGTAGCCCATCTGGGTCGGCAGGTCGAAGGCGACCGACAGGCCGGTGGTTCCAGCCGCGATCAGCTGCTGGTACCGGCGATTCGAGTCGGCCGCAGTCGAAAAGCCCGCATACTGTCGCATTGTCCAGGGCCGGGCCACGTACATAGTCGGGTGCACGCCTCGAGTAAACGGGTAACCTCCCGGCTCGCCCAGGTCCCGGTCCGGGTCGAAATTTTGCAGTGCCTTTGGCCCGTAGACGGGCTCGATGGGTTCCCCTGACTCCGATATGCGCGTCATAGAACCAGATTATGGCGTGAGTGACTGAGCCCTGATGTGGGGAGAGTCACAGCGCGTCACGTCATTGATCATCACCGGGGCGCACATAGGCTGGCTGGCTCGCAGCCTCCGAGAACTGCACGGCGGTCGAAGACGACCGACGGGCGCTGGCGAGATCAGGGACGGAAATGCACTCCACAGCTCGAACGACGGCGGGTCGAAGGACGGTCACAGTACTGGCACCGATCGTGACAGCTTCTGTGACGGCAGGACTGGCGATGCTGGCCGGGGCCGCGCCCGCGATCGGTGCCGCGTCAGCGGCTGGCCGCGGCCACGCAGCCGGAGCGGCGCGAGCGGCTCACCCAGCGCGGACTGCCAGGCGTGACGTCGGCGGGCGACGGCTGGCGGGGCGCGGCATCGTCGTGAACTATCCGTCGCGCCACTCCAGGCGGCTGCCTGCGGTACCCGCCTCCGCGTACGTCATCGCTAACGCGGGTACCGGGAAGGTTCTCGCCGCCAGGGACCCGCACGGCCTGTTCCCTCCGGCAAGCACTTTGAAGGTGCTCACGGCGATCACGACCATCCCGCTGCTGAACCCGCATGCGTCGGTGGTCGCCACCCGCCTGGCGGCCTCCGTCGAGCCGAATGTGGTCGGTCTCGTCCCCGGCCACCGGTACAAGGTCGCCGACCTGCTCCGGGCGCTGCTGATGATCTCGGCCAACGACGCAGCCGTGTCCCTGGTCCAGGCCACCGGCTCGTTCGCCAACGGCATCGCGCTGATGAACGCGCAGGCACGTCACCTTCAGGCTTACGACGTCGTCGCCAGGCAGCCGAACGGCCTGCCAGCCCGCGGGCAGGTCGTCTCCGCCTATGACCTGGCGCTGATCGCCAGGCAGGCGCTCGCGATGCCGGCCTTCATGAGGTACGACTCCACGCTGGCAGCGCGGTTCCCGGTGACGAAGCGCAGGCGAGTCACCCTGGTCAACCAGAACGCCCTGCTGACCGGCTACCGCGGCGGCATCGGCGGCAAGATCGGGTGGACGGTGCGGGCCGAGGCGACCTACATCGGCATGGCCAGGCGGCATGGCACGACGCTGATCGTGACCATCCTGCACTGCACGCCGCTGATGGAGATCACCTCCGCCGAGCGCCTGCTCAACTGGGGTTTCGCGATGGCGGGCAAGGTACGAGCGGTCGGGACCCTGGTACCGCCGCTGGCCGCCACGGCGGCCAGGCATTCCTCCCGCACGCAGTCAGGGAAAGCGCAGCGAGGTTCAGCGGGCAGCGCGGCTGCGCAGGTCAAGAATGCTCGTAGCCCGGACCCTACGCTCGCCCTCGGCGCTGGCGTCACCGCCGCGCTGTGCGTCACGATGGTCGGCGGACTCACCTGGCGCAGGCGGCGCGCCTCGCCTACCGGGAACTCACCCGGCTAGGACACCTCATCGCACCAGCGAGGAGAAAGCGAGGAGAATCAGCCCCGATTCCGCGGCCGACTTCCCGCGATCAGCGCGAGCTGGCCCGGGAGCAAGTGGCCGATCGCAGGCTGCGGGGAACGGGTCGCCGACCACGGGAACGGGGTAGCGGGCCTCCGGGCGCGAGCAGGGGGCGGCGGCGAACGGCTAGCGGGGCGGGAGGAAGCCGATCCGGTCCCTGACCATGGACATGGTCTGGCTGGCTACCGAGCTGGCCCGGGCGGCTCCGGCCGCGAGCAGCCGGTCGAGCTCAGCCTCATCGGCGAGCATCTTCTCGGTCCGCTCCCTGATCGGCGCGAACGCGTCGACGACCAGGTCGGCCACATCCTTCTTGAACGCGCCGTAACCAGCTCCGGCGTAGCGCCGCTCGACGGCCGGCACGTCATCGCCGGTGAGTGCCGCGTAGATCCGCAGCAGGTTGGTCACGCCCGGCTTGGCCTCGTCGTCCGCCCTGACCTCCGAGCCCATGTCGGTCACTGCCCTGGCGATCTTCCTGCGGACGGATGCCGGGTCTTCGAGCACATCCACGATTCCCTGCGGCGCCGACGAGGACTTGCTCATCTTGATCGCCGGGTCCTGGAGGTCGGCGATCTTCGCGACGGCGGCGACGATGTACGGGCCGGGGACCACGAACGTCTTGCCGAACCTGTGGTTGAACCGCTGCGCCAGGACCCTGGTCAGCTCGAGGTGCTGGCGCTGGTCCTCGCCGACCGGCACCTGGTCGGTCTGGTACAGCAAGATGTCCGCCGCCTGCAGGACCGGGTAGGTGAACAGGCCCACGCTGGTCTGATCCGGGCCGGCCTTGGCCGACTTGTCCTTGAACTGGATCATCCGGCTGGCCTCGCCGAACCCGGTGATGCAGCCGAGCACCCAGGCAAGCTCGGCATGCTCGGGCACGTGGCTCTGCACGAACACGGTGCACCGGTCAGGATCGAGACCGGCCCCGAACAACTGGGCCGCCGCCACCCGAGTCCGCCGCCGCAGCAGCGCCGGGTCGTGCGGCAGCGTGATCGCGTGCAGGTCGACGACGCAGTAGAACGCGTCGTACGTCTCCTGCAGAGCGACCCACTGGCGCAGCGCGCCGAGGTAGTTGCCGAGGTGGAAGGAGTCTGCGGTCGGCTGGATGCCGGACAGCACGCGCGGAGCGGCCATGGCCGAAGTCTAGTTGGACTGCCCGGAAACCTCGGCCTCAATTACGGCCGCCACCGCGCCGTTGCTCACCACGGGCACGATGTCGGGCGCCCCGAGCAGGATCGCGTCGGCCTCGGTATCGGTATCGGCCTCCTGCGACGCCCGTTCCGCCGCGACGGCCGCCCGGTAGTTCTCCAGTTCCCTGGCAATCTGCCTGGACCTCCACTTCATCGGCCCGGCCATCAGGGACGCCACCTCATCCGCCGCCGACAGGCCCCGGTCCCAGGTCTCGATCGAGATGTGGGTCCGCCGGGTCAGCACGTCGTCCAGATGGCGTGCGCCCTCATGCGTCACCGCGTAGACGGCCTCGACCCGCAGATAGTCCTCGGCCCCGGGCAGCGGCCTGCCGAGGCTCTGATCGGCGGCGATCAGCGCGAGCACCTCGCTCACCAGCGTGCCGTACCGGCGCAGCAGGTGCTCGATCCTGGCCACATGCAGCCCTGATGACCTGGCCAGGGCGTGCCGTGAGTTCCACAGCGCCTGGTAGCCGTCGGCCCCGGCCAGCGGGATCTGGTCGGTGCACGACGGGGCGACCTTGCCGTCAAGACCGTGCGCCACGGCATCGACGGCGTCCCGTGCCATCAGCCGGTAGGTCGTGTACTTGCCTCCCGCGATCATCACGAGCCCGGGCACCGGATGCGCCACGGCGTGCTCCCTGGACAGCTTGGACGTCGAGTCCGACTCGCCGGCCAGCAGCGGCCGCAGCCCCGCGTAGACCCCGGCCACGTCGTCACGGGTCAGCGGCACCGCGAGCACCCGGTTGACCTGGCCGAGCACGTAATCGATGTCGGTCCTGCTGGCCGCCGGGTGCGCCTTGGAGAGCGCCCAGTCGGTATCGGTGGTCCCGATGATCCAGTGCCGTCGCCACGGGATAACAAACAAGACGCTAAACGGCGTGCGCAGGATGATCCCGGTACTTGAGTGAATCCGGTCCCGCGGCACGACCAGGTGCACACCCTTCGACGCCCGCACGTTGATCGTGCCCCGCCCGCCGGCCATCGCCTGGATCTCATCGGTCCACACCCCGGTCGCGTTGACCACCTGCTGGGCCCGCAACTCGACCTCGGCGCCGGACTCCAGGTCGACCGCCCGCACGCCGGTGACCCGCTCACCCTCCCTGAGGAACCCGATCACCTGGGTGCGTGAGGCGACCTGGGCGCCATAGCCGGCCGCGGTGCGGATCAGGTCGACCACGTACCTGGCGTCGTCGACCTGGGCATCCCAGTAGAGCAGGCCGCCGGTGAGCGCCGACCGCCGCAGCGCGGGCGCCAGCCGCAGCGCGCCGTTCCTGGTCAGCTGACGGTGCGCAGGAAGGCCCCGGAGCCTGCCGCGCGAGACGCCGAGCAGATCGTAGGCCGTGACCCCGGCGCCGACGTACGCCCGCTCCCAGGCATGGTGCGTGAACGGGAACAGAAAGGAGACCGGCTGCACCAGGTGCGGCGCGATCCGCTGGAGCAGCAGCGCCCGCTCGGTCAGCGCCTCGCGGACCAGGCCGATGTTCAGCTGCTCCAGGTAGCGCAGGCCGCCGTGGATCAGCTTGCTCGACCGCGACGACGTGCCGGACCCGAAGTCCCTGGCCTCGACGAGCGCGACCGTGAGCCCGCGGGTGGCGGCGTCGAGCGCCACCCCGGCGCCGACCACGCCGCCGCCGATAACCAGGACCTGGTGCTCGGTGGCGGCCATCGCGGCGAGCGCCGACACCCGCTCAGCGGGTCCCAGCCTGGTTGCTCCGAGCGGATCGGCTGCCACAGTGCAGCAAGCTACCGGACGGACGGCGCGGCGAGGGTCACCGGCCCGGCCAGGTGCCAGGGGTCACGGCCACCTCCACTCGCTGGAACTCCTTCAGGTCGGAGTACCCGGAGGTCGCCATGGTCCGGCGCAGCGCCCCCATCAGGTTCATCGAGCCGTCGGCCACGGTGGACGGACCGTGCAGGATCTGCTCCAGGGTGCCGATGGTGCCCACCCTCAGCCGCCTGCCGCGCGGCAGATCGTGGTGGTGCGCCTCGCTCCCCCAGTGGTACCCGCGGCCTGGCGCCTGCGTGGCGCGGGCGATCGGCGAGCCGACCATGACCGCGTCCGCGCCGAGCGCCAGCGCCTTAGCGATGTCGCCGCTGCCAGTCATCCCGCTGTCGGCGATCACGTGCACGTACCTGCCGCCCGACTCGTCCAGGTACTCCCGCCTGGCGGCTGCCACGTCGGCGATCGCCGTCGCCATCGGCACCTTCACGCCGAGCACCGCCGCGGTGGTCTGGCCCGACCCGCCGCCGAAGCCGACCAGGACGCCCGCCGCCCCGGTCCGCATCAGGTGCAGCGCGGCCGTGTAGGTGGCGCAGCCGCCCACGATCACCGGCACGTCGAGCTCGTAGATGAACTGCTTCAGGTTCAGCGGCTCGGCCTGGCTCGACACGTGCTCGGCCGATACGGTCGTGCCTCGGATGACGACGATGTCGGCGCCGGCGTCGATCACGGCCTTGTGGTAGCGCAGCGTCCGCTGCGGCGAGAGCCGCGCGGCTATGGTCACCCCGGCAGCCCGGATCTGGCCGATCCGGTGCCCGATCAGATCCTCTTCCACTCCCTTGGCGTAGATCTGCTGCAACCGCAAGGTCGCGGCGGCGTCATCGAGCTGCGCCACCTCGGCCAGCAGCGGCTCGGGGTCGGAGTACCTCGTCCAGATGCCCTCGATGTCCAGCACGGCGAGACCGCCCAGCTTGGAGATCTCGATCGCCGTCGCCGGCGACACCACGCTGTCCATCGGCGCGGCGACCAGCGGCAGCTCGAACCGGTAGGCATCGATCTGCCAGGCGATCGACACGTCCTCCGGGCGCCTGGTCCGGCGCGATGGCACGATGCCGATCTCGTCGAGCGCGTACGCGCGGCGGCCGCTCTTGCCGCGGCCAATCTCCACTTGAGTCACGGCAGCAGTCTGCCAGTCCCGAGCTGGCCTTGCGCCCGCCAGCCGCGCTCCCCGGCCCGGCCGGACTCCCGCGGCCGCGCAACCCGGCCGAACCTGGCGGGCCGGGAGCCGGGGCCGGGTCCCGGCGGTCTGGGCGCGGGAGACAGGGAGCGGGAGAGGGGGATACCGGGCCGGTCCGGCGGGCTGGGCACGGTTTACAGCCGGCGGCTGCCGTAATTCGGCGCCTCGGCGACCATCTGGATGTCGTGCGGGTGGCCCTCGGCCAGGCCGGCGGCGGTGATCTGGACGAAACGCGCCTGCTGTAGCTCGGCGATGGTCCTGGTGCCGCAGTAGCCCATCGCGGCCCGCAGCCCGCCCACTAGCTGGCCGGCCACGGCCGACAGCGGCCCGCGGTACGGCACCCGGCCCTCGACACCCTCGGGAACCAGCTTGTCCTCGCGCAGCACGTCGTCCTGGAAGTACCGGTCCCTGGAGTAGGACCCGCCGCGCTCGGCGTTGCGCATCGCGCCGACCGAGCCCATGCCGCGGTAGAGCTTGTACTGATCGCCGCCGATCATGACCATCTCGCCCGGCCCCTCCTCGCAGCCGGCCAGCAGGCCGCCAAGCATCACGGTGTCGGCACCCGCGGCGATCGCCTTGGCGATGTCACCGGAGTACTGCACGCCGCCGTCGCCGATCACCGGCACCCCAGCCGGCCTGGCCGCGCGGGCCGCCTCGTAGATCGCGGTGATCTGCGGCATTCCGACGCCGGCCACCACCCGGGTCGTGCAGATCGAGCCCGGGCCCACGCCGACCTTCACCGCGTCGGCGCCCGCGTCGATCAGGGCCTGCGCGCCCGCGCTCGTCGCCACGTTGCCGCCGATCACCTCCGCCGACGAGTTCGCCTTGAGCTGGGACACCATGTCGAGCACCGACTGAGCGTGCCCGTGGGCCGTGTCCACGACAAGGAAGTCGACGCCGGCGTCGATCAGCGCCTGGGCCCGCCGCTTGGCATCCTCGCCGACCCCGACCGCCGCGCCGGTCGTCAGCCGGCCCTGCGAGTCCTTGGTCGCGTTCGGGAACTTCTCGCTCTTGGTGAAGTCCTTGACCGTGATCAGCCCGCGGAGCAGGCCCCGGCTGTCGACCAGCGGAAGCTTCTCGATCTTGTTCGCCGACAGCAGACGCAGCGCCTCATCGCGCGGCACCCCGACCGGGGCGGTGATCAGCGGCATCGGTGTCATGAGCTCGGCCGCCCGGCGGCTGTGGTCCTGCTCGAACCTGATGTCCCGGTTGGTGATGATGCCAAGCAGCACGCCGTCGCCGGAGACGACAGGAAGACCGGAGATCCGGTACCTGGCGCACAGCTCGTCGACCTCGGCCATGGTCGCCTCCGGCCCGCAGGTCACCGGATTAGTGATCATCCCGGCCTCGGATCGCTTGACGATGTCGACCTGGTGCGCCTGCTCGTCAACGGACATATTGCGGTGCAGCACCCCGACGCCGCCATTCCTGGCCATCGCCACGGCCATCCTGGCCTCGGTGACCGTGTCCATCGCCGAGGAGAGCAGCGGCATCCGGAGCGTGATGCCGCGAGTGAGCCTGCTCGTGGTGTCGGCCTCGCTCGGCATGATCTGCGAGTGGGCTGGCAGCAGCAGTACGTCGTCGAAGGTCAGGGCGGGCGGGCCGAACTTGGCGTCGTCGGTCATGTCACTCCGGGATCCTGGTCGAGAAGGATCTGCTCATCCTAATGACGCCAGGCGCAGCGCCGTTAGCTGCGTGGCGGCTACCGCCGGTACTTCATGGTCGACTGATTGAGGAACAGGCGGACCCCCAGCCGAGGCACCCGGCTGCTGCCGCCGCAGTTAGCGCAGGCCCGCGAGCCGTGAGTGGCGAACATCCCCTTGTGCCGTCCTGACCCGCCGCACGTCCTGCATTTGGTGAATGGGTGCAGGCGCAGGGAGATCCAGTAAGAACCCATCCAGGCTATGGCCAGCACGATAAGAACTAAAAACGAGCTATGCACCTTGTCCTCCCCTTTATTATATCTTGATCTATCGTGTCCTCCAGTCGCGAGCCGACCCGTTATCACATGCCGCGCTGATCGGTCCAAACCTGGGCGCAGTCGGCTAAGTGCACGATCCGCTGGCCGGCCCGGCGCCCTTTCTCCAGCCTTAAGGCTTATGGAAAGGACTGGCCAGGCCAAGTACATCCCAAAATTAGGCACAACGTCGCCGCATTGCCATAAATTAAGCAGATGATGTCCGCTGCGGGGATATCAGCACCTTCGCGGGGGCAGCCGGCGCCGTCGGAGGGCGGCGGATGCCACCTCGATGGCGCGGGCTCCGCGATCGGGGTTCTGCGCGTGGTGAATCGTCCGCGACCGGGTCATCGGCCGACTAGGCCGCCATGAGCGATAACCGCTGGCCGGTGCCGTCTTCGGAGTTCGCCGCGGAACAGGGCAGCCCGCGCGGACGAACTCCGGACCTGGTGGCCGGTGCCGGACATGCAGAGGTCCCGGACCCCGCGGGCTGGCTAGGCGCTTGAGCCGTAGCGCTCGGCGATGGCGATGGCGCGCAGCCTCGTCAGGGCGCGATGCTGGGCGACCCGGACGGCGCCGGCCGACATGCCGAGCGTCTTGCCGGTCTCCTCCGCCGACAGGCCGGCCAGCACCCGGAGGACGAGCAGTTCGCGCTGATGCTCAGGCAGGCGCGCCAGCAGCGCACGGGTTCGCTGCGCCTCCAGGTCGGCTACGACGGTCTCCTCAGGCCCTGGTCGCTCGTCCGGGCCGTCGGGCAGGTCCTCAGTGGGAATGGCCAGCCTCGCGGCGTGTCGCCTGGCGTCAGCGACCTTGTGCGAGGCTATCCCGAAAACGAACGCGGCGAATGGCCGGCCCATGTCCCGATAGCGCGGCAGCGCGTCCAGAACGGCAATGCAGACTTCCTGCGCCACATCGTCAGCGACCTGATGATGTCCGGCGACCGGCCCGAGCCTGGCCCGGCAGTACCTGACGACCATGGGCCTGATCTGCCGCAGCAGCAAGTCGATGGCGGCCGGCTGGCCCCGCGCTGCCAGCGCGGTCAGGTCGGTGATAGCGGCCGGGCTACCATCGACAGCTTGCCGATTCATGCGTTCCCCCTCCGACGGTATACGTCGCGCATCCAGCGGTCATGAAGACATGATGCCCAGGTAAAGGGACGGCCTAATCACAAGAAGGGGAAGCGATGAGATTACGATGCGATGACTTGTTAATTTGCCCAGGAAATTAATGGCATAGACACAGATGCCCGCCCGGTCACCCGCCGGACATGCCAGCGGGCCGGGACCCCGTCTGGAGTCCCGGCCCGCTGCGTCGGCCGCGGTCAGGCGCTAGTGCGAATGACCGTGCCCGCCGTGGCTGTGCCCGTGGCCGGCCTCGGCCAGCTCTTTCTCCGGCTTGTCGGTGACCAGCGCCTCCGTGGTGAGCAGCATGCCGGCGATGGACGCGGCGTTCTGCACGGCGGACCTGGTCACCTTGACCGGGTCGATGACGCCCTGCGCCATCAGGTCGCCGTACTCCCCGGTCTCCGCGTTGTAGCCGTGACCGGCCGGCAGGTCGGCGATGGCCGCGACCACGACGCCGCCCTCGGCGCCCGCGTTCAGCGCGATCCAACGACCCGGCGCCAGCAGCGCCTTGCGGACCACAGCGACCCCGGTCGCCTCGTCGCCGGACATGCCCAGGTCCCCGAGCGAGGCCGCGGCGTGGATCAGCGCGCTTCCGCCGCCAGCCACGATGCCTTCCTCGATCGCTGCCCTGGTCGCCGAGATGGCGTCCTCGAGCCGGTGCTTCTTCTCCTTGAGCTCGACCTCCGTGGCGGCACCCGCGCGCAGCACGGCTACGCCGCCGGACAGCTTGGCGACCCGCTCCTGGAGCTTCTCCTTGTCCCAGTCCGAGGTGGACGCCTCGATCTCGGCCTTGAGCTGACGGATCCGGTCGTTGATCGCCGACTGGTCAGCGGCCTCGGTGACGATCGTGGTGGTGTCCTTGGTCACGGTGACCCGCCGGGCAATGCCGAGCACGTCGAGGCCGGCCAGCTCGAGCTTGAGGCCGACCTCCTCGCTGACGACCCGGCCCGCAGTCAGGATAGCCATGTCCTCGAGCATCGCCTTGCGCCGGTCGCCGAAGCCCGGGGCCTTGACCGCGACCACGTTGAGCAGGCCGCGGATCTTGTTGACGACCAGGGTCGACAGCGCCTCGCCGTCGACGTCCTCGGCGATAATCAGCAGCGGCTTGCGTGCCTGAGCGATCTGCTCGAGCAGCGGCAGCAGGTCGGCCATCGCGGAGATCTTGCCGTTGTGCAGCAGGACGTAGGTGTCCTCGAGCACGGCCTCCATCCGGTCCTGGTCGGTGATGAAGTACGCCGAGATGTAGCCCTTGTCGAACTGAAGGCCCTCGGTGAACTCCAGCTCCAGGCCCATGGTCGGCGATTCCTCGACCGTGATCACGCCGTCCTTGCCGACCTTGTCGAACGCCTCGGCGATGATCGCGCCGATCTTGGCGTCCTGCGCCGAGATCGTCGCCACGTTCGCGATCTCGCTGCGCTCGACGACCTCGCGTGCGGTCTTCAGCAGAATGTCCGACACGGCAGTCGCGGCGGCGTCGATGCCCCGCTTGAGCGACATCGGGTTGGCGCCGGCGGTGACCGAGCGCAGCCCCTCGTGCACCATCGCCTGCGCCAGCACGGTGGCCGTCGTGGTGCCGTCCCCGGCCACGTCGTTGGTCTTGGTCGCGACTTCCTTGGCGAGCTGCGCGCCCAGATTCTCCTGCGCGTCCTCGAGCTCGATCTCGCGCGCGACGGTCACGCCGTCGTTCGTGATCGTCGGGGCGCCCCACTTCTTGTCGATGACCACGTTGCGGCCCCGTGGGCCGAGGGTCACCTTCACGGCGTCCGCGAGCTTGTCCACTCCGCGCTCAAGCGCCCGCCGCGCTTCCTCATTGAAATCCAGGCTCTTGGCCATGCAGCACCTCGGCTGATTGTGATCGGATGGTCTTGCCCGTCAGCGTCTTGTCGTCAGGGCTTCGTCAGGTCTTAGGTTCATCACGGGTTCATCAGGTCATGTTCATGCCGCCGCCCCGGCCCGGCCGGGACCACGGGAAGTTGCCCTCCTGGGGGCCACCGGCCGATCCGGGGCGGCAGATGGCGCGCTTGCGCACGCCAGACGCGGGCCAGGCCCGCGTCGCTACTTCTCGATGACGGCGAGCACATCGCGAGCGGAGAGCACCAGGTACTCCTCGCCCGCGTACTTCACTTCGGTGCCGCCGTACTTGCTGTACAGCACGACATCGCCGGTCTTGACGTCCATCGGGACGCGCTTGGAGCCAGCGTCGTCGAACCGGCCTGGTCCGACGGCGATGACCTCGCCCTCCTGGGGCTTCTCCTTGGCGGTGTCCGGGATGACAAGGCCGGACGCGGTGGTCTGCTCGGCGTCGAGCGGGCGCACCACGATCCTGTCTTCGAGCGGCTTGATAACAACCTTGGTGGCGGTCGTCACGATCTGACCTCCCCCTTACGGAAAGGGTTAGCTGAGTTACCTTCTAGAGGCGACCACGGGGCCTGCCGTCGCGGGTGCCAGACCATCCTCGTCGCGTTAGCACTCTACACCATCGAGTGCCAAGTCCGCACAGTAGCCCGACCGGCGAAGGCAGTCAAGAGCCTCAGCAAGGTAACGACAGCCCCACGGCCGACCAGGACAGGCCGATCTGCCCGTCCGCCGCCGAACGACCGGCCCTCAGCGCGAGCGGGCCTGGCCCGGCACGGCTCGGGCGGCGCGGCGGGTGCGCCGCAGCGCGTCCGGCGCGGCGGTCGCGATTCAGCCGAGGTGCACCTGGGTGACCGGGAGGGCGGAGTCCGCGGCGAAGTCGGGCGGCGACGGGGCCGCTCCGGCGGCTACCAGATCCGCCCCGAGCGCGGCGACCATGGCGCCGTTGTCCGTGCAGAGTCCAGGCCGCGGCACTCGGAGCCCGATCCCGGCCGCCTCGCATCGCTGCCTGGCAAGCGCCCTGAGCCGCGAGTTGGCCGCGACCCCGCCGCTGATCACCAGATGCTCGACGCCGCTGGACCTGCACGCGTCCACGGCCTTGCGGGTCAGCACATCGACGACCGCCTCCTGGAAGGACGCGGCGACGTCGGAGACCGGGACGGCGAGCCCGGCCGCTTCCCGCGCCTCAATCCAGCGTGCCACGGCAGTCTTCAGCCCAGAGAACGAGAAGTCGGCCGTGCCGTCCCGGTATTTGGACCTGGGAAACGAAACGAGGTGCGGGTCGCCAGTACGGGCAGCCGCGTCGATCGGCGGCCCGCCGGGGAAGGGCAGCCCGAGCAGCCTGGCGACCTTGTCATAGGCCTCGCCTGCCGCGTCGTCGATCGTCGCGCCGAGCGGCCTGATGTCCGCGGTCACGTCGCTGACCAGTAGGAGCGACGAGTGCCCGCCGGAGACGAGCAGAGCCACCGCGGGGACAGGCAGCGGGCCGTGCTCCAGCTGGTCCACGCTGATGTGCGCGGCGAGGTGGTTGACGCCATATAGCGGCTTGCCGAGAGCGAGCGCGTAAGCCTTGGCCGCGCATACCCCGACGAGCAGCGCGCCGGCCAGGCCAGGGCCGGCCGTGACCGCGATCGCGTCCACCTGCGCCAGGCTGACACCCGCGATCGCCAGCGCCCGATCCACGGCGGGAACCATGGCCTCCAGATGCGCCCGGCTCGCCACCTCGGGCACGACGCCGCCGAACCTCGCGTGCTCCTCGACGCTGGACGCGACCGAGTCGGCGAGCAGCTCGTGCCCGCGGACCAGGCCCACGCCGGTCTCGTCGCAGGACGACTCGATCCCGAGCACCAGCGGCGCGGTCATCGGCGCGCCTGTCCCTGATCGCCGCGGGTCTCGCCGCTGCCCGCGCCGGCACCGCGCCGATCGCCGCCGGCGCCGGCGCCGGGGCCGGGGCCGGGGCCGGTGCCGGGCTCCGCTGCCCTGGTCAGGCGCCGCCGCATCACCAGGGCATCAGCGCCGGACGGTTGGTAATAGCCCTTCCTGATCCCGATCTCGGCGAAGTCGTACCTGCGGTACAGCCGCTGAGCCCGGACGTTATCGGTCCGTACCTCGAGGAAGACCTCGGTGCAGCCGCGCCTGGCCGCCTCGGCGAGCAGCGCATCAAGCAGCGCCGAGCCGATCCCCTCGCCCCAGCGGTCGGCGGCCACGGCCAGCGTCAGCACGTCACCCTGCCAGCCGGCGCCGAGCAGGCCCGCGTAACCCGCGATCGCGCCGCCCTCCTCGGCTACCAGGTAATGACGGCTGGCCGGCTGCTGCCTCAGCTCGCCGGTCAGCATCTCCCTCGACCACGCCTCCTCGCCGAACAGGGCACGCTCGAGATCGAGTACCAGGTCAAGGTCGGACGGCGTCATCGGGCGGAGCACGGGGGTCACGGGGTCACCCGCTTGGGCCGGCCAGGCTCGGCGGCGTCAGGACGGCGCAGGTACAGCGGATCAGGCGGGCTAGCCGGAATCCCGAGGGACAGTTTTCTGGCTGAGATCCCGGCGAGCCTGCCCGCGGCCGGGTAGCGCGGCCCGATCGGCTGGTCGGCCAGCTCGGGGTACAGCACCGGTCCCTGGCCGGCCACCGGGCAGCCGGCCGGCACAAGCGCAGGGAGGCTCACCTCCGGCCCGGACAGGCGCTCGCCGGCCGGGGAGTAGCGCGCCCAGTAGACCTCGCGGCGACGGGCGTCGGTGGCGACGATGAACTCCCGGCCGGCCGCCCGCTCGCTGGCCTCGGCCGCGATCACGTCGAGCGTGCAGATGCCGTCCACGGCGATCGCCAGGGCGCTGCCGAGCACCCGCGCCGTGACCAGGCCGACGCGCAGGCCGGTGTACGGACCCGGGCCGGTCCCGACCGCGATGGACTCCAGGTCAGCGGGCCTGAATCCGGCAGCCGCGAGCACCCTGCCGACCAGCGGGGCCAGCAGCTCCCCATGACGGCGGGCATCGACTGCCGACTCCTGCGCCAGGACGCGGGCGCCGTCGTGCAGCGCGACGGTCACGGCCGGCGTCGCGGTGTCGAAGGCAAGAATCAGCACGGTGTCACAGCGTAGTCACCCGCTACGGCCGGCCGAGCCAGGCAAACTGCGGGCAGGCCCGGCGCAATCGCCGCTGGCGGCCGGCCAGCACCGCCCTGGAGCGTGCGCGGACCGCACTTGCGGCAGCTCAGCTGACCGGCGGTATCGCCTGCACGGCGGTCATCATCTGCCTGGCCACGGCCAGGGCACCGGCTCGCAGCTCGCCGATCGAGACCGGGCCGAAGCCGCCGCTTGCCTGAGCCTCGAGGCTCGCCGTGACGAGCACGTTGTGGTAGCGCGCGACCACGGTCACCCAGTCGGTGATGGTGCCGACATGAAACACCTGGAGCGCGCTGAACGCCTCCTGGCCGAGTCCGGTCAGCGGCGTGATGGTGGCCGGGGGCTGCGGGGTGTTCTTGGCCGGCTTGATGAACTGCCTGCGCTGCCGGCCGTAGGTGTAGGCCGCGTTGGCTGTCGCGTTCCCGTTGCCGACCGGGATGTAGCCGGCCGGCTGGTAAGCCTGCATGGTCACGTTCAGGACCCGGAACACCGGCCGGGCATCGACCGTGTAGGTGCACTCACTCTCGCCGCGGTAGTTGAACGGCTGGATGCTCTTGCGCGTGCCGGGCAGGTACTCGCCGAGCGTGGCGGCGCCGACCACGTGACATGCGTCGGGCACGCTGCTGAGCTCGCCCTTCTGCAGAGTCGTCACGAACTGGCTCCGCACGACCGGGGGCTGGTTCAGGACGATGACCAAGCCGATGATCACCACGACCGCGATCGCCGCGCCGCCCCAGTAGACCAGCCTGCGCCTGGACCGGCGGCGCCGGGCGGCCGCCGCCCTGGTCCGGCCGGCCAGCCGGCGTCGGACCCCCGGCCGGTCCCTGGCCGGCTCCTCGGCCGGGGTCGGCTCGGCGACCGGCTCCGGCACGGGCCGGCGCGGCGGCCTGCGCGCCGGGCGCAGTGGCTCGATGCCGCCCGGAACCGCCCACGGCGGCAGGTCGGACTCGGGCTCGGCGCCGGCGTCGAATGCGTCGAGCATCTGCCACCCGGTCCGGCCCGGCTCCCGTGACGTCCTGGACCTGCCGGAACGGTCAGACTGGTCAGGCTGGCGTGGCGGGTAGCCCTGCTCAGTCACGGCGCGCCTCCCTGACGGGCATCGGACCGTGCGTTATGACGGCAAGCTGATCGCAATCACCGCAGTTTAGTGGCGTGAACGGTGTGGCCGGGTGACGGATCGCAACAATTGGGGTAGCTCCAGGCTGGCCAGACGGATAGGTACCCGCCTGGCCGGCGGTCATCGGACCGCTCGTCCGGCGGGCAGCTGGTGATCGGACGGCTCATCTGGCGGCCCGAGCGGCTCGGCGAGCAGCCGGACGAGCCCGGCGGCCGCGGCCTGCCAGCGCTCGCCGTACCCGGTCACCGTCACAAGCCGCGGCTCATCGCCGGGGTCCTCGCGGGCGCCATGGCCAGCCGGCCGGGCCGTCGCGACCCGGTCGATCGTGATCCGCAGGTATCCGGGTGCCAGGTACTCGACCAGGCCCTCGCCCCACTCCACCACGATCACCGAGCGGTCCAGGTCCGCGTCCAGGTCCAGGTCGTCCACCTCGACCCGGCTGCCCAGTCGGTAGGCGTCGGCGTGGACCAGATCGGGGCCGCCGCGGAGCGCCGGGTGCACGCGGGCGATCACGAATGTCGGCGACGTCACCGGGCCGCGCACGGCGAGCCCGGCGCCGATCCCCTGTGCCAGCGTCGTCTTGCCCGCACCGAGCGCGCCGGTCAGCACGATCAGATCACCTGGCCGCAGCGCCGCGGCCAGCCTGGCGCCGAGCGCCCGCATCTGGGCAGCGCCAGGCACGGCAACCCGCGCCGTTATGGCCGCGGCGGCCTGCTGCTCAGCCATCGCCAGCATGCCGTGCGAGGGCCCGTGCGATCAGCCGGGCGATGGCCTCGTTGACCTCCTCGGGGCGCTCGAGTATGACCACATGGCCCGCCCCTCGGATCGTGACCAGCTGGGCGTCGCTGATCGATGACGCCAGATCGTCGCTGAAGGCAGGATCGACCATCCGGTCCCGGTCGCCGGTCAGCACGAGCACGGGGATGCTGCCGAGCACCTTCAGCGCGTGCCTCTTCTCGTGGCCTACCAGCGCGACATAGAAGTCGGCCACGACATCGATCGGAGTGGCCCGGATGACCCGCTCGAGGAAGTCAACGACCGTCGGGCTCACCCTTGCGTCACCGAACGCCAGGTGCCTGGTGCCGAGGAAGGCGATGTCGCTGGCCGAGTGACGGCCCCGCTCCACGACCTCGGCGAGCCTGCCCTTGGAAGCCCCGGTCATCATGGAGGGCATCGCCCGCCGGGCGGCCGGCCGCAGCGGCGCGGGCAGCCAGGTCACCGGATCG
Source organism: Streptosporangiaceae bacterium (assembly GCA_035604275.1). Lineage (GTDB taxonomy): Bacteria > Actinomycetota > Actinomycetes > Streptosporangiales > Streptosporangiaceae > Chersky-822. The sequence continues at coordinate 14,964 of DATNIU010000237.1, read as the reverse complement.
ACGGTGGATGCGGCGGTGGAGATCAGCGCCGCTCCGATGACCTTGCTGCCGATCAGCTCAGGGTGCTGATCGGCGAACGCCATCACCGTCATGCCGCCCATCGAGTGGCCGACCAGCACCACCGGCGTATCGCCTGGCGCGGCTGCCATCATGACCGCGTGCAGGTCAGCGCCGAGCTGGTCGATGCTGACCAGCTCGGGTGCGGACCTCATCGACCGGCCGTGGCTTCGCTGATCCCAGAAGACCAGCCGGGCGATCTGCTCGAACCCGGCTCGCTGGTAGTACCAGACATCGGAGTTGAGCGAGTAGCCGTGACAGAAGATGATCGTCACCGGCGCGTCCTGCGGCCCGCTGATCTCGACGTGCAGCCGCAGGCCATCGTCGGCGATCACCGTCATCGGCTGGCCATGAATATCGCCGAACGCCTCTCCGGCCGCCAGGTCGGGCCGCAGCCGGATCCTGCCTACCGCGATCTTCTCGGCCAGGACCACGACGCCGACACCGGCCGCTACCGCGCCCGCGGCGAGCCCGGCCACGCCGGTCAGCCGCCGCCAGCCGACCATCAGACCTCCCGCCTGCCGGGGCTCGGAGCGTCCGCCAGATCACGCCCGTCCCGGCGACCGGCCCCGGCGGCCTCAGCGCCCGAACAGCCCGCCTCAGTTACCCCACGGTAGCTTCTCGGGATCTTCGCCGTAAACCTCGTCACGACGTCATAGGAGATCGTGCCGATCGCGTCCGCCCACTCCTGCGCTGTCGGCTCGCCACGATCGCCCGGCCCGAACAGGACCACCTCGTCACCAGGTGAGATCCTGGCGTCGCCGACGTCGATGACGCACTGGTTCATGCAGACAGTGCCCGCGATGGTCCAGCGGCTGCCCCGGACCATGACCTGCGCCGTGTTGGTCGCCGATCGCGGTATTCCCTCGTGATAGCCGAGCGGGATCAGCCCGAGCGTGGTCTGCGCTCGCGTGCGGTAGCGATGCCCGTACGAGACCGGAGTGTCACCAGGTACCTGCTTGACCTGCACGAGCCGCGTCCGCACGGTCATCGCGGGCCGCAGCCAGCCCGGAGGTCCCCCGGGCAGGGTGGCGAGCCCGGTCACCCCGCCGCCCGGCCGTACCAGGTCAAACCAGGAGTCTGGCCTGGTGATCACCGCGGGCGTGTTGGCCAGGTGCCGAACCTGCGGCCTGGCGCCGGCCCGCTCGGCCCGATCGATCGCGGCACGGAACGCGTCGAGCTGAGCATCGACCGACGGATGCCCGGGCAGGTCGGCGCAGGCGAGATGCGACCAGAGCCCGACGATCTCGCAGCGCCCGGCCGCCTGCTCGTCGAGGGCGGCCGCCACCAGGGCAGGCCAATCGGCGAGCGGCGCCCCGCCGCGGCCCATCCCGGTGTCCGCCTTCAGGTGCAGCCGCGCCGGGCGGCCGGCCAGTTCGGCAGCGGCGGCGATCTGCCTGACCAGGCTCGCCGATCCGGCGCTCAGGTCGATGCCGAGCCCGATCGCCTCGCGATGCGGCGCGTCAGGGGAGGCGAGCAGGCAGAGCACCGGCACTCTCAGGCCGGCCTTCCTCAGCTCCACGGCCTCGCTGACGTGACCGACGCCGAGCCAGGTGGCCCCCGCCGCGAGCGCCGCCACGGCGGTCGGGACCATGCCGTGGCCGTATCCGTCAGACTTGACCACCGCCATCACCTGGGCGCCGCCGACGTACCGCACTAGTTCAGCCACATTCGACCTGATCACATCGAGGTCGACGATCGCCTCGGGATGCCCGTCCATGGCGTCACAGTCTGCCAGCACCAGGCCACTGCTACGCCCAGCCCTCGCAACCAGGGTAGGCGGCATGATTAGGTAAAGCCATGGCCGATCTCATTCCGCGTCAGGTTCTCTTTGGTAATCCAGAGCGGGTCAGCCCGCGATTGTCGCCCGACGGCACCCAGCTCGCCTGGATCGCGCCGAGCGATGGCGTACTCAACGTATGGGTGGCGCCAGCCAGCCCGGAATCAGGCGTGATCTGGGAGCAGGCGCAGGTGGTGACCGACGATGCCGATCGCGGCATCCGGGCGTTCGCCTGGGCGCACGACAACAGGCACCTGCTCTATTTGCAGGACACCGGGGGCGACGAGAACTGGCGGCTGCACGACGTGGACCTGCCGACCATGCAGCGCCGCGATCTCACCCCGTTCGACGGCGTCCAGACGCAGCTGGTCGCGATGCAGCGCAAGTTCCCCTCCGAGGTCCTGATCGGCCTGAACCGGGACAACCCGGAGCTGCATGACGTGTACCGGCTTGACCTGGTGACCGGCGAGCTGACCAAGGAGGTCACCAACCCCGGCTACCTCGGCTGGATAGCCGACTGCCAGATGGTGGTACGCGGTGCCGCGGCCCCGCAGCCGGACGGCGGGATCCAGCTGCTCGTCCGGGACAGCGCGGACGACGAATGGCGGCTGCTGATGACCATACCGGCCGAGGACTCGGCGTCCACCGAGCCGGTCGCGTTCAGCGAGGACGGCCGGTCGCTGCTCATGATCAGCTCGATCGGCGCCGAGACCGCCAGGCTGGTCAGGATCGATCTGGCCACCGGCCGCGAGGACGTGCTGGCAGAGGACCCGGCGGCCGACGTGAGCGGCGTCCACCTGCACTCGGACACCAGGGAACCGCAGATCGTCACCATCATGAAAGACCGGTCCGAGTACGTTGTGCTCGATCCGTCCGTAGCCGACGACCTGGCCGCGATCCGCGGACTGCACCATGGCGATCCGTCGATCGAGAGCGCCGACGACGCCGATACCACCTGGCTGGTGGCATTCACCAACGACTCGGGGCCGATCCCGTACTTCGCCTACGACCGGGCGGGCAAGCGCGGAAGCTTCCTGTTCGAGCACCGGCCGGCCCTGACGCAGTACACGCTGGCCGCGATGGAGCCGTTCTCGTTCACCGCACGGGACGGGCTGACCATCCACGGCTACGCGACGTTCCCGCCGAGCGAGGCCAGGAGCGGGCTGCCCGCGGTGCTGAACGTGCACGGCGGGCCGTGGGTGCGCGATGCCTGGGGCTTCAATCCCGAGGCGCAGTGGATGGCGAATCGCGGTTACCTGTGCCTTCAGGTCAACTACCGGGGATCGACCGGCTACGGCAAGGCGTTCGTCAACGCCGGCGACCGCGAGTGGGGCGCCAGGATGCAGGATGACCTCACCGATGCGGTCGCCTTCGCGGTCGGCGAAGGCTGGGCCGACCCGAAGCGGGTCGCCATCTACGGAGGGTCCTACGGCGGCTACGCCGCGCTGGCTGGCGCCACCTTCACGCCGGAGGTGTACTGCTGCGCGGTCGACATCGTCGGGCCTTCCAACCTCAAGACGCTGATCGAGACGATCCCGCCGTACTGGACGCCGCTGGTCGCCCAGTTCCACCGCCGGGTCGGCAATCCGGAGACCGACGCCGAGTTCCTGTGGTCCCGCTCGCCGCTCTCGCGGGCCGAGCAGATCTCGATCCCGCTGCTGATCGCGCAGGGCGCGAACGATCCGCGGGTCAAGCAGGCCGAGTCCGAGCAGATCGTGGCCGCGATGCAGGCCGCCGGGATCGAGCACGAGTACCTGCTCTTCCCCGACGAGGGACACGGCTTCGCCAAGCCGGAGAACCGGATGCGCTTCTACACGGCCGCGGAGAGATTCCTCGCCCACCACCTCGGCGGCCGCGCCGAGGACTAGCCGCCATATTGCTCACGTTGCCATCCAGCCCGTCGGCCAGCGGCCGGGCCGCCTGGAGCGCGGGCCGATGAGCGAGCGGCCGTACGTTCTGCTCAGCTGTGCGATGTCGATCGACGGATACATCGACGACGCGTCAGAGAGCCGGCTGCTGCTGTCCGGCGATGCCGATCTTGACCGCGTCGATGAGGTCCGCGCGGGCTGTGACGCCATCCTGGTCGGTGCTGTCACTATCCGCCGGGACAACCCGCGCCTGCTCGTCCGATCGCCGGCTCGCCGGGCGGACCGGGTGGCCAGGGGCCTGGCACCGTCGCCAGCGAGGGTCACCCTGACCAGCCGGGGAGACCTCGATCCGGCCGCGCAGTTCTTCAAAGCCGAGGCACCAGCGGCCGACGACGGCACGCGGGCCGGAGGCGGGGCCGGAGCCGGGGCCGGAGCCGGAGGCGGGGCCGGGGATACCGGTCGGGGATCCCGGATCGTCTATGTCGCCTCACCGGCCGTTCACCGCACCCGCGAGCGTCTCGGTCAGGTCGCCGATGTCGCGGAAGCGGGCGACCCGATCGACCTCAGGCTGGTGCTCGGCGATCTCGCTTCGCGCGGCATCGGCAAGCTCATGGTCGAGGGCGGCGGGTCGGTGCACACCCAGTTTCTCGCGGCTGGGCTGGCCGACGAGCTTCAGCTAGCTGTCGCGCCGTTCTTCGTGGGCGACTCAAGCGCGCCCCGGTTCGTCACCGACGGCGGCTTTCCATGGAACGCGCGGCATCCCGCCAGGCTCGCCGAGGTTAGCCGGCTTGGTGACGTCGCCCTGCTCAGGTACGCCCTTTCCGGCCGCTATCCGGCCAGGTAGGTGATCGCCACGACCGCGCGGGCCGGCCATGCCTGGCCGGCCTGGCCGCCGCGCCGAGGATCAGGCCTGGCGGTCCTCGGCTCGAAGACCATCCGCGTCCCATTGCCCGGCGATCTGACGCTTTCCGCGCGAATACCCCGGAGGCTCCCGGGCTAGCGGGTCTTCAGGTCGTCGTCTACCACGCGAAAGGCGTCGGGGAGGGTGCTGAGAATGTCGGCGGCGGCGATGGGGGCGTCGCGGGCGGCCAGGCGGCCGGCCAGGCCATGCAGGAAGGCGGCCGCGGCCGCGGCTGACCACACTGGCACGACGCCCTGGGCTAGCAGGGCGCCGGCCAGGCCGGACAGGACGTCGCCCGAGCCGGCGGTGGCCAGCCAGGAGGTACCGGTCGGGTTCACCAGGACCGGCTCGGCTGGATCTGGCGTTGCCACGACCGTGGTCGAGCCCTTGAGCAGGACAGTCACGCCCAGCTCGGCCGCGCCCCGGCGGGCGTACTCCAGGCGCCGCGCCTCGATGTCGGCGTGGTCTGCGTTCAGCAACCTGCCAAGCTCGCCGGCGTGCGGGGTGATCACGGTCGGTGCTCCGGCCGGGCGGGCAAGCAGTTCCCGGTGCCGCGAGAGCACGGTCAGGCCGTCGGCATCAACGAGCACGGGCAGGCTGGTCGCCAGCGCCGCCGCGAGCAGCGCAGCCGCCTCCTCGCCGGTGCCGAGGCCCGGGCCGGCGACCCAGGCCTGGACCCGGCCAGCCGATCCGACCCCGGCAGCGGGATCGGCGGGATCGATCACCGTGATGACCGCCTCCGGCCAGTGCTGCCTCACCACGTCGGCGGCTGGCCTGGCCGACACCAGCCGCACCATCCCGGCGCCGCCGCGAATCGCGCCGCCGACGCAGAGCATGGCGGCGCCGGTGTACCTCTCGCTTCCGGCCAGCACTCCCAGCACGCCGCGGCGGTACTTGTCCGACTCGGTGCCTGGCCGCGGCAGCAGCGCTGCCACATCGGCCGCCTGCATGACGATCACGGCCGGCGCCGGCAGGTGCGGCCGCAAGCCGATGTCGACCAGGTCGACCGCGCCCGCCTGGCCTGCGCCAGGATCGATCAGCAAGCCAGGCTTGACGGTGCCGAAGGTCACAGTCACGTCGGCCCGGATCGCGGCGCCGCTGGTCACCCCGGTGTCGGCGTCCACGCCGCTCGGCAGGTCGGTGGCCACCACGACCGCGCCAGCGGCGGCCGCCCGCGCCACCAGGCCGGCCAGGGTCGCGGCCGGCTCGCGCAGGCCGCCGCGACCGCCGATGCCGAGGATTCCGTCGATGATCAGGTCGGCCCGGGCCAGCACCGCCGCCGCCTCGGCAAGGTCCGCCGGGCTCGTCGCCCGATCGGCGCGGGCCAGGATCCGGCCGCCGGAACGGGCCAGCGCCTGCGCGCCGGCCTCGTGCAGCCGTGGCCCGGCGGGGATTGCGGTCACGGTGGCGCCGCGAGCGGCCAGCCTCGCGCCGGCATACAGCGCGTCACCGCCGTTGTCGCCCGACCCGGCCAGTACCACGACCCGAGATCCGTACACCCGGCCGAGCAGCCGCGCGCAGACCGACGCCAGGCCGGCCGCTGCGCGCTGCATCAGCGCGCCCTCGGGAACCAGGGCCATCAGGGCGCGTTCGGCCGCCCTGATGTCCGGCGTCGTGTGAGCGCTTCTCATGGCCGGGACTGCGGCTACTCGACCGTGACCGACTTGGCGAGGTTGCGTGGCTGGTCGACGTCATGACCTTTGGCGTCAGCTAGCTCGCAGGCGAAGACCTGGAGCGGAACGGTCGCGACCAGGGGCTGCATCAGCGAGGGCACCACAGGCAGCTCGATCAGCGTGTCGGCGAACGGCATTACCCGCGCGTCGCCCCGCTCCGCGATCACGATAGTCCGGGCGCCGCGGGCCCTGATCTCCTGGATGTTGGACACGATCTTGTCGTGCAGCACCGGCAGCTGGCTCGGCGGCGGGACCACCACGACGACGGGCAGGCCGGGCTCGATCAGCGCGATCGGCCCGTGCTTGAGCTCACCGGCGGCGAAGCCCTCGGCGTGCATGTAGGCAAGCTCCTTGAGCTTCAGGGCGCCTTCGAGCGCGACCGGGAAGCCGACATGCCGGCCCAGGAAGAGCACGCACCGCTCACCCGCCAGCTGCCTGGCCACCTCGCGGACCGGCTCCATCAGCTCCAGGATCTCCTCGACCGCGGCAGGCATCGTGCGCAGGTCGTCGAGCACCGCTCCGATCTCGTCGGCGAACATAGTGCCCTGAACCTGTGCCAGGTAGAGGGCGACCACGTAGCAGGAGATCAGCTGGGTGAGGAACGCCTTGGTCGACGCGACCGCCATCTCGGGGCCCGCGTGGGTGTACACGACGGCGTCGCTCTCCCTGGGGATCGAGGATCCCTTGACGTTGCAGACCGCGAGCACCCGTGACCGTTGCTCGCGCGCGTGCCTGACGGCCATCAGGGTGTCGAGCGTCTCACCCGACTGGGAGATCGCGATCACCAGGGTTGACCGGGTCAGGATCGGGTCGGAGTACCTGAACTCGCTGGCGAGCTCCACCTCGCAGGGGATCTTGCACCAGTGCTCGATCGCGTACTTGGCGATCAGGCCGGCGTGGAACGACGTCCCGCAGGCGAGCACGACTATCTTGTCGACACCGCGGAGCTCCTCATCGGACAGCCGCATCTCGTCCAGGACGAGCAGCCCGTCCCGGTCGACCCGGCCGACCAGCGCGTCGGCGATCGCCCGTGGCTGTTCCGCGATCTCCTTGGTCATGAACCACTTGAAGCCGGCCTTCTCGGCGGCCGCCGCGTCCCAGTCCACGACGAAGTCCCGCACCTGGGCCGGCGAGCCGTCGAAATTGGTTACCTCCACCGAGTCGGCCCGGATCTCGGCCACCTGGTCCTGGCCGATCTCGATCGCCTCCTTGGTGAAGGAGATGAATGCCGCCACGTCGCTGGCCAGGAAGTTCTCGCCGTGACCGCGGCCGACCACCAGAGGTGAGTTGCGCCGGGCGCCGACCACGACGTCAGGGTCGCGGATGTCCACGGCGACCAGGGTGAAGGTGCCGTCGAGCCGCTGGCAGACGGCGCGCATCCCGGCCGCGAGGGAGCCGGCGGCGGGACGCGGAGGACCAGCGGCATCCGCCGGCCAGCCATCGGACGGCCAGCCGCCGGCCGGCCCGGGCTCAGCGCTCTGCCGGTCCGCCGGGCCGGCGCCTGGCCAGGTTCCCGCCAGCTCGTCCTCAAGCAGATGCGCGACGAGCTCGGTGTCCGTTTCCGACGTCATGATGTGCCCGCGCGCCTCGAGCTCGTCCCGCAGGTCGGCGAAGTTCTCGATGATGCCGTTGTGCACGACGGCCAGGTGCCCGCCGCAGTCGGTGTGCGGGTGAGCGTTCGGGTCCGTCGGAGCTCCGTGCGTCGCCCACCGGGTATGGCCAAGGCCCACCATTCCGGGCAGCGGCGGGCTCTCGGCCAGCGCGGAGGTCAGGTTTCCCAGCTTTCCGGCGCGCTTCGCCCATGCGATCTTGCCTCCGGCGATGACCGCGATTCCGGCCGAATCATAGCCGCGGTACTCCAGCCTGCTCAGCCCTTCCAGGACGACGTCGAGCGCTTGCCGGTGGCCGGCGTATCCCACGATTCCGCACATGACTGCTAAGGCTAGCCGCTGACCGGCGGTCTCTCGTCGGGACCCGGTACGCCCAGGTAACCTCATATCACCCGGACGCGGCGCGCGGTTCCGCGGAACGGCCGGTCAGGCCGGTCATCGCGGTGGTGTCAGCCCGCACTCCGGACATGATCGGCCAGCCGGTCGGCGACCGCCTGAGCCTGGCCCGAATCGACGCACTCGACCATCACGCGGACGGCTGGCTCGGTGCCGCTCGGCCGGACAAGCACCCGTCCGGATTCGCCAAGCTCGGCTTCCGCTGCCCCGATCGCCGCGGCGAGTCGCTCCGACGCGGCCACCTTCGCCTTGTCCACGCCGTGCACGTTGACGAGCACCTGCGGGTACCTGGTCATCGCCTCGGCCAGCTTGGCCAGCGGCTGATCGTACCTGGCGGCCACGGTGAGCAGGTGCAGCGCGGTCAGCATCCCGTCGCCGGTCTTGGCGTGATTGAGCATGATGATGTGGCCGGACTGCTCGCCGCCGAGGACATAACCACCCTGCCGCATCGCCGCGATCAGGTATCGGTCGCCGACCGGCGTCTCGACGACGTTGATGCCGGCGTCGCGCATCGCCCGCCGGAAGCCCAGGTTGGACATCACCGTGGCGACCACCGTGTCTCCGGCAAGCTGCCCCTCCGCCTTGAGCGCCAGCGCGAGGATGGCCAGGATGTGATCCCCGTCGACGACCTCGCCGTGGGCATCCACCGCGAGGCACCGGTCAGCATCGCCATCGTGCGCGATGCCAGCGTCGGCCCGGTGCTCGGTGACCGCCTTCTGCAGCGCACCGAGGCTGGTCGAGCCGCAGCCCGCGTTGATGTTCGTCCCATCCGGGTCTACGCCGATCGCGATCACCTCGGCTCCGGCCGCACGCAGCAGCCGCGGCGCGAGCCGGGAGGCCGCGCCGTGCGCGCAGTCGACCACCACGCGCATCCCGGCAAGCGGACCATCCCCCGCCCCATGGCGCGCGTCGTGGCCGATGCCGCGCGGCGCGGGAACTCCGACCGTGGCCAGCAGGTGCTCCAGGTACCGCTCGGCCTCGTCCGCGGCGTCAAGGACCCGGCCGAAGCCCGCTTCGGGAACGGTGCCGCCGCTGTCCCCGCGTGCCATCAGAGCCTCGATCTCGTCCTCGACCTCGTCAGGCAGCTTCAGGCCGCCGCGGCCGAAGAACTTGATGCCGTTGTCGGGCGCGGGATTGTGGCTGGCCGACAGCATGACGCCGAACTCGGCCCCAAGCCGCTCAGTCAGGTATGCCACGGCCGGTGTGGGGACAACGCCGAGCCGAAGGACGTCAACGCCGCTTCCGGCCAGGCCGGCCACGACGGCGGCCTCAAGGAACTCTCCGGACACGCGAGGGTCGCGGCCGATCACCGCGACCGGCCGCCGGTGCGCCGAGCGCGCCGCCGCGAACCCATCGCAGTCGCCTAGAACCTCGGCAGCCGCGACGGCCAGGTCCATGGCCAGCCTGGCGCTGAGATCACGGCCCGCAACTCCTCGGACACCGTCCGTACCAAACAGCTGGCCCATGGATAGCACCCCCGGTCCCGGCCTTTGCGTGAACGTCCTCGAACTCGGGGCCGGCCCACGGCAACCGCCGAGCCGGCCGCCGGACGCTAGCGCTTGGAGTACTGAGGCGCCTTGCGTGCCTTCTTCAGGCCAGCCTTCTTCCGCTCCTTGATCCTGGCGTCCCTGGTCAGGAATCCGAGCCGCTTCAGGGCCGGCCGGCTCGACGGGTCGACGAGTATGAGTGCCCTGGCGATACCCAGCCGCAGTGCACCGGCCTGGCCGGTGACTCCGCCGCCGGTGATCCTGGCGACGATGTCGAACTGGCCGTCGGCGCCCAGCGTCACGAGCGGCTCGTTGATCAGCTGCTGGTGCACCTTGTTCGGGAAGTAGACCTCCATGGTGCGGCCGTTGATCAGCCACATGCCGGTACCTGGCATGATCCTGACCCTGGCTACGGCCTCCTTGCGGCGGCCGGTGCCGAGCGCGTGGCCGGTCACCACCGGCTTGCGCGCAGCGGGCTTCGCCGACGTGCCCGCCGCCGCATCACCGGACTCGGTGGTGTACTGCGACGCGTACTCGGCGCCGTCCTCGGAGGCGCCCGCGCGGGTCTCCTGCGCGACAGTGGGCTCGGCCACGGTGTCTTCCTCTTACTTCCTGCTCGACAGTGTCGGTAGTCCTGGGTCGGTAGTCCTGGGGAATCAGAATCGGTGTTGCCGCTAGTTAGCCGCGTCCCGGCCGGCGCCGGCCTGCTGGGAGACCTGAGTGATCTCGAACGGGACCGGCTGCTGTGCCTGATGCGGGTGCTCAGGGCCCGCGTAGACCTTGAGCTTGGTCAGCATCTGCCTGCCCAGGGTGCTCTTCGGGAGCATGCCCTTCACGGCCTTGGTGACGGCTCGCTCAGGGTTGCTGGCCATCAGATCGCCGTATGCGACCGACCGCAGTCCGCCGGGGTAGCCGGAGTGCCGGTAGGCCCGCTTGTCAGCCAGCTTGTTGCCGCTCAGCGCGACCTTGGCGGCGTTGACGATGATGACGAAGTCGCCGGTGTCCACGTGCGGCGCGAAGATCGGCTTGTGCTTGCCGCGCAGCAGCGTGGCGGCGTGGCTGGCCAGCCTGCCGAGAACGACGTCAGAGGCATCGATGACATGCCACTGTCGCTGGACATCGGCGGCCTTCGGGCTGAATGTGCGCACAGTCATGAGCCTTCGCGTGTGAGTCCTGAATGGTTGCGCCCGCGCCCGGTCTGCTGGCCCGGCGTGGGATATCCGCAGCACCGGCCGCAGCTTAACCTGCCCGCCAGGCGGGCGCGCGGGCCTGCCGGCGCAGATGGACGTCACGCAAGGATACCGGTAGTTGCCTGCGAGGGCAAAAGACTCCGGCATAACGCATCGCATCCGGTAACTGCGGCTCGCACCGCCGGTGCCGGTCGTCGCAATCAAGACTACCGGGCTCACCGAGTCCGCCAGAACGGTACGCTCACCGCATGCGCAATGCAGGGGAACGGGTGCCTAGCGGGGCATCCGGCCGACGGCACCGGGCACCTGGTCCTGAGACGTCGCCGCGGACCGGCGGGAACGGCGGGGCTTCATCACTGTTCACTCCGGCCTACCGGGCAAGCCACGCCGCCCCCGGGACGTACTCGAGCGCAGGCGACCGGGCCGGTGCCGATCCTGATCCGGCCGGGCCGGCCTTCCCGGCGGCAGGCGGGTCCGGCAGGAGCGCCTCCGACCAGCCAGGTCACAATCCCGAGTGGGCATCACCGGACGAGCCCGCCGGGTCGGCCTGGGCCGAGCAGGACCCGCTGAGCTCCGGCTACGGCTGGGCCGACTCCGGTCAGCCAGGTGCCGGATACGACGACGCCGGTGACCTGCCGGGCGCCGGGTACAGCTGGGCGTCAGACGACCTGACCAGCGCCGGGCACAGCTGGTCGAGAACCGACCTGTACGACCAGCCGCCGGCCGAGCCGACCGTCAGCAACGTGATCCGCGGCTTCCCGCCGGCTCCCGGCGACCCGCCCCCTGCCTACCCGCCCGGGCCGTTCGCCGCGTGGAACCGCGGCGCCCCGCCTGGACCGGGCGTCGCCGTCGCGGAGGGGCGCGAAGCGGGCTACGGCAATTCCTCCCGTCAGCTCAGCGCGGCCACGATCACCCCGACCGAGTTCGACACCGACTACTCGCTGCCGGCGATCAAGGACCCGGCGCCCGGTCAGGCGGATCGCGCCAGGACCGGCACCGGCCCGGCTGCCCGACGGCAGCCGCCTGCCCCGGCCGCCACGGCCCGCAGCCGGTCTGGCGGCTCGCATGGCAGGGCCCGGCAGGCCGGCCCGCCCCGATCGAGACGTCACGGACGGCCGCAGCAGGTCCGGCTGGCCATCGGGGCTGCTGTCGTGATAGTCGTCGCCGTTGCCGTGGTTCTCTTCAGCGGTCTCGGCCGGACACCCGCGGCGAGCCATCCGACCGCTAACGGCAAGCACAAGAGCACCCCTGCGCCAGCCACCCCGTCGGCCACGCCGCCAGCGGGCAAGTGGCTGTACATCGGCACCCGGGCGACCGATCCGCTGCCGCTGAGCGGCGCCGAGCTGTTCCCGGCCAGCTTCGCCAGCGCGGGCGTCACCTACAGCCGCTCAGCGACGACGGGCGGTAAGAACTGCCACGGCGCGGTGATCGGCGCCACGCTCCAGACGGCCGTGCGCGGGGCCGGCTGCACGCAGGAGGTCCGTGCCACCTACCTGTCGCGGGTCGTCAAGATGATGGGCACCATCGGCGTGTTCAACCTGAAGAGCTTCACGACCGCGAGCAAGGCCGCCCTGGCCGCCGGGCCGTCCGAGTTCGTCGCCCAGCTCCCGGCGAAGACCGGCCCCACGCACCAGATCGGCAGCGGAACGGGCATCGAGGAGGCGCTGGTCAAGGGTCACTACCTCATCCTGGTCTGGGCGGAGTTCCTGAAGCTGCACGCACCCAAGACGACCGCGCAGCGGCAGCAGCTCGAGACGTTCATGAACCTGCTGATCAGGAACACCGCGAACACCAGCCTCAGCTACCGGATGGTCGACGGCAAACCATCGCCAGCGCCAGGCTGAGGCCACGCCGGTCCGAGCGAACATGATCGTGCGGATCTGGCCGTAGTCTAGGGCGACGCGACAACCCACAACACTCGCGCCGCCGGCCAGCCCCAGCCTAGTCATCGAACAAGGCGCACCCGCGAAGCACCGGCCGAGGAACCACACCCCCGAACGAGATGGCCCGCCAAACCGCCACCAACCATGCGTCGGCGCGCGCCCGGCACCATCGGCGCGCTACGGGCTCTCACGCCGAGAACCGGGGCGGGGGACACCTCAGGGACACCCTTCCCCGTCACCTCAGGGTTCCCCTGAGGTCTCCCCCGCACCCTCCATCCTTACCCGTCCTGGCCCACCCGGGTCGCCCGCAGCGTGACCGATCCGATCCGCTTCGCACCCGAAGGCTGGCCGGCATAACCTGGCAACGAGCACTGGCGAGGGAAGGCGCAAGGACTCCCGCATGGATGCAACCACACCCCCAGATCCTGCGCCGCTGTCCCCCGGCAGGCGCATCAGGTACTGGCGCGAACGTCGGGGCATGACACGCGAGGTTCTCGGCGGTCTCGTAGGCAAGTCGGCAAGTTGGGTCAAAGCGGTGGAGACCGACCGGCTGCAGCCTCCGCGCCTGCCGACACTGCTGCGCATCGCCGAAGTCCTCCACATCCGCAACCTGGCAGACCTTACCGGGGACCAGTCGATTCCCATCCGCATGTTCACCGGCCCCGGGCACGCCGCTTTACCGCAGGTACGGGCCGCGATCAACGACTACACACTGACCGCTAGCGGCCCGCCACCCAATCCCGCGCACCTGCGGGCTCGGCTGGCCCGGTCATGGGCCGCGCGCCATTCCGCCCCCGACCACCGCACTGTGCTGGGCGGCATCCTTCCCGACCTGCTCCGCGACGCCCAGCACCTTGCCCGTGCCACGCAAGGCACCGAACGCCGCGCGGCACACGCCATCCTTGCCGAGGCGTACAACCTGTCCCAGTTCTACCTGGCCTACCAGCCGGCGCCAGACCTGCTATGGCGCGTGGCGGAACGTGCCATGCTGGCCGCCCAGGAATCCGAGGACCCGGCAACCATCGCCGGCGCAGCATGGCTGCTCGCCCAGGCACACCGCGACGCCGGCGACTGGGACGCAGCCGATCACGTCAATCTAGAAGCGCTTCGCATGCTGGAACCACTCGCACCCGATGCAGACACCGGCCTAGCCGCCATGGCCGGCGCGCTGCACTTTGAGGCTGCCTACACCGCCGCCAAGGCTGGCCGCAGCGGAGACGCCTGGCGCTGCTGGGACAAGGCCAAGCACATCGCCGATCATCTCCCCCCTGCCTACTACCACCCCATGACGAGCTTCTCGCGCATCATCATGGGCGCACATGCGCTCACGGTGGACGTTGAGCTACGCAATGTCGGCGAGAGCGTGAGGCTCGCGCGCCGTATCCACGCTGAGTTGATCCCGTCCCAGCCCAGACGAGGACGGCACCTTATCGAGGCCGCCCGCGCCCATTATCTCGGCAACGACATGGACTCCGCTTTGCGTACGCTGGAGGATGCATACACCGCCGCGCCAGAGACAATCCGCTACAACGGGTATGCCCGCCGCATCGTGCTTGAGCTACTTGAGGATGGAGCAGCACCTCTGCGGCACCAGGCAGAACTGCTTGCCGGCAAGGTGGGCCTGCTCGACTAGGCCATCAGGAAAGGCAGGGGCACAAACTGTGCCCCTGCCTTCTGTTCTGGCGGCCTAGCGTCACCTGCATGCCTGAAGCGGCGCGGCCGGGATTCCCGGCACATCTTCGGCCGACCCGGTGCCGCCCAGCCTCGACGCCAAAACCGCAGCCTGGCGCGGCAAGGACCGATGCCCGGCAATTCTCGGTCAATTGGGCTGTCGGGGTAACGAAGAAACAGAGCAATAGACATGACAGGAGATCCAAGCCCGTGCCCGAGAACGAACACAACCCGCCATTAACCCGCCCGCCGATCTTGGCCAGCGAAGAGGCCAGCCGCAGGGCGGCCCTGCTCGCCGACCTGCAGAGCGCGCTAGCAGCCCAAGGAGTCAGCTCCGTGCTCGCCAGGCATCACCGGCTCGTCCTGGGCGGAGGCCGCACCAAATGCGCACCATCCGGCCCCACCGACACGCAACTGCACATCTTCACCCCGGACGGCACCGACATCG
>DATNIU010000236.1:0-32054 GCA_035604275.1 Streptosporangiaceae bacterium | reverse complement strand
GACGGCGGCCGCGGCGGCGCCTGAGCCCGGCGACGCCGACATGTGGACAGCTAAGGTGCGCACTAAGGTCGTCAAGCTGCTGCCGCCCAAGAAGCTGCTGCCCGACCGTCAGCCGGCCTATGTGGCCTCCTGGATCTACGTGTTCGGCGTGGCCAGCCTGGTTGCGCTGGGCATCGTGATCGCCTCAGGCTTCGCTCTGGCGCTCGGCGGCTCTGACTGGTGGCACACCAACGCGGTCGGCCACTTCTTCAACAGCGTCCACCTGTGGAGCGTCGAGCTGTTCATGGCCTTCATGGTCATCCACCTGTGGGGCAAGTTCTGGATGGCCGCGTGGCGCGGCCGCCGGGCGATGACCTGGATCACCGGCGTGGTGGCATTCATGGCGTCGGTCGTCACGGCCTTCACCGGCTATCTGTCGCAGCAGAACTTCGACTCGCAGTGGATCGCCACCAACGGCAAGGACGCGTTCAACGCCGTCGGCGTCGGCGCCTTCTTCAACGTGATGAACTTCGGCCAGATGCTGATGTGGCACATCGTGCTGATGCCGATCGTGCTGGTCGCCATCATAGGCGCGCACGTCCTGCTGGTCCGGGTCCGCGGCGTCAGCCACCCGCTGCCAGTCAAGCGCGTCTCGCTGCGTGACAGGGCCGCCCGCAAGGCCGCCGCCGCCGACGACGCCGGGCCATGGCGCGGGCCGAGCCGCCGCTACGACATTCTCAAGGAAGGCACGATCGCGACGCTGATCGTGAGTGCGCTTGTGCTTGTGATGGCTGGCGTGCTCTCCTCGCCGGACGACCCGCCGCTGACCGTGCAGACCTGGGCCAAGCTCGACCAGGTCGGCTTCGTCAACACCGCGGCGATGGAGCTGGACGGGACCGGCCTGGCTGCCTCGTACGGACCGCCTTACAACAACGGCAGCGCGGCCGTGCAGCAGGTCGGGCCGATCAACTGGCAGAAGCTGTCCGGCGTCACCCAGCCGATCAACGGCGCGCAGACGTTCGTCGTGAAGCCGCTGTCCTCGCTGGCCGTGACCTCGTCGGCGCTGGCGACCGCGCTCAGCACGTACACAAGCGCGACGCCGGCTCAGCAGCAGAAGTGGGCGTCCGCCTACGACACGGCGATCAGCGCCACCCCGCTCAAGCTGCCGTTCAACAGCGGCGACCTGAACCTTCCGGCGGCCGGGCCGGTCCCGGCGATGATGTCCTACGAGCTGAAGATGGCCAAGAGCGGCGCGCTCGACGCCGACCTGCTGGCGCAGCACCCGTTCTTCGGCACCGACTACACCAAGCCGCTGCTGTTCATCGCGGACGGCGCCTACTACGTCAACAAGGCGACGGATCTGCACCTGACCGGCGGCCAGTGGGGCGTCATGAACGAGACCGGCAGCTACCCGGGCCAGCCCTGGCTGTGGCTGTACCAGCTCTGGTACCACGTGCACCCGTTCAGCACCTCGGCCAGCGTGGACATCTGGGCGGTCTACCTGACCGGCATCTGCACGATCCTGCTGCTGCTCGTGCCGTTCATCCCGGGCCTGCGGGACATCCCGAGGCTGATCCCGGTGCACCGGCTGGTCTGGCGATCCTGGAACCGCTCCCAGCAGGAGCCGCCGCCGCAGGCGGCAGCGTCAGCCGCGGCCAAGGAGACCCAGCCCCAGGGCTAGCAGGCGCAGGGTCACCGCTCGATCCGCAGGGCCAGTTTCGGACAGAGGCGAACAGCCTCTCCGGCCTGGCCCTGCAGCTCTGGCGGGAGGCCGCCGCGGGCGATGATCGGGAAACCCCAGTCGTCGAGGGTGATCAGCTCGGGCAGCACCTCGGCGCACAGGCCGCGGCCATCGCAGGCGATCATGTCGACGGCGAGCCTGGCCCGGTGCCCGGTCCTGCCCTTCATGACTGGCTCCAGGCCGGGACCGGGATCACGCCGGCCTCGGTGGTGCCGGTGCACCAGCCCTCGGCGTGCAGGTCGATCTCCGCGCTGAACACCTCCAGGGCGCTGCGCACCATGCCGATGGTGCCGTCCGGGTGCTTGCAGGCCCCGCGGCCCGACCTGAGCTGGCCGATCCACCGGTGCAGCAGGCCCAGGCTGGCGCCGCGCCCGTCGGCCAGCCGCTCAAGCTGCCCGGCCACCGCGTCAAGCCCGAAGACGCACGGGCCGCACTGGCCTGCCGACTCGCCAGCCAGATACCGGGTCACCCGCGCGGTCTCCACCAGCCCGCAGGCGCTGGCGGGCAGCGCGGCGACCAGCCCGGCGCCGACGTTGCCGCCGACCGGGGCAAGGCCCTCGGTGGAGAACGGCAGCGCCGCCGCCGCCTCCGCGTCGACCCAGCTGCCGAAGTATCCGCCGATCAGCAGCGCGCTCAGCGGAACCGAGGGTCCGCCCGCCCGGCCCAGAACCTCGCGGACCGGCGTGCCGATCGCGATCTCGTAGACGCCTGGCCACCGCACCGCGCCGGCCAGCGTGACCAGCATCGATCCTGGCTCCCTTGCCGTGCCGACCGCGCGGAACCAGTCGGCCCCGTGCCTGGCGATCAGGGCCAGGTGCGCCAGCGTCTCGACATTCTGGACGAGCGTCGGCCGCCCGTTCAGGCCGCTCACCGACAGCCGCTGCCGGGTCGCCATCGGCTTGGGGATGCCGCGCTCGATCCAGTGCACGACCGCGCTCGACTCGCCCGCCACGAACTGATCGGCGGCCGGGACCACCCGGAGCCTGATCCGGTCGGCCCGCGCCCGCCTGCGCTCGACGACAGCCGCCTTGACGATGTCGCTCACGGCCGAATGCGCCACGATGATCGCCTCGTTCGCGCCGACCAGCGCCGCGGCGACCACCGCGCCGTCCAGCACCAGATGCGGTGCCTGGGCCAGCAGAACCTTGTCCTTGGCGCTGATCGGCTCGCCCTCGGTCCCGTTGGCCACGACGACGGCGCGCCGCCCCGAGCTGGCCACGGCGGCAAGCTTCTTCGCGGTCGGGAAGCCAGCGCCGCCCCGGCCGGCCAGGCCGGCCAGCTCCACCTCGGCGATCAGCTCCTCGCGCCACCGCAGGGCGCCGCCCCAGGCCGGGAGCGGCCCGTGCCGCGCGAGGTGCTCGCCAAGGTGAGTCGGCTCGTCGGTGAAGCCGTCCGGCAGCAGCCTGGGCAGCTGACCGGGCGGCCTGGCCGGCCTGGGACCGGCCGGGTCCTGCCGGTGCCGCGACTCGCGGCGCTGCCAGCCAGCGGCTGATCGCTGGCCGCCGGAGTCGATCGCGCCCCAGTCCATCCGCGTGTGTCTCCTCAGTTAGCTGCTCCTCCAGTGCTCGGATTCGTCCGTTTCAGCGCATGGCCCTCGCCCTCGGGCCGCGTCCGGGAGCGCCCGCGTCCGGTCCGGCGCCCGTGGCGTCCGGCCGGGCACGGCTCAGCAGCCTGGTGATGATCGCGGTGGCGACCGCGGCCAGGCAGCCCCACTCGATCGAGGTGATCCACCAGATATGGCTGTCGTACGGCGCGGCCCGGATCGCGTGGATGAAGGCGAACGGCCAGGCCAGGTAGGCCAGGTAATGCACGGTGCGCCAGGTGCGCAGGCCAAGCCGGTTCCGGATCAGGCTGGTGATCAGCACCGCGCCGGCCAGGTCGATGGCCAGGGCGCCAAGCCCGATCGCCAGGGTCTCGTAGTGCGAGGCGAACGGCAGCACGGTGGCGATCCAGCCGATCGACACGTACGGGTCGAGTATCGCGGTGATGACGTGCAGCACCAGCACGGCGACGGCGAACAGCGACACGGTCCTGTGCAGCTCGGCGACCGCGAACCGCGGCCAGCTCGCTGACTTCGAGCCAGTCCTGGTGGCCACGCCGAGAACCATCACCGCGCTGAATATGACCAGCAGGATCAGCCCGCTGCCACGGGAGACCAGCCACAGGCTCTGCGAGCCGGTGGCGGCAAGAGCGGTCGCGGTCATGGACGTCTCCGCTCCGGCCCGCGGCCGGCCGGCAGCAGGCTCCTCCTGGGCGGGTCCACCCGGCCGCCGTCGGCCGCCGGCCAGCCGCCGGTCAGCCGGATGCTGCCGTCGTGGCCGACCAGCCGGGCCGGCAGGCCCTGGGCCGTGAGCCAGTCCTGGGCCGCCTCCCCGGCAATGATCGCCGCGGTAGCGGCCGCGTTTGCCTCGGCGCAGCTCGCGGCTGCCACGCTGACGGTCCGCCATGGCCCCTCGGCGGGCATGCCGGTCCTCGGGTCGATGATGTGGTGCAGCAGCCGGCCGGCCCGCTCCCACTGCCGGCAGGTGATCGATGAGGTCGCCAGCCCGCCGCCGCTGAGCCTGATCTGCTGCGCGGTCACCGGATCCGCCTCGGCTGGCGGACCGGCGGGCCAGGGCGGCTGCCCGGCCCGGTCTGCTCGTCCGGCTGCCTGTGCCGGTCCAGACCGTGCCCGTGCCGGTCCAGGCCGTGCCTGTGCTGGCCCTGATTTGCCTGGCGCAGGCTGCCCGGAGCGCCGTTCCGACCGGGCAGCCTGCACGGCCAGGTTTCTGGCGGACCGGACCTGCCGGTGCTCGTCAGCGATCAGCAGCGGCCAGCCGCCGGTCGGCGGCATTCCGGCGACGGCGACATCGCCGCCGAGGCTGACCAGCACGCCGCCGTCATTGGCGGCGGCATGAGCAGCCCGTGCTGCCCGGTCGGCGCCCAGGCCTTTCGCGGTCGCGCCAAGGTCGAGCCGGACGCCGGCCGGAAGCGTGAGCCGGTAGCCGCTGAGCCTGACCGTCTGCCAGCCGGGCACCGGAGTGCCGCAAGCCGCCAGGTCGCCGTTCTGTGCTGGAACCCCCCGCTGGCCGATCTCGGCGAAGTCGCGGTCATAGCCGAGCGAGATCAGGGCGCCGCCGACGGTCGGGTCGGACAGGCCGCCGGTCCACCTGGCGGCCGCCAGCGCGATTCCGATCGCCTCGGCCAGGCCTTCGCTGATCAGGTAACTGCCCGGGCCGCCATCGTGCAGCGCTGAGATCTCCGAATCCGGGCGGAACCGGCTGGCCTGCTTGTCGAGCCGGGCCAGCACGGCGTCGACCACGGCGAGCACCCTGGGCAGATTCGCCGGCGGCCAGACCACCAGGCGCGCGGTGGTGCCGAGCGCGTCCCGGTCGGCGGCCGCTACGGCGCAGGACCCGACGCAGACCCGGCTCCAGGCCGGCTCCTGCGGCCGGGTGAGGGTGGCGATGCTCATCAGTCCCCTCCTCCGCCTGCGCTCCTGCCGCCCGAGCCGCCGGACGTGACCACCGGCGCTTGCACCGGCGGCGGCGCGTACGCCGGCGCCGCAGGCCCCTGCTGCCGCGCCGGCCTGGCCTGCGCGCGGGCACGGTGCTTGTGAGCCGGGGTCGTGGCGGTGGGCGCGGTGCTGTGGGCGAGATACCCGGTCGTCACCGCGACCCCGGCCACCAGGGCGGCCGCCGTCCAGTTGGATGCCCGGCGGGTCCGGCGGGCGCTGAGGTCCCGCATGTCGGCCGGCGTCCAGCCGCCTGCCGCCCGCCAGTACGCCGCCGCTGCTGCCGCCTCGTCGTATCGCGGCAGCCGGACACGCTCCGGCAGGTCCTCTCGGTCGTTCTCCATCGTCGCTTTCCTCCCGGGGTTCGTCCCGCACGTCCACAGTGCCCCGTGGCTGATAAGACGACGGTGAGAGGACGATGTGAGCCGCTCACATCTTCTTCACGGGGTGTTCTCATCGATCGGTGCGTAACCTGCGATCATGCGCGTTCTTGTGGTCGAGGACGAATCCCGGATGGCCCGGCTGCTCAAACGCGGGCTGGAGGAGGAAGGGCACGCCGTGGATGTGGCCGTCGACGGGCCAGAGGGCCTCTGGCTCGCCACCGAGAACTCGTACGCGGCGATCGTGCTCGACGTGATGCTGCCCGGGTTCGACGGCTACGAGCTGTGCCGAAGGCTGCGAGCGGACGGCGACTGGACACCGGTGCTGATGCTCACCGCCAGGGACGCGGTCGGTGACCGGGTCCGCGGCCTGGACGCCGGTGCCGACGACTACCTCGTGAAGCCGTTCAGCCTGCTTGAGCTTGGCGCCAGGCTCCGTGCCCTGGCCCGCAGGGACGATCGCGCCCGCCCGGCCATCCTGAGCCAGGGCGACCTGCGGCTCGACCCGGCGGCCAAGCGGGCCTGGCGCGGCAAGACCGAGCTACAGCTGTCCCCGAAGGAGTTCGTGCTGCTCGAGCTGTTCCTGCGGCACCCGGGCACCGTGCTGACCAGATCCCAGATCCTGGAGGCGGCCTGGGACTTCGCCTACGACGGCACGTCCAACGTCGTCGATCAGTACGTGACCTATCTGCGCCGCAAGATCGACGTCCCGTTCGGCCGTCACGACATCGAGACCGTCCGGGGCATGGGCTACCGGCTGCACCTGGTCGAGCAGGAGTGACGCGGTGTCGATCCGGCTCCGCGTCGCGCTGGTCTTCACGCTGGCCCTGGCGGTCGCCTTCGCGCTCGGCAGCTGGCTGTTCATCAGCCTGCTCGCCGCTCAGCTGCGCAGCTCGACCGATGCCGCGCTGCGGACCCAGCTGGGCGGAGCCGGTCAGTACCTTCCGGCCAGCGGCAGCTCGGCGCCCGGTTCGGCCCGGCCAGGAAACGCGCCGACGGGCGAGTACCTGATCCAGCTGATCGACCGGACCGGCAGGGTCCGCGGCGCCAGCCCGGACACCGGTTACGTCCCGCTCCTGAACCCCGCGCAGATACGTCAGGCGCGGGCCGGCCAGATCGCCGTGACTGCCACGGTGGATGACGACCCGGTCCGGGTGCTGGCCGAGCCGCTCTCCGGCCACCCCGGCTGGGTCGCGCTCGCCGGGATCTCGCTCGATTCGGAGAACGGCACGGTGAGCACGGCCAGCATCGGCCTGCTGGTCGGCGGGGCGGCGCTGGTGCTGATCGGCGGGCTCGGCGCGTACTGGCTGGCGCGGGCCGCGCTCTCGCCGGTCGAGCGGCTGCGCCGGGAGGTGGCCGCGCTGTCCGAGCGGGATACCGAGTCGAGCGTCCAGGTTCCCGGCACCCGTGACGAGATCGCCGCGCTGGCCGGCACGATGAACGACCTGCTGGCCAGGCTGCACGGGGCGCTGGCCAGGCAGCGCGGGTTCGTCGCCGACGCCAGCCATGAGCTGCGCACCCCGCTGGCCGTGCTCGGTGCCGAGCTTGAGCTGGCCGGCCGGCCGGGAAGGAACCGCGAGGAGCTCGTCCAGGCGGTCGGCAATGCCGCCGATGAGGTCGCCAGGCTGACCAGGATCACCAATGACCTGCTGCTGCTGGCCCGCAGCGACGAGGACCGGCTGATCGTGCGGCTCGAGCCCGCCGATGTGCGGGCGCTGCTCGATCGCAGCGTCGAGCTGGCGGCGGTCCGGGCGCAGGCGGCCGGGGTCGGCTGCGCCGTGGCGGCGCCGCCCGAGCTCGTCGCCCAGGTCGACTCCGATCGGATCAGGCAGGCGGTCGACAACCTGATCGACAACGCGCTGCGGTTCGCGCCGCACGGATCGCAGGTGCGGGTAGCGGCGCGGGCGGCGGGAGAGGACCTGGTGATCGAGGTGGCCGATGCCGGGCCCGGCTTCCCGGTCGACTTCCTGCCGCAAGCCTTCGAGCGATTCCGCCGGCCGGATACCGGGAGGGCCAGGTCAGAGGGCGGGGCCGGGCTCGGCCTGGCGATCGTGCAGGCCATTGCCTTTGCCCATGGCGGCCGCGCAACCGCGAGCAACCGGCCGGTCGGCGGTGCCGTCGTGACGATCGAGATTCCCGGCGCGGCCAGGCCGGCCGAGGCCAGCCAGACGCCATGACCGGCCGGGCAGCGTTCCCGCGAGGCGGGACCGGCTGCTGCCGCCCGTGCCGTGGGCCGGCCCGGGCGGCGGTCCGGCATCTTCGACGCCGGGTACCGAGGCGGCCGTCAGCGCCGGCCGGCCGCCTCCAGCTCCGACGAGCCGACGTTCGCGTCGAGCCAGGCGGCGAGCGGCCGGGTGGCCACCAGGAAGTCGGCGACGTGGTCCCTGGCCGCCGGGCTGGACAGCCAGGGCTCGACCGGCCATTCCTTCCACGCGACCAGGCCCTTGTAGCGCAGGATCTCGATCCGCGGATGATCCGCCGGATAGCCGCGTGGCGCGGTCTTGAGCACATCGTGCCCCTGTACCGCTATGTCGCGGGAGTTGATCGCCTCGACGACCCGCTCAAGCTGCCGGCCGGTCTTGTCGGCGGCCACGGCCTGGCGGAACCGGTCGAGCTGATCGGGCGCCATCACGTACATGCCGTTGCCCGCGGCAAGTCCGCTGGCCGAGAGCTGAATGTAGCCGCTGCCCACCATCGCGCCGATGGCGGTCTTGTAGGGCGACTTGTCCTTGCTGAACCTGATGTCCCGGTTCGGCCGGAAGATCTTGACCGCGCCGAATTCGGCGCCGAGCTCATCGGTCAGCTCGGCCATCGGCCCGAGGACAGCCGTGTCATAGATGGCACGGTGCGCGGTCCAGTAGCTCTTCGAGTTGTCCGATTCCAGGCCCTCGTAGAAGTCGAGTGCCGCTTCAGGCCATCCGTTAAAGGACATGGTTGAGATCCTCCGCCCGCCGACGCCTGACCAGCTTAGGCACTGCGGGTAATCGCGCCGCGTCCTCCCCCTTCGTCGCGGGCGGCTGGCCCGCTCGGCCAGGGGCGCTGTGGCCGGCTGGATGGCCGGCTGGCCGCTGATCGCGGGTGATCGCGCCGCGTCCTCCCCCTTCGTCGCGGGCGGCTGGCCCGTTCGGCCAGGGGTGTTGTGGCCGGCTGGCTGGGCCGCTGATCGGCGGAGCACCTTGACGTTGCAGGCCGGCCTGGATGTTGTGGGTCGGCGTGGATGTTGTGGGCCGGTCTGGATGTTGCGGGCCGGCGTGGGCGTTGCGGGTCGGCGTGCCGCGAGCGTCAGGGCTGTCCGATCGCGCGCCTCGCGCGCCGCGCGGCGATGATGCTCCTGGACCGCCAGGCCAGCACGGATCCCCTGGACAGCGCGGAGAGTACCGAGCCGAGGCTTGCCGCCGAGCAGACCGAGAAAGCCGAGCCTGCCGAGCCGACCGACCCGATTGACAGGATCGACCCGGCCGACCCGACCGACCCGATCGACCCGGCCGACCCGATCGACCCGGCCGACCCGATCGACAGGATCGACCCGGCCGATCCGGCCGACAGGATCGACCCGGCCGAGCCCGCACTCAGCCGCGACCGCACGGCGCCGCCGGGCCGCGCAGAGCTTGTTCTGGTCACCATGCTCGCATTCTCCCAGTCGCCCGGCTGGCTTTAACTGACCCGGCCGGTCCAGGCGCGGCGTATCCAAACATCTGCCTGCCGGGCGGCCGATATGCGGCCCTTAGCCGGCAATTCCGCGCTGCGTTATGTGCTGCCTATCGCCGGCTCACCCTGCCCGAGCCATCTAGCTGGCGGAAACGCCGACTGTCGGCCATAGTTGCATCGATGCCCTGATGGCACGCTGAGCAAGCTCGCGAGGTACCGCCGGTTCATCGCCGTCTGGCAATCGCCAGCTGGCGATGGCGAAACTCCGGTGGCCCGCGCTGCGACGAATCGAGGAACGATGACGGATCTTTCAGCCCCCTCGATCGCGGAGGACCTGCCCGCGGTCGCCGTCGCGCCCGCGCCCGCCGGGACCGGCGGCGCCGAGAAGCCGGCCGACCTGGTCCTGGAGGGCGGCGGAGTGAAGGGCATCGGCCTGGCGGGCGCGGTCCTCGAGCTGGACCAGGCCGGATACCGGTTCCAGCGGGTCGCAGGGACGAGCGCCGGCGCGATCGCCGCGGCGATCATCGCGGCGCTGAACCGGGCCGGACAGCCGATCAGCAAGCTACACGACTACCTCCAGACGGTGCAGTACGAGAAGTTCATGGCCAAGAGCCGGCTGCGCGCCGCCCTCGGCGGGATGGCGGATGCCGAGCAGCTGCTGCTGCACATGGGCATGTACGACGGGGACTACCTGGTCGACTGGCTCGGCGGCGTGCTCAAGGACATCGGCGTCGTGCATTTCGGTGACCTTCGGCTGGATGATCCCGGCGCCGACAGCACGTGGACCCAATACCAGCGCTACTCACTCGTGGTGCACACATCTGACATCACGCGCGGCAAGCTGGTCCGATTGCCGTGGGACTACAACGAGTACCAGATGGAGGCGGACCACGAGCGGATTGTCGACGCGGTGCGGGCGTCGATGTCCATCCCGTTCTTCTTCGAGCCGGTGCGGATCAGGGTCCCCAGTACCGGCACCGGCCCGGTCGCGTCTGGCGGCCGGGTCACCTGGGTGGACGGCGGGCTGCTCGACAACTTCCCGGTCGACGTCTTCGACCGGGCGGACGGCGCGCCGTCCCGCTGGCCCACGATCGGGATCAAGCTGTCCGCCCGGCAGACCTCGATCGCGGCGATCCACGGCAGCGACAACGTGGCCGCCGAGGCGATCGCGTGCCTGGAGACAGTGCTCGACAACGCCAGCCGCTTCTACGTCACGCCGGACTCGGCAGCTCGCACTATCTTCGTGGACAACGGCGGGATCAAGGCCACCGACTTCGGCCTGACAACGGAACAGCAGCAGATGCTCTTCGACAATGGCCAGAACGCCGCCCGCCGATGGCTGGCTAATCCGTCTGGCTAGCAGACGCGCACAGCCTGGCTCGCACTCCGTCGGCGTCGGGGTGGCGCAGCTCGTCGAGAATAGCCACGCAGTCCTGCCAGGCTTGGCGAGCCGCCCCGGCGTCACCGGTCTCGCTCAGGAGAGTGCCCAGATCGCGAAGGGTCGCCGCCTCGCCGTGCCGGTCCCCGGCGTGGCGGCGGGCGGCAAGCGCCCGCTCGTAGTACTCGCGCGCGGGGCCAGGTTGCCCCAGCAGGGCTCGGGTTCTGCCGAGGTTACTCAGGGCGGTGCCTTCGCCCTGCCGGTCATCGGTCTGGATGGCGATGGTCAGGGACTCCTCATGGCAGTCCATGGCGTCGCCGGGCCGTCGCAGTTTCTGGTAGGCCTCGCCGAGGTTGTTCAGACTGACGCATTCGCCATGCCGGTCGGCGAGCTCGCGGGCAATGACCAGTGCCTCCCGATAGCAGTCCACGGCATCGCCGGGCTGCCCCAGGGCGCAGTAGCTGATGCCAAGGTTGTTCAGCGTGGCGCCCACGCCTTCCCGGTGGCCGATCTCGCGGCGGAGGCGCAGCGCCTCGCGGTAGCAGTCGACGGCGTCGGCCGCCTTGCGAAGGCCGAAACAGGCGCTGCCGAGCCGGTTGAGCATCGCGGACTCGCCTCGGAGGTCGCCGGCCCGGCGGGCGGCCCTGATCCCGATGTCGGCGCAGGCGGTCCAGTCGGCCGCCGGCCTGAGGTAGTCCCACAGGGCCGCCGGCAACCTGGCGGCGATGTCGTCGTGGCCGGTGTCGAGGCTGTTCGTCGCTGCCGACCGTCGGCTGGCAATCTGGGTGCGCCTGCTCGCGGCGATCGTGGTCTGGTTCGCGATGCTCGTGCTCACCGAGGAGCTCATCGAGCAGCTGGCCGGGCAGGCGGTCGGCGGGCTCGCGGCGGCCGCGGGCAGCATCCCGCTGATCATCTTCTTCCGCAAGAAGCTGGACCACCGTCCGATGGCGGGCATGGGGCTGGCCAGGACAAGCGCGATCCGGCTGCTGGTGGCCGGGTTCGGCCTCGGGACACTGGCCATGGGCGTCGTGCTGACGGTGTCGGTGGCCACGCACGCCATTCACCTGGGGCGATGGAACCCGGAAGGACTGAGCGCGGCGCATGCCGCCGGCCTGCTTGGGAGCCAACTAGTCTTCTTTCTCGGTGTCGGCTTCACCGAGGAACTGCTGTTCCGCGGGCACATCCTGCAGAACCTCGGCGAGCGGCGACACGGGGGTACCGGAGCCGGTCGCCGCCTAGGAGGGCTTGGCGAAAGGGTTGGCGAAACCCAAGAGACACCAGACCCGGGCTGATGCTCGATCTGTGATTATCGCAGACCCAGGATTTCATGATCGTTACCCAGTCAGTCTGGCTCGCTGAATTTCGGTCGCATTGCACCATCTCCCTCGCTCTCTACATAGCCTGGTGCGCGAGCGCGCTTGACGCGCCTAGAGTCTGCCTTGTGCCCGAGTCCTTGTGGGTGGCAGATTTGATCATCAGCGAGCGCGTGCTAGCTAAGATCTCTGGTGATCACAACATCGATCCCTTTGAACTACGCCAGGCGATCGTCGCAGTTGAGGGGCTGAGGTTTAAGCCCCGCTCAGATCCGCCTCGCGGACCTCGCTACTACGTGGAGTTCTGGATAGGTGATGACCGAGTTCTTGCAGCGTTGTACCCGGTGGCGCACCCGCTAGGAGATGTCTACGCGCTGGGCAGTGCGTACCGCGAGCCCAGAGGGCTGGACGCGGTGGGAGCGGAGCCGACCGTGGCGGGAGAAGCATCCAGCGCAGAGGGGCACATCTCAGAGGATCTGAGCGTTGAAGAAGTTGATGAGCAGCTACCATAGCTGTCCGGCTGCCAGGAAGGCATGATGACAGGTATGACACCAGAGGAGGCCGCGAACTTCTACGAGGAGGACGAAGATCCGCGCGAGGTCTTCGCCTGGTTCGATGGCGGTACGCATGGCCTCACGGCGCGCCCTGCGGCTGTCATCGCGTACCCTGCGGCTGTGCAGCAGCCGGTCGCGGCCGAAGTGGTTTCGCGGGTAGTTTCTAGCGGGCTTTATGGCCACCTTCGCCGCGAGCTCCTACCGGAGGTGTCTGCGACGGGATCGAGCATCCGCTACGCTTTGCAGACGTGAAGCTCTGGCCGGTCCTTGCCGACACCGGGCGGGCTATACCCGGACAATCGTCAGTTAGCCTACTAAATGCTGGATGGACGGCGACTGTTGCCGTTGCCCTGCCAGGCGGTGGCTGGACAGTTCCGCAGCAGGCGCTCTCGATCTTCATCGAATCGCCGTGGGATCAGCTCAACAGGCTACACAACCTTGTCATCGAGCTGGTTGATGACGAAGGTCAGCCGGTTTACTTCATGCCTGGCCCAGACGGGGGCGCGCCTGTAGTGCGCATAGAGAACCAGGTCATAGTCGCACCTGTGCCAGGAGCGCCAAATGGCACGCCTGGCCTCACAACCGTCCTCATAGACTTGCCGCCCGGGACATTGTGGATTCCTGCCCCACGGCGACGTTATGTCTGGCGGATCTCTGTAGACGGCACCAGCGAAGAGGTCGGCTTCTGGGTTCAGCAGCCACTTCAGCAACCGGTCATCGGTGGCACGGGCGGGCAAGCGCCCGATGTTGCTTCCTGAGGAAGCGCGCAAAGTCACTTGTTAGATCCGTCTACGGTTGCGCGGCGATCCACCCTCGATCAAGGTATGAGGTAACGATCAAGGAAATCCGGGGCTGGCAAGATCAACTAGACTAAGTTGCTGGCCCTGACCTGCGAAAACAGTTTCGCCAAGCTCTCCTAGGCCCACGAGTCGGCTCGCTAGCGGCCCGGCTCCTTGGCGGAAAGCCGCGGCCCGCGAGCCTTTTACGTCACGCCAGCCGCGGCCCGCACCGTCTTTGTGGACAATGGCGGGATGAAGGCCACTGACTTCGGTCTCACCACGGACGAGCAGCCGATGCTTACCGAGAACGGCCAGGACGCGGCCCGCCGCCGGCTGATCGATCTGTCCGGGTAGCGGATGCTCGCGGTCAGCTGGGACACGGTCCGGCTATTTCTGCACGTGCTCGCCGCTACGGTCTGGGTGGGCGGCCAGTTGACCCTGGCGGCGCTGGTGCCGGTGCTGCGCCGGCAGGGCCCGGACGCGCCACGGGTCGCGGCGCGGCGGTTCAACCTCGTCGCTTGGCCCGCCTACGGCGTGCTGCTGATCACCGGGGCCTGGAACATCGCTGCCGTCAGCCCGATGAGCGCGAGCTACCGGACGACGCTGATCGTGAAGCTGATCGTGGTAGCCGCCTCCGGGATCACCGCCGTGCTGCACTCGCGGTCGCGCAGCACGGTCGGCCTGGCAGTCTACGGAGCGCTCACCGGATTGACTGCCCTCGCTGCCCTGTTTCTCGGCGTCCTGCTCGCTGGCTAGCCGTGCTGGCCGGCCCAGCCGGCTGGATAGCTGTGCAGGCTGGATAACGGGAGTCACGGCGCCGGGAATTCGGGAACATCTGAGCAGACCTTAAGTTCGATTTATGGCACAGCCGCCGAGTCTGGGGATGTCAGCAAGGCTCGCGATAAGGAGATCCCCAGATGAACAGGCTCACCATGATGGGCATCAGCACCGTGGCCGCCGCCGCGACCGCCGCCGGCGGGCTGGCCGTCGCCACGTCGGCCAGCGCGGCCGCCGGCCAGCACCCGGCGGCACGGCAGGCGGCACTCACCGGGTGCCGGGTAGCGCGGCAGAACGTCGGCTTCCCCAAGGGCCCGACCAGCTACCGCGCAGGAGCGGCAGGATCGGTCCTGATCGGACCGGTCAACTCCGGCACGATCCGGGTAGCGGGGATCCACCCCGCGACGGGCTACCACGCCTACGTGGACACTCGCCGCGGTTCCTCGGTCGACGTGTACCTCAGCTTCCGCAAGCGGCATGTGAAGTTCGAGGCCGAGGTCAACGACGCTGGCGGGCTGACCGTGACGGTCACCTCGTGCGGCCGCTAGCCGCCGTCGTGCCAGCGGCCACCCGGCGCCCGGCGAACTCGCCGGGCGCCGGGTAGCCGCATGGGCGCCAGACCGGCCGGCGGACAGCATGGTCCGCGGGATACCTGGCCGCGGACGCCGATCCGGCAGACTGTCGGCCCCGGCGTTCCGCGCAGCGGCTCGCCAGGCAGGTTGGTCCAGGACGGGCGCGGCACCGGCCGCCTAGGCTGATGAACGTGACCTCAGTCGTGGTGGTCGAGGACGACGCGCAGATCCGCACGACGCTAGTGCGATCGCTGATCGAGCGGGGCTACGGGGCGCAGGGCTCGGCTTCCGGCCTGGACGGGCTCTCCGTCATCGTCGATTCGCGCCCCGACGTCGTCCTGCTCGACCTGGGATTGCCTGACATCGACGGCGAGGACCTGCTCCGCATGATCCGGGCGGTCAGCGCCGTCCCGGTCGTGGTGATCACGGCGCGCGACGAGGATGATCAGATCGTCAGGACGCTCGACGCCGGAGCCGACGACTACGTCGTCAAGCCGTTCTCGGCCAACCAGATCGCGGCTCGGCTGCGAGCCGTGCTGCGCCGTGCGCAGACCGAGCAGACGGACGAGGCCATCGTGTCCGGCGGCCTGCGCGTCGATCCGGCGACCCGGCAGGTCACTGTCGACGGCAGGTACCTCGATCTGAGCCGCAAGGAATTCGACCTCCTGCACGCTCTGGCCGTTCGGCACGGGCGGGTGGTCACCAAGCGGCAGCTGCTCGCTGAGGTGTGGGATCAGCCCTACGGCGGCGCGGACAACACAGTCGACGTGCATCTGTCCTGGCTGCGCAGGAAACTGGGCGAGACCGCGTCGGAACCCAGGTACCTGCGGACGGTACACGGCGTCGGCATCCGCCTGGTCGACCCCGGCGCCGCGGGTGAGGACCGGCCGCAGACAGCCTCGGATCACGATGCCGGCCGATGACGGCCCGCCGCCGGCCGCGCGACGGCCGAGGATCAGGCGCAGGCTGGCCCTGATCGCCGCCACCGCGACGGGGACCGTGCTGCTGGCGTTCTGCCTGCCGCTGGCGATCTTCGTGCGCAACGTGGCCTACGACCGTGCCATCGACAGCGCCGAGCTTGACGCGCGCGCGCTGGCCGCCGAGCTCGTCGGCATCCGCGGCGCGGCGAACGTCTCCCGGATCGTCCGGCAGGCCAGCAGCGCCTCGACGACGCGAGTAACTGTGTACCTGATCAGCGGCAGGCAGGTCGGCGCGCCGCTGCGCGGCTCGGTCAGGATCCCGCCTTCGGTGCTGGCTGAGCACGCGGTGACGCAGGGGACGCCCGGTGGCGGGCGGCTCGTCTGGGAACCTGTGCATGATCAGCTGTCCGCCCGCGCCGTGGTGGCCTGGGTGCCGCCCGCGGTGTTGACCAGCGGTGTCGTGAAGACCTGGACGCTCCTCTTCGGCGGCGGAGCGCTGCTTGTGCTGATCGCGGTCGGCCTCACCGACCGGCTCGGCCGTTCCATCGTCCGGCCGCTGCTCGATCTCGTGACCGTCACGCACCAGCTGCGCGATGGTGACCTCGACAGCCGGGACGAGCCATCCGGGCCCTACGAGGTCGCGGAGGTCGGCCAGGCGGTCAACGAGCTCGCCGACCGGATCGAGGGGCTGCTCGCCAGCGCGAGACTCGCCGCAGCCGATCTCGGTCACCGCCTGCGGACCCCGCTGACCGCGCTGCGGCTGCATGCCGAGGCGCTCGGCGATCCGGCGGCGAAACGGCAGCTGCATAACGACATTGACGTCCTGGAAGAGGCGGTGAATGACCTGATCAGGCAGACTCGCGACCCGCCGCCGAAGGTCGTGCCGAGCGCCGACCTGGCCGAAGCGGTGCGGGACCGGATGGCGTACTGGACGGTGCTGGCCAGATCGCAGCGCCGGCCGGCCGTGGTCCAGCTGCCCGACTGCCGGGTCGGTGTCGGCATCGGCCGCGACGAGCTCGACGCGGCGATCGATGCGCTGCTCTCGAATGTCTTCATCCACACCCCGCCGGGAACCGGGTTCAGGGTCGAACTGCGCCAGGCCAGGGGTGGCGCGTCAGCCTGGTCGCTGCTGGTGGAGAACGACCGGCCGGCGCCGGCCGGCGCCGGCCGTCCCGAGCCGCCGGCCGGTCCGGCGCCGCCGGCCAGTCTGGCACCGCCGCGCGGGGGCCGGGCCGGCACCGGCCTCGGGCTCGACATCGTCCGCAGGACCGCGGCCGGCCTGGGCGGCTCGGTGCGGGCCGGTGTCACGGCCGCGGGCGGCTTCGGAGTGCATGTCAGGCTGCCCTGCGAGCCGGCCGGCGCCCCGCCGGCAGCGTCCGGTGAGGATGAGCCGTCCGGGCGCTGATGCCCGGCTAGGTCTGCTCGGGGATCATCCGGATCGCGCCGCACGGGCACTCCGACGCGCAGATGCCGCAGCCCTTGCAGTAGTCGAGGTCGATCTGGTAACGCTGCCCCGGGCCGAGCTTGATCACCGCGTTGTCCGGGCAGACGCCGAAGCAGTTGTCGCACTCGAAGCAGTTCCCGCAGGACAGGCAGCGGCGCGCCTCGAAGAGCGCGTTGGACTCGTCCAGCCCGCCGACTACCTCGTCGAAGGTCGAGATCCGCCGCGCGACCTCGAGCTGCGGCCTGACGGTGGCCGGAGCGTCGGAGTAGTACCAGGTATTCAGCAGGCTGAAGTCGGCCAGCTGGTGCTTGCGCGGCGGCTGCCAGCGTTCTCCGCGCAGCCAGGCGTCGATGCATCTCGCGGCGCGCTTGCCATGGCCGATCCCGACCGTCACCGTGCGATCGCCCGGGACCATATCGCCGCCGGCGAAGATGCCCGGGTGCCCGGTCATCAGGTCCTCGCCGACCTGGACCACGCCGTCGCTGATCTGGATCCCCGGCTCGCTGTCGAGCAGCGACAGGTTCGTCTCCTGGCCGAGCGCCAGAACTACCGCGTCCGCGTCAAGCTCGGTGAACTCGCCGGTCGGCTGCGGGAACCCGGACTCATCGAGGGCCATCTTCTCGATGGTGAGCTTCCCCGGCTCGGCGCGGGCGATGGTGGACAGCCACATCATCCGCACGCCCTCCTGCGACGCCTCTTCAACCTCGATGTCGTGAGCGGGCATCTGCGCCCTGGTCCGGCGGTAGACGATGACCGCGTCGGTGGCGCCGAGCCGCCGGGCCGTCCGCGCCGCGTCCATCGCGGTGTCGCCGCCGCCGTAGACCGCGACCCGCCTGCCGAGCAACGGCGGCTCGCCGCCCTCGGTGGCGTGCAGGTACGAGACCGCGTCCAGGATCCTGGCCGAGTCCCCGGCCGGGATGTAGGCACGCTTGCCGACCTGCGCGCCGACGGCAAGGAACGCCGCGTCGAAGCCGTCATCGGCCATCTCGCGCTCGATGTCGGTCACCGTGCAGCCGGACTGGAGCTCCACGCCCATGGCCAGGATCCGGTCGATCTCGGCATCGATCACGGGCCTGGGCAGCCGGTACGACGGGATGCCGTAGCGCATCATGCCGCCCGGCCGCGGGCCGGAGTCCCTGATCGTCACCCGGTGGCCGAGCAGCGTCAGGTGATAGGCGGCGGACAGCCCGGACGGACCTGCTCCGACGATCAGTACCCGCTTCCCGCTCGGCGGCGCGGTGACCGGAACCGTCCAGCCCCGCCGGATCGCCTCGTCGCCGAGGAAGCGCTCCACCGAGTTGATCCCGACCGCCGAATCAAGCTGACCGCGGTTACAGGCCGTCTCGCAAGGCCGGAAGCACACCCGGCCCATCACCGCGGGCAGCGGGTTGTCGGCCATGATCTGCCGCCACGCGGCCTCGTAGCCACTCTCGGGGGGTTCCGGGGCGCCGTCTCCCCTGACCGGCGCAGCTTCGGCCAGGTACAGCCATTGCTGGATGTTCTCGCCGGCCGGGCAGGCGTTGCTGCAAGGCGGCAGCCGGTCCACGTACTCGGGGCGCTCGGTCCGCCAGGATCCGGTCTTGTTGGCGAGGCTGGAGCCTACGTCCAGGGTGATCGCGAACGGCTTGTCCATCATCGGGCCGCCTCTCCGTCGGCCGGGCCTGCCGCGCCCGCGCGGTGCTGGTCGGGTCCGGCCGCGCGGTCCGCCCGCGCTGTGGCCTGCCCCGCGGCATCGCCGTCGAGCAGCCTGTACCTGGCGATGTTGCGGTCGGCCGCCGCCTGGAGCCTGGCGATGGTCTCCGCCCCGTGCGGCGAGCCGAACAGGTGCGCGTACCTGGCCTGGAGCCGCAGGTAGTCCTCGACCGGCGCCTGGCGCCTGATCGGCGAGACGCTGACCACCTCGCCGTGCTCGGCCTCGAAGACCGGGAACAGTCCGGTCTGCTCGGCCAGCCTGGCGATCCTGATCGTGTCGCAGGCCTCGCTTCCCCAGCCGAGCGGGCAGGGCACCAGGATGTGCAGGTAGCGTGCGCCGCGGAACTCCATCGCCCGGCGCACCTTGTACTCGAGGTCGCGCAGCCCGGCCACGGTCGCCGTGGCCACATAGGGAATCTCGTGCGCCATCGCGATCAGCGGCGCGTTCTTGCCCTGCCCGAACACGTTGCCCGGCTCCGGGCCGACCGCCGGGGTGGTGTTGGTCCTGGCCGCCGGGGGCGTGGCGCCGGAGCGCTGCACGCCCGTGTTCATGTAAGCCTCGTTGTCGTAGCAGATGTACAGCACGTCGTCGTTGCGCTCGAACATCCCGGACAGGCAGGCGAAGCCGATGTCAACCGTGCCGCCGTCGCCGCCCTGGGCGACCACCCGGACGTCGGGGCGGCCCTTGACCCGCATCGCCGCGGCGACTCCGGTCGCTACCGCCGGGGCGTTGCCGAACAGCGAGTGGATCCACGGGATCCGCCAGGAAGTCTCAGGGAACGGCGTCGAGAAGACCTCCAGGCATCCGGTGGCGTTGACGGCCACCATCTGGCCGTTCGTCGCCCGCATCGCGCTGTCGAGCGCGTACCGCGCGCCGAGCGCCTCGCCGCAGCCCTGGCAGGCGCGGTGCCCGGAGTTCAGCGAGTTCGTGCGGCTGGCATCGGACTGCACCGAGCGCTGCTCGGGATCGAGCAGCCGGTTGCCGACCGCGAAGCTGCCTGTCTGGTAGAACTTGATCTGCTGGACGGCCATCGGGTTCCCCTATCCGATCTTCGACGCGACGACGCCGAGGTCGCGGAGCATGTTCTCGGCAGCGGGCCCGGACCGCTGGCTGGCGGCGGTGCGGGCCAGCTCGCGCTCGACCAGGGCGGTGTCCAGATCGAGGAAGGTCAGCGGCTCGAGAGCGTCCTGCCCGGCCGCGGTGAAGAGCCCGCGCAGCGAGTCCTTGGTGATCGCCCGGCCGCCGAGCCCGGCGATCACCGTATAGCCGTGCAGCTGGATGCCGGACAAGGCCATCCGCACGTTGGCCGAGACGATGCCGCCGATGCCCACGGCGAGCGCCTTCTCGATCACGACCACCCGCTCGGCATGGGCCAGCGCGTCCCGTACCGCCTCGAGCGGGAACGGCCGGAACGAGGTGATCCCGAGCGCTCCGATCCGCGTGCCCGCCTCGCGCAGCTCGTCGATGGTGTCCTTGATCGTGCCGAGCACCGAGCCGAGCGCCACGACGATGGTCTGCGCGTCCTGCGTTCGATACGGGCGGATCAGCCCGCCGGAGTCGCGGCCGAAGTCGGCGGCGAACTCGGCGGCGACCCGCGGGATGAGCTCGAGAGCCTGCTGCTGCCGCGCGTGCGCCAGGTAGCGGACCTCGGTGAACGCCTCAGGGCCGACCATCGCGCCGATCGAGACCGGCTCGGCCGGGTCGAGCACCTGCCGGGGTTCGAATGGCGGCAGGAACGCGTCGACCTGCCCGGCCCCCGGCATCTCGAGCCGCTCGTGCGCATGCGTGAGGATGAAGCCGTCCATGCAGACCATCACGGGAAGCGACACCTGCTCGGCGATCCTGAAGGCCTGGATATGCAGGTCCATGGCCTCCTGGTTGGTCTCGGCATAGAGCTGGATCCAGCCGCAGTCGCGCTGTGACATCGCGTCGCTGTGGTCGTTCCAGATGTTGATCGGAGCGCCGATCGCCCGGTTCGCCACCGTCATGACGATCGGCAGGCCGAGGCCGGATGCGTTGTAGAGCGCCTCGGTCATGTAGAGCAGGCCCTGGCTCGCCGTCGCCGTGTAGGCACGGGCGCCGGCCGCCGACGCGCCGATCGCCACCGACATCGCGGCGTACTCCGACTCCACGTTGACGAACTCGCACGGCGCGAGCTCGCCGGACTTCACCAGGCTGCTGAGCGCCTCGACGATGTGGGTCTGCGGCGAGATCGGGTATGCGCAGATCACCTCCGGCCGGCAGCGCATCACCGCCTCGGCAACGCCGCGGGACCCCTCGATCTGGCCGACCCGCCCGCCCGCCGGTCTTGCCGGGGACAGGTCCGGGGACCGCGGCCCGGCCGGGCCCGCGCTGGCAGGACGCGCCAGGTCCGGGCTCGCGCCGTCTTCCGGCGTGGCGTCCGGTGCCGGGCAGTCCGACTCCGCGCCGTCCGGGCTCGCGCCCAGTGCGCTCGCGGTGTCCGGACCAGCGGGGACGCGGGCGAGCGGTACGCCTTGCCTGGCCAGCTCGGCCGCCACGAACTCGAACGCCGCGCTGGCGGCTGCCGCGTTCCCCTGCGCTACCGCCGGCTTGCTTGCGAACCGCTCCCGGATCGCGGTCAGCAGCGAGTCAAGCGTGACCAGTCCGCTGAACGCCGCGAATCCGCCCAGCAGCGCCGCGCTCGGAACCGGCCTGCCCAGGTGCTCGAGCGCCAGGTCGGTGGCTGGCACGGTGAGCACCGAGCCCGGCGGAAGCCGGTCGGTGAAGTCGCCGATGTTCAGGTCAGCGACGCCGCGTGCCGAGTTGATCAGCAGGCGGCAGTCCTGGCCGGCGCCGTCGAAGACGTTCACCTGGTGCAGCAGCGTCGGGTCCTGGATGATCAGCGCGTCTGGCCTGATCACCGGCTCCCTGGTGCGGATCGGCCGGTCATCAACCCGGCAGAACGACATCACCGGCGCGCCGGTTCGCTCCGATCCGAAGCTCGGGAATGCCTGCGCGTGCCTGCCCTCGGCGAAGGCGGCTGCCGAGAGCAGCTCGGCCGCGGTCACCGTTCCCTGGCCCCCGCGTCCGTGGATTCGGACCTCATACATCGGCATACCCCGGCTCTCGGCGTGGATCTAGGCGGCGTGGCGGCTGCTGTGGACGACAACGACCGGGCAGCGTGCGTGATGCACGCAGCGCTGGCTCACCGAGCCGATCAGCGCTTCGGTGAATCCGCCGTGCCCGCGGCTCCCGACCACCAGGAGATCGGCGCCGACCGCGACGTCGAGCAGTACCTGCGCCGGGTTGCCTGCCATCACGATCTGATGGACTTCCACGCCGGCGGCCGGACCAGCCTCGCCGACCGCGGCGCTGAGCGCCTTGGCCGCCAGCTCGGCGTAGTCGGTGACGTCCAGGCCGGCGGTGGGCGCCCAGCCGAGCCCGCCGGCGGCGATCGGATACTGCCAGGCGATCACGGCATCAACCGTCCCCCCGGTGACCTCAGCCTGCCGTATGGCCCAGCGTAGCGCCTCAATCGATGAATCTGATCCGTCTACCCCCGCCACGATGCGGGGCTTGTCGCCATCCTGCGGTGCGGACATCTCGGGCTCCTTGGCAACGAGTCAGCGGGCTCTTTCGCTCGCCGCTGCTACCTTCAGTCTCGGTCCTGGCCCGCTCCGGTGCTGAGAGCCGTTGCGCCCGCGAAATCGGGACCTTTGGCACGCACGTCAGCGCAGCCGCCGCAGGAACGGATCCTGCGGCTCGGCGGGGACCAGCCTGATCCGGGCGTCCACCGGGCAGGCGCTGTCCGCCCGCGCGATCACCGGGTTGAGATCGAGCTCGGCCACCTCGGGAACATCGTCGGCGAGCCTGGAGACTCGCAGCAGGACATCGGCGAGCGCATCGACGTCGGCCGGCGGCGTGCCGCGGTGGCCGAGCAGCAGCGGCGCGGCGCGGATGCCGAGGATCATCTCCTCGGCGTCGGAATCGGTCAGCGGCGTCAGCCGGGCGGCATGATCGCCGAGGACGTCGGTAGCCACGCCGCCGAGTCCGAAGACCACGAGCGGGCCGAACACGGGCTCGTGCACCACGCCGATCAGCACCTCGACGCCATCGGTGATCATCGGCTGGACCAGGACCCCGCGCAGGTCCGCACCGAACCGCCTGGCCAGCTCCGCGTAGCCGCGCCGCACATCGGCCTTGGTATGCAGGCCGAGCAGGACAGCGCCCGCATCGCTCTTGTGGACGAGCCCGGCGACGTCGGCCTTGAGCACGACCTGCCCGCCGAGCTCGGTGGCTGCCGCGGCTGCCGCGTCGGCATCGGTGACCTGCCGGGTCGGCACCAGCGTGATCCCGAAGCAGGAGAGCAGCTCGGCGGTCTCCGCCGGGGGCAGCCAGCCGCCGAGGTGCTGGCCGGCAAGGAAGCGGGCAACGAGCTGCCGGGCGTCGTCAGGCCTGACCCCGGCAAGCTCGGGCACCTGGCCGGCGCCGCGAGAGCGCCAGGCGCCGTAGCGGGCGGCGTAGCCGAGGGCACGGGCGGCGCTCTCCGGGTACTGGTACACCGGGATCGACGGCAGGCCAGCCCAGCCGCCGCTGGCCGCCTCGGCGTCCGGGGCCTGCTCGCTCCCGGCGCCGTCGTCTGGCGGGCCGGCCCGGCGCAGCAGCCGCACGGACTCCGGCTGGTCGAGCATGACGGCGACCAGGGGCTTGGTCACGCTGGCCCGCAGGATGGCCGGCGTGAGGTCGCTGAGCGCCGTCGGCACGGTGATCGCGAGGACGGCGTCGACACCGTCGTCCTGCGCTGCCTTCTCGATGCAGGTGCGGTAATCGTCCTGGCTGACGGCGGCTGTCGTGTCGACCGGGTCGCCGACCGCCGCGCCCCTGGGCAGGAGCTTGCGCAGGCGCTGCCTGGTCGGCTCGGAGAACGCGGCGACCACCAGGCCGTTGTCGCCGCACGCGTCGGCCGCCAGCACCCCGGCGCCGCCGGCGTTCGACACGATCGCGATCCGGTTGCCTGCCAGCAGCGGCTGGCAGGCAAGCAGCGCCGCGACGTCGATCAGCTCGCCGAGGCTGCTCGTTGCGACGATTCCGGCCTGCTC
Source organism: Streptosporangiaceae bacterium (assembly GCA_035604275.1). Classification (GTDB taxonomy): domain Bacteria; phylum Actinomycetota; class Actinomycetes; order Streptosporangiales; family Streptosporangiaceae; genus Chersky-822. The sequence continues at coordinate 8,323 of DATNIU010000236.1, read as the reverse complement.
GAACAGTGCCTCCTGGGTGATCAGCGGGGTTGCCGCGGCCGCGGTGTGCGAGGCGGCGGCGCGCTGGCCCGCGGCTGACCGTCCGCCGATGACGGTCAGCACCGGGATCTCGCGGCCAACCCGCCGCGCGGTCTGGGCGAACCGGCGCGGGCTGCCGAACGACTCGACGTAGAGCACGGCGAGCCTGGTGATCTTGTCCTGCTCCCACCACATCAGCATGTCGTTGCTGGACACGTCGTACTTGTCGCCTACCGACGCGAATGAGGACACGCCGATTCCGAGCCTGGACAGGTGCTCGAGCACGGCGATCCCGATCCCGCCGGACTGGACGACCAGGCCGGCCACTCCGGGGAGCGGGTCAGCGGCGGCGAAGGTGGCGTTCAGGCTCCGGCCAGGGATGGCGATGCCGAAGCAGTTCGGCCCGACCAGCCGCATGCCGTAGCCGCGGCAGATCGCGAGCAGCTCGGAGCCGGTATCCGCCTCGAGCCCGGAGGTGACCACCACCAGGGAGCGCACGCCCCGGCGCCCGCAGTCGTCAGCGACCTGGGCAACTGCCGGAGGCGGCACCGCGATCACGGCGACGTCGACGGGCTCGGGCAGGTCGGCCACCGAAGGCAGGCAGTCGATGCCCTCGATCGAATCCGCCCGCGGATTGACCGCGTATATCCGGCCCTCGAAGCCGTCGGCAACGATGTTGCGAAGGATGGCGTGGCCGACCCGCTCTGGCTTGCGGCTGGCGCCGACGACCGCGATGGACGATGGCTCAAGCAGGTGACGCAGGCTGGCGACGTCGGCGAGCTGCTCTCGCCTGGCCACCGAATCCAGGTAGTCGGCCAGCCGCCGGTCGGCCTCATCGACCGGGAGCGGGAAGGTGGTCTCGATGACGCCGTCGGCCATCTGCCGCTTGGCCGGCAGGCCGACGCTGGCGAACACCCTGAGCATGGCGATGTTGTCGGCCAGGGTCTCGGCCGTGAACGCGCTGAGCCCGCGGAGCCTCGCGATCGACACCAGGTGATCAAGAAGGAGGGTCGCCACCCCGCGCCCGTGCATGTGATCGGTGACGGCGAACGCGATCTCGGCGACGCCGGGCTTACCGGTCGGCTCATAGCTGGCCACGCCGACAAGCTGGCTGCCCAGCCAGGCCAGCAGGGCCGCATGACCGGGATCGGGTGGCCGGCAGACCCGCTGCGCCTCGCGCTCTGCCGCGAGCGGGCTGATGCTGAAGAAGCGCAGGTAAGCGTTCGCGGGAGACATGTCGGCATGCATCTGCCGCACGGCCTCTGTGTCGTCCGGGCGAGCTGGCCTGATCAGAACGGTCGTGCCGTCGGTGAGCAGCGCGTAAACGCCCTCGTCCGGCCCGGGCTGGGGGAGGACCTCCGGCTCGGCGGTCACGGCGATGCCGTGGGCAGCTTCGCTGTGCCCGCAGGATGCCCGGCAGGGATGATCACGGTGTACTGGTCGGGAGACACCATCGCAATATGCCCGTTCGCTAGCCATTTGACGACATAGGGCGGCGACCCATCCTCGTGCGGGACCCCGATGACGATACCGGTGCGCTTCGGATCGCCGTCGATGATGAGACGGTCGCCAACGTATGCTCTCATGCCGCCCTCCTGGCAGTGCTCGGGCCCGGGCCCGGCGCCGGCTTCCGGCCAGCCGCCGGGCCCCGGGCCGGCCCTCGTTCTGTGCCCGCGCCAGGATCGGTGCCCGCCCGACGTCCTGGGCTGACGTCGGGCACAGGTCGTCCTGGTCCGGGATCGCGCTCCCCGCCGCTCATCTCCTACCTCCGCGTCATGACGCTGATTCAGCCAGCATGGCCGTGCCCAGGCACCCCTGGCAGGAGCCAAGTGACCCGATTGACCAGGACCTTCGCCTCCGGGGGTCACCTGCCTTGTGCTGTCATCCGACCCGAGGTCAGGGCCTTTAGCCTCTAACCGCCAAGGCGGCGTCACGGCACAGTGGCCCTGGGACGACACCAACCTGGCCCGGCCGGCCGTGTCCGCCTGCACTGGAACTCACGGCTGGTAGCGGAGGGAGATCCGATGAACGATCACCGGCGCCTGGAGCGGCTCAGCCGGTCTCAAGCACTGGAGCTGCTCAGCAGCGTCCCCATCGGCCGGCTGGTCTTCACTCACCAGGCACTCCCGGCCATCCGTCCGGTCAACCACCTCGTCGAGGGCGAGTCGATCGTGGTCCGGACAACCTCCGGCGCCACCATCACCACGGTGGCCGGGCGCAGTGGAGCCGTCGTCGCCTATGAGGCCGACTCCCTCGACACCGCGCGCCAGGTCGGCTGGAGCGTGATCATCGTGGGAACAGCCCGCCTGCTCGAGGACGAGGCCGCGGCCGAGCGGTACCGCTCGCTGCTGACGCCATGGCTGTCCGGCGCGATGGACGACGTGATCGTCATCGCCGCTGACATCGTGACCGGGTTCGAGATGGTGCCCGGCGACCCCGCGGATTGCGGCCAGGTGGGCTCCATCACCTCTGCGCACCCGCGCTGACCAGTAGCACGTCGCTTTCGGGCCGGTCGGCGGCTTCAGGCGGACCTTGGACCCTAGAGCGCGGCGCGGGTGCGCGCCTAGCGTGCGAAGTGGATCGACAAGGCTGGCGCGTCCCCGGGAGGAACAGCTCGCGGGCAGACCTGAGCAAGCAAGGGAGATGGCCATGAGCAAGACAATCCTGCTGGCCGTAGACGCGAGCAGCGTTGGCTCGGCAGCCGCGGAGATGGCACGCGACCTTGCCAGCGACAGCGGAGACCGTGTGGTCGTGCTGCATGTCCACGAATTCGCCGTTGGCCGGTTCGGCAGAATCCAGGTGGACTGCGCGGACGGGGAGGGCGAGCGTGTCGTCACCGACATCGTGGCCGGGCTGCAGCGGTCAGGAGTCACCGCCGAGGCGGAGATCCGCAAGACACCGGTCGGCCACGTTGCCAAGACGATCCTGAGCGCGGCCGATGAGGTTGATGCCCGGATGGTCGTGCTCGGCTCGGCGAGCACGCACGATGTCCCGCATCTGCCCTTCGGGAACGTGTCGCTGCGGCTGCTGCACCTGGCCACCAGGCCCGTTCTGATCGTGCCCAGGTCGCCGGCGGCGGTCACCGCCGCAGAGCCTGTCGTGCCCGTGGCGGCCGCCGCTACGAGCTAGCCCGGCGGAGGCCGGACGCCCGGCCGGGCCGATCCGGCGCCTCGCCGGCCGATCCGGCGTCTCGCCGAGGGCCGACCGCCGAGCCGAGCCGGGGTATCCGGCCGCATGCCGCTCCTGCGCGCGGCGTGCGGCCGGCCGCCCCCCATCGCCGATGTTTGGCGCGCCCGGCGTTCCGGGCTGACCGGGCTGGCCGGGCTGGCAGGATGAGGTTCATGCCGACTCATGTGGCGCTGCTGCGCGGAGTGAATGTCGGGGGCGGCGGCAAGATCGTGATGGCCGATCTGCGCGCGCTCGTGACCTCGCTCGGTTACGCGGATGTGACGACGTACATCCAGACCGGCAACCTAGTCTTCACCGCGACGGAGTCGGACGGCGCGGCGCTGGCCGCCGCGCTGCACGCGGCCATAGCCGAGGCCCTCGGGGTCAGGACGCCGGTCGTCGTCCTCGCCAGAGCCGCGCTGGCCCAGGTGGTCAGCGACAACCCGTATCCCGATGAGCCGAATCCGCGATTTCTGCACGGGGTATTCCTGCCCGACGCCCCGGCCCCGCAGGCGCTCGCAGCGGTCCGGGAGGCGTCCAGGCGGGCGGCCGAGCAGGGCAGCCGGGACGAGGCCGTCCTGCTCGGCCGCACCCTGTACCTGCATACGCCCGACGGATTCGGCCGCAGCGTCCTCGCGAGTGACCTGCTGCTGAAGCGGAGCAGCCCGGTGTCGGCGGGCACGGCGCGCAACTGGGCTACCGTGATGAAGCTGCTCGCTCTCTGCGACGGCTAGCCTCGGCGGCGCCGAGCGCGATCACGGGCTCCCCGGCCCGTCCCCCCGGCTCGTCGGCCTGCGGAGCCGCTGCGGTCGGACCGGCGGCTGGTTGGCCGGCAAGGGGAAGAGCCGCTAGGAGCCCCGCTCGCCCGGTGCCGGCGGCGTCGGCCCGGCCGGCCGGGCCGGCTGGTGACCATCGTGATAGTGCGAGGTGATCGCCTGCCTGGCGCGCTCATAGCTGGCCCACAGACCGTCCCAGGTGCGGGCCCGGCTCGGGTCAGGCTCGATGACCTCGGCGTCGGGCAGCCAGCGGTGTGCCTCCACCTCGGCGCTGCCCGGCCCGTCATCGGCGCGGGCGCCTGCGGAAGCCTGAGCATCGGCGCCGGATATCGGATGGCCGGCTGACCGGGCGGCGAGCAGCGCCGCTCCGCGCGCCGAGAAGTCGGCGTCCTGACCTCGCGGCGTGGCAACTCGCCGTCCGGTGGCGTCGGCCAGGTCCGCGCGGAAAGACGGCTCGGCCGCGCTGCCGCCTGCCACCTGGATCTCATTGCCGAACGATCCGGCCTGGTCGAGCACCGCCAGGCAGCGACGGGACTCCAGCAGGATGCCGTTAACCAGGCTGCGGGCCAGGTGCTGCCTGCCGTGGCCGAACGTGAGCCCCGCGACGGTGCCGTGCAGCAGCGGATCCCAGAGCGCGCCCTGCTCGCCTGGGCTGAAGTAGGGAAGCATCACGGGCGCATCGGCCGGGTCGATCCCCGCCGCCAGGGCGACCAGGCCGGCCTCGTCCAGTCCGTCGTCGAGCAGCTCGGCCAGCCAGCGCAGTGCGCTGCCGGTCGCCAGCAGGTCCATTTCCAGGCCCCAGCGGCCTGGCTCGGCGAGTGGCGTGACCAGGAAGCGGTGCAGCGGGTCAAGCACCGGCCGGTCCGCCACTCCGAGCACGACGGTGCTTGTCCCGGCCACGTAGGCGATCTGGCCCGGCGCGTGAACGCCTAGCCCGTGCGCTCCGAGCACCGAGTCGGCGGCGCCCAGGCACACCGGGATCCGCCCGCAGCCGAGCCAGGCGGCGGCCTGCGCGCGCAGCGGCCTGGTCGTCGCGGACTGACGTACCGGCGGCAGCTCGGGCCAGCTCCGCCCGCCCGGCGCGGCTCGCCTGGTCGGTGAGCCCTGCCCGGCTATCTCGGCCGCGGCAGACAGGACGCGCCCGTCCCAGCGCCCGGTCGTCAGCTGATAGCAGCCGAATCCGGCCGCGGTGCTCGGATCGGTCGCGACCTGGCCGGTCAGCTCCCCGAACAGGTAGTCCTTGGCGCCGAGAAGCGACGCGGTCGACGCTGCCCGTTCCGGCTCGTCCTCGGTCAGCCGCAGGAACATCGGGAGCAGGTAACGGCCGTCCACCCACTGCCCGGTCGCCCGGTAGAGATCGTCGGCGCCGCACCGCTCGCGCAGCCGGCTGGCCTGAGCATCGGCGCGGCTGTCTTCCCACGTGATCGCCGGCCCGATGGGCGCGCCGCCGGCGTCGGCGGTCACCAGCGTCGGGATCATGGCCGAGAGCCCGATCGCCCGCCAGCGATCGGGCGCAGCGCCGGCCGCGAGCTGGTCGGCCACCCGCCGGACGGCCCTGATCCAGTCGTGCGGGGTCTGCTCGGCGGCGTGGACGGCTGGCCGGTGAGTCCGGTAGGCCGACCTGCCACGGGCGACGACCTCGCCCGACGCGTCGAGCGCGATCCCCTTCAGCCCGGAGGTGCCCAGGTCCAGACCGATGTAGACGCCAGCGGCTTCGGTCATTGCACGGTCATGCCCGCCAGAGCCTGCCTCATCCGTCGTTCCGCCCGGTAAGACCGGGGCGCTGCCCGGCAGCTGCCCCGCCGGTGAGGCAGCGGCGCCTTCCCCGGTCATACTGTGTATGTTCAGTACGCAAGGACAGCGTAGGAGCCGGCGCCCTGCTGAGCAAGGCTCTCAGATCCGGGGCCGGACTCCCCAGTCCCGGTGACCTGGGGCGGGAAGCAGCTGGCGGGCGGCGCTGCCGGAGATGGCGAACGCGAACTGGTTCGCCGGGTACAGCTGCTCGAAGCAGTCGAACGGGACCCCATCGCGATCCGTGCTGAGGCCGCGGATCCGAACTACCTGAGCCCTGGCCGGGATCTCGAGCAGCCGGGTCTCCTCCTGCGTCGGCCCGATCACCTCGAGGTACTGCTCCTCGTAGGTGTCGATCAGGCCGTACTCGCTGGCGAGCAGGTCGTACAGGGATTCGTCCATCCGGCCCTCGAGGTCGCCAAGCTCCGGGGCGAGCGCGACCGGTATGACGTTGGTCTCCAGGACCGCCGGATGGTTGTCGAGCAGCCGGAGCCGCCGGAGCCGCCAGACCGGGCTGCCAGGCTCGATCCGGAGCGCCTGGCACAGATCGGCCGACGGTTCTCCCTGGTCCAGCTCGAGCACGTTCGTCCGCAGCTCCGAGGCCGCCTCGCCGTCCTTGACCAGGGTGCCGAGCAAGCTGCCCGTCCTGCTCGGCTCGGCGACGATCCTGGGCCGCGCCACGAAGGTACCGAGGCCCTGGTGGCGGCGGACCCGGCCGGCCCGCTCCAGCTCGTCGAGCGCCCGCCGCACGGTGATCAGGCTGACCCCGGCCTGGTCGGCCAGCTCGGTGTAGCTGGGCAGCAGGTCCCCGGGCACCAGCCCGCCCTCGGCGATCAGCCGTTCGACGTGCTGGACGACCCGCTCGTAGAGCAGCACGGTTCCCGGTTGGCGGCGTCCGGCGGATGCGGTGCGCCGCGCGCTCCGTGGCTGGGAGACAACGTCGTCTGCCTTGCCTGGCAGGCCAGGTGAGCTACCACCGAGATCGAGCACCATCGAGTTCCTTCAGCTCAGCTACCCTGCGATCTGCCAGGGCGAGATACCCGGGCAATGCTCGCGTGCCGTGCGGACGGCATTGTAGCTATCCGGCAACCTTAGCTCCGAGTACCGGCCAGCTGCTGTACCCGGCCGATCACTGCGAAGGAGTCCCGCGCCGCGGTGAGCATGTCGTCCACGTCGGCGTCGGTGTGCACCAGGGACAAGAACAGGTTCTCGTACTGGCTCGGGTGGAACAGCACGCCGCGCAGCAGCATCTCCTGCCACCAGCCGGTGAACAGGCCGTGGTTCGCGTACCGCTCGGCGTCGCGCCAGTTCCTGATCGGCCGGTCGCTGAACCAGAGCTGGAAGACGGTGCCGAGCCCATCGACCAGCACCGGCAGCCCGGCCTCCTCGCCGAGCGCGCGCAAGCCCGCCATCAGCCGCTCGCCAAGCTTGCGCTGCCGCTCGTACAGGCCGGGCTCGGCCAGCAGGTCCATGGTCGCCGATACCGCGGCGCAGGCGACGACATTGGCGTTGTAGGTGCCAGAGTGCGAGTAACGGCCGTCGGCGATGAACGACATGACCTCGCGGCTGCCGCCGATCGCCGCCACCGGAAAGCCGCCGCCGATTCCCTTCGCCAGCGTGGTCAGGTCGGGCCTGATGCCGAAGTACTCCTGCGCCCCGCCCCGGGCGAACCGGAAGCCGGTGATCACCTCGTCGAAGATGAGCAGCGCCCCGTGCCTGCTCGTGAGTTCCCTGAGCAGCTCGAGGTAGCCGGGCTCAGGCAGGATGCAGCCGGTGTTGAAGACCGCTGGCTCGGTGATGACAGCGGCGATCTCGTCACCGCGCTCGGCCATCACGGCGGCGAAGTTCTCCGGGTCGTTCCAGGTCAGCACGATCATCGTGCCGGCAAGCTCGGCGGGCACGCCAGGCCCGGACGGGACCGGCCTGGGGCGGCTGGCCGGCCCGGCGACACTCGGGTCGACGTGATTGCTCCAGTAGACCGTGTCCTGCCAGCCGTGGTAGTGCCCCTCGAACCTGATCACGAGCCGGCGGCCGGTATAGGCGCGGGCCAGCCGGACGGCGGTGCCTACGGCCTCGCTGCCCGAGTTGGTGAAGCGCACCATGTCGACGCCGGGAACCGCCTCGACCACCTTGCGGGCAGCGTCGATCTCAAGCTCGTACGGGAGCCCGAAGCAGGTGCCGTACTCGGTGATCGCGGCCGCGACCGCGGCTGTGACCACGGGGTGCCGGTGACCGAGGATCATCGGGCCGAGCCCGAGCAGGTAGTCGATGTACTCGTGATCGTCGACGTCGCGCACCCGGGACCCGGTGCCCTGCGCCATGAACGGCGGGTAGGGCTTCCAGCCGAACTGCGGGATCCGCGCGCTGCTCCCGGCGCCGCCCGGGATGATCTGGCTCGCCTGGTCGAACAGCTCGCCCGAGCGCCTGGCCCAGCTGCCGTACCGTTCGTCAAACCTCACGTCGGATTGCTCCCTCATCCGTCCCGCTCATCCGTCCTGGCCCGCCAGGACCGTGCCGGCCCGCTGGCCCGTGGCCCGCCGCCTGTGGCCCGCCGGCCCGCCGACCCGCCG
>DATNIU010000235.1:0-26607 GCA_035604275.1 Streptosporangiaceae bacterium | reverse complement strand
CGGCGGGATCGGGCAGCTGCTGCCCGATCCCGCCGTCAGCCAGCCGACCGACGGGAGCCCGAAGTGATCGAGTTCGTGTTCATGCTGACCCACCACGACCGGACGATCGAAGACCCGCTGGCGGTCTACGCGGAGATCAGGAACTGCGGCCTGCGGTACATCGGGTTCAAGGACATCGGGGCGACGGCCGCCGAGCTGACGGAGGTCAGCGCGGCCGCGCAGGCCGACGGCCTGGAGGTGATGCTCGAGGTGGTCTCGACCACCAAGGCCGACGAGCTCTCTTCGATAGCGGCCGCGGCCGGCATCGGGGTGGACTGGGTGCTCGGCGGAACGCACGCCCGCGACGGGCTGCGCGTGCTCGACGGCTCGGCGGCGCGTTACTGCCCGTTTCCCGGCACGGTGGTGGATCATCCGAGCGTGCTGCTCGGCGAGATCGCCGAGATCGCCGCAAGCGCCCGCGAGCTCACCGCGCTCGACGGAGTCTACGGGCTTGACCTGCTCGCCTACCGTCATCCGACCGCCGACGTGGCCGAGCTGACCCGCGCCGTGGTGCAGGCGGCCAGCGGGCCGGTGATCGCCGCCGGATCGGTCACCACCGTGGCGCAGATCAGGACCCTGGAAGCGGCCGGGGCCTGGGGGTTCACCATCGGCAGCGCCATCTTCGAGCGCAGGCTGCCGGGCGGGCCGTCGGTCAGCGGGCAGATCAGCCACGTGCTGCGCGCGATCGCCGACCAGGCCGCCGGGGGCGATGCCGGTGCTGGCGCCGGGCACCCGGAGGGCGACGACGACGGGAGCGCCGACCGGATCGCGGCCGGGTGAGCGGGCAGTGCCTGCCGTCATCCTCGCCGTCGACCAGGGCAGCTCGTCAAGCCGGTGCGTCGTGCTGGACCGGGGACTCGTGCCGGTCGCGGCGGCCGGCCGGCCGCTGAAGAGCGCCTTCCCGGCCGTCGGCTGGGTGGAGCACGATGCCGTGGAGATACTCGGCGGCGTGCTCGGGGCGATCGGCGAGGCGCTCGATCGCGCCGGGGCCGCCTGGCCGGACGTGGCCGGGATCGGCCTGGCCGCGCAGACCGAGACCTTCGTGGTCTGGGATCGCGCCACCGGGCAGCCGGTCTACCCGGCGATCAGCTGGCGGGACACGAGGGCATCCGATGCCTGCGGCCGGCTGCGGGCCGACGGCCATGAGGCAGCCATCAGGGCGCGAACCGGGCTGCCGCTCGAGCCGGCGTTCAGCGCGTCGAAACTGCGCTGGCTGCTGTCCGAGGTGCCCGGCGCCGGGCATGCGGCGGCCCGCGGCCAGCTGCTCTTCGGCGATGTGAATTGCTGGCTGATCTGGCAGCTCAGCGGTGGCGCGGCGCACGTGACCGAGCCTTCGATGGCCGCCCGGACCATGCTGTTCGACCTGGCCGCGGGCGCCTGGGACCCGGCGATGCTCGAGCTGTTCGGCATCCCGGCGCAGATGCTGCCCGCTGTCGTCCCCACCGCCGGGCGGCTCGCGGTCACCGACGCCGGCGTGTGCGGAGGCAGGGCCACGATCAGCGCGAGCGTCGGGGACCAGCAGGCCGGGCTGTTCGGGCAGCGGTGCTGGCAGCAGGGGATGGCGAAGCTGACCCTGGGCACGGGCGCGTTCCTGTGGTGCCACGCCGGGGTCAGCCCGCCGTCGTCCGTGCCCGCCGGGGTCGTCGCGACCTGCGCCTGGCAGCTGCACGGCGAGACGGCCTATGCGATGGAGGGGTTCGTTCCCAATGCGGGCGGGGTCACCACCTGGCTGCGCCAGCTCGGCGTTCTCGATCCGCATACCTGGCCGGTGATCCGGGCTGGCGCCCTGGCCAGGCCGGGCGGGCCGTGGTGCGTGCCGGCCATCTTCGGCCTCGGCACCCCGCACTGGACCCCGCTCGCGCAGGCCCAGATCGGCGGCCTCTCGGCCGGCAGCACCGGTCAGGACGTGGCAGAGGCCGCGCTGATCGGCGTCGTCCATCAGGTCGTGGACGCGATCGAGGCGGTGCAGCGCGGGCTCGCCAGCCCGCTCCGGCTGCTCCGAGCCGACGGCGGTCTCGGCCGCAACGACTCGGTGCTCCAGGCCATCGCCGATCTTTCCGGCCTGCACCTGGAGCGGCCCGCGTCGACCGAGGTCACCGCCTGGGGGGCCGGTGCCCTGGCCAGCCTCGGCGCCGGATGGTACGACCTGGCGGCGCTGGCCGGCCTGCCATTCGAGGTCGACTGGCGGGTGCGGCCCGAGCTTGAGCGCCCAGCGAGGACGCTCTCGCGGGCCGCCTGGCACGCGGTGCTCACCGACTGGCAGGCCGGAGCGTCGGCGGCGACGAATCTCCGAAGACCGGTCGGGACTCCGACGGCGGCGGGAAGCAGCACAGTGACTCCGAACAGCGCACTGACGGGACCGGCATGGTGACGGGAACGGCATCGTGACGGGAACGGCTCTCAGCCCGGTGCACCGGGCCTCCTCGGTTGGCCGGATGGCCACCGAGACCTTCGACATCCTGGTGGTCGGCGGTGGTGTCACCGGTGTCGGCGCGGCGCTTGACGCGGCGACCAGGGGGCTGTCGGTCGCGCTGGTCGAGGCCAGGGACTACGCCGCCGGGGCGTCGAGCAAGTCGAGCAAGCTGATCCACGGCGGCCTGCGCTACCTGGAGATGCTCGACTTCGCGCTGGTCCGCGAGGCCCTGACCGAGCGCGGGCTGCTGCTGACCAGGCTGGCGCCGCACCTGGTCAAGCCCGTTCCCTTTCTGTGGCCGCTGACGCACCGGGTCTGGGAGCGGCCGTACGTCGGCGCCGGGCTGGTGCTTTACGACACCATGGGCGGCCGGCGCGCGGTACCGCGGGCAAGACATCTGAGCAGAACAGGAGCGCTCCGGCTGGCCCCGGCCCTGCGCCCGGACGCCCTCGTGGGGGCTGTCCAGTTCTACGACGCGCAGGAGGACGACGCGAGGATGGTCGCCTGCCTGGCGAGGACCGCGGCCGGGCACGGCGCGGCCATGGCGACCAACGTCCGGGTGGATGGCACGCTGGCGCAGGGCGGCCGGGTGACTGGCGTCCGGGCCAGGGACCTGATTCGCGGGACGGACCTGGAGATCAGGGCCAGGCACGTGGTGCTGGCGACCGGCGCCTGGACCAGCCCGGCGGCGGGCCAGGAGCTGCGGGTCAGGCCGTCCAAGGGAGTGCACATCGTCGTGCCCCGCGACCGGATCCGGATGGACACCGGGTTGCTGACCAGGACCGAGAAGAGCGTGCTGTTCGTGATCCCGTGGGGTGCGCACTGGCTGATCGGGGATACCGACACCGAATGGCCGCACGACCCGGCCAGCCCGGCGGCCAGCCGCGCCGACATCGACTACCTGCTGGCGAAGGTCAACCGGATGCTCAGCGAGCCGCTGTCCGACGCCGACATCGAGGGAGTCTTCGCCGGGCTGCGCCCGCTCGTGGCGGCCAAGTCAGCCGGGGACACCACCCGGCTGAGCCGGGAGCATTCCGTCGATTCCTCGGTGCCGGGGCTCTCGGTGATCGCAGGCGGAAAGTACACCACCTACCGGGTGATGGCCCGCGACCTGATCGACGCCGCCGCTCGCGATCTGGCCAGGCCGGACGGCGGTCAGGCCGGCGCGGCTCTGCCCTCGCGCACCGATCAGGTGCCGCTGGCCGGCGCCGTCGGCTACGCCGAGCGCTGGACGGCGCGCGAGCAGATCGCCGCTGGCAGCGGCCTGCCGGTCGAACAGGTCGAGCGGCTGCTCGGCCGGTACGGCTCGGACATCGACGATCTGCTCGGCCTGGTAGCCGCACGGCCGGAACTCGGGCAGCCGGTCCCGGGCTCCGGCGGGTATCTCGCAGTCGAGATCGTGTACGCGTGCCGCAGCGAGGGCGCGGTCCGGCTCGATGACGTGCTCGCGCGGCGGACCAGGATCGCGATCGAGGTGCGCGACCGGGGCGCGGAGGCGGCGCCGCACGCGGCCGGGCTGATGGCAGCCGAGCTCGGCTGGGATGCCGCCCGCACCGCGGCCGAGATCAAGCGCTACGGCGAGGACATCGCGGCCCAGCTAGCCGGCGAGTCCGAGCCGGACGATCTGCTCGCGTATCAGGCCAGGACCCGGGTCAGCGACCCGGCCGGGTTCTACGGACCAGGCGGCTCAGTCGGCGGCGGGCGGGGCGGGTCTGGCTTGCGGTAAGCCCGGCCGGCGGCGGGCGGGGCGGGTCTGGCTTGCGGTGGCGGGTCTGGCTTGCGGTGGGCCTGGCCGGCGGCTTGCGGTGGCGGGTCTGGCTTGCCGTAGGCCGTGGCGGCGGCGGGCGTTGCGTCGTGCGGGCCGGGGGATCGGGTAACACGCGGCTGGCGGGCGGGATGTCCGCGCCCGGGCCGAGCTGGGCCTCAGGGCTGCATGAGCTGGGCGACTACCGCGTCCGCCTGGGCAAGCGTGATCGTGCCGAGGTTGACGCTGGCCATCGGCACGACGCGATTCCGGCCGGCCAGGAAGATCACCTGGTCGGTGAGGCAGGCGCGCAGGCCGGGATGCCGCTCGGCGATCGCGATCTGCTCGCGGAGCATCTCCTCCCGGCGGGCGGCCAGGGCCGGCGCCACGCGCTCGCTGTAGGTTCGCTGCACGCGTCGGCTGACTGCCCGGCCGATGAACCGCGCGGTCGCGCCCAGCACAACATCGGCGGCCGCCTGCCCGAGGTCCTGGTCGGCTGTGTAGCCAACGGGATCGGTGCTTCTCCTGCCTGGTCTGCTTCCCGGCACCGGTCCGGCCTGCGGCTCCGCCGCCCAGCCCGGCTGCGAGCCCGCCGGGTAGCCCGGCTGCGGCCCAGCCGGGAATCCCTGGTTCAGCTGGTTCAGCTGGTTCCTGGCCAACGCGGCAAGCTCGTCAATCGAGTGCACGGCGGCGGCGCTCCCGCACTGCGGGCACGGTGATATTGACTGCCCACTGGTCACGGGATCCATTGTGCCCGCCCAGGCTCGCCACGGCCAGACACCTCGGGTGACGTCGTCCGGCACGATGCGGACGCCGCGCGGGCACCCGGGTCGGATCGGGGTCCGCCGTGCCGCCGGGCCGCCGTGCCGCCGTGCCGCCGGGCCGCCGTGCCGCGGTGCCGCCGGGCCAGCGTGCCGCCAGGCCAGCGTTGTTATCCACAGTTCAGCTCCGGACGGGGCCGCGGATAGCGTGTCCGAATCGTTAGCCAATATCGGAAGAAACTTTCTCTTTGGCTGCAACGACGGTCTTCGCGGATGCGTCTGTATTCGTGATCGCGGCTCCCTGACCGGAGCCCGCGGACCCCTCGTTTCCGGCGCGGTCCTTCAGACCGGGCCTGCCGATCTGGTCGTCTAGTGAGGAGAGCCATGAATCTATCCCGATGGGGACTGCGGCTGGCCGCCGTCGCAGCCGCCGGGCTGACCGCGGCCGCAACCTTGGCAGCCGGCCCGGCCACCGCGCAGGGACCGGCCGCGAAGCAGGGCGCTGCCGCGGGACCGACGGTGAAGCTGGTCGCCGCGCAGAATGACATCAGCGTGCCGCAGTTCGGCAAGCAGCAGGTGTTCCTGGACCCAGGCATCTACGTCGAGGCGTTCGGCTCAGCGCTTGAGTTCGACGTGCAGCGCGCGAGCTACAGCCAGCCGCTGACCCTCACGCAGGTCATCCACCTGGCCGGCCATGTCAGGGAGCTGCGGCCGCTGCCGGCCTGGCTGCTTGACGGCTGGAACGGCCTGCGCAGGTTCCTGCGGCTGTCGGTGACGAACTCCCACGGCAAGACGGTGGGATCACACGTGCTCCCGTTGTGCCCGAACACCTTCAACCCGCAGCGTGCCGGACCGAAGAGCCCGTTCACGTCGCCCTATCCGCAGGAGTGCTCGTCCGATCCGTTCGAGCGGGGCATGGTGGAAGGCATCCAGCGCGGCTGGGGAGTGGACCCCTTCGGCGGGTTCGGGTTCGGCAGCGGCGCTCGCTTCCGGCTGAAGCTCGGCACCTACACGGCGACCATGCGGATCACCAGGGTGTGGGCCGGTCTGCTGCATGTCACGCCGCGCGCCGCGATGGCGCGCGTGCGGTTCAGGGTGGTGAAGGGCAGCAGGTGCAGTTTCATCTGCCCGGGCAGCCATCGGCATACCCGAACCGGGACGCTGCCGAGGCTGCCGAGCGTGCCGCTGATGCAGAGCCCGCCGAGTTCCGTGCTGCCTGACCTGTCGCCCCTGCCGTCGTGGGGGATCTCGCTGGGCCGTTCGGGCGGCAAGAAGAAGCCGGTCGACTACCAGCTCCAGTTCGGCGCGACGGTGTGGATCGGCGGTAACTCCCCGCTGGATGTCGAGGGGTTCCGGGTGCACGGCTCGCCGGTCATGCAGGCTTACCAGTACTTCTGGCGGAACGGCCACGTGGTCGGCCGGGCCAGGGCCGGCACGATGGGCTTCGACCACAAGAAGGGCCATAACCACTGGCACTTCCAGCAGTTCGCCCAGTACCGGCTGCTGAACTCGTCCAAGACGCTGGTGCTGCGCAGCCGTAAGGTCGGCTTCTGCATCGCGCCGACCGATCCGGTCAACCTGATCCTGCGGCATGCGACCTGGGTGCCGAGCTTCACCGGATTCGGTGGCGCGTGCGGCTCGCCGACCGCGCTGTGGGTGCAGGAGATGCTGCCGGTCGGCTGGGGTGACACGTACTTCCAGTCCGTGGCTGGTCAGTCCTTCGACATCACGCACCTGCCGAACGGCACTTACTACATCGAGATCATCGCCAATCCGGAGAAGGTGCTGCACGAGTCGAACCTGGGCAACGACATCTCGCTGCGCAAGGTGATACTCGGCGGAACGCCTGACCACCGGACGATTACCGTCCCCGCCTTCCACGGCATCGACGCCGAGCACTAACCAGCCTCGGCGGCGGGGCATCGACGCGGTCGAGCCCGCCGGCCTCAAGGAGCGCTGAGCGGCTCGGGTAGCTGGCACGCAGCTACCCGAGCCGCTGCCGGGAACGCGTGCCACGGCCCCGTTGGGTACGTTCTTACGCAAGCGATGACCCGTTGCATACGTTGGGCGGTATCGACCATCCACCCGTCCTGAGTGGTGCTGACCACGCCAAATATCCTGTGGGCGGCAGGAGATTCGCGCGCGTCGATGGCGAGGCCTGCGCGCGGGTCGGCCCACGCCGGACCGCGGGACGCGTGCCGAGGGGAGATACGGACATGGCCGTTGACGCACAGGGACTGAGCGTGCATGGCTCCGACGAGGCTGTCGCCGCGTACGACCGGGCGCTGGATCACCTGATCAGGTTCCAGGCCGGGGTGGTGGACGCGTCCGCGGCGGCGGTGGCGGCGGATCCCGGCTGTGTCATGGCGAACGTGTTCTGCGCCTACCTGGCGCTGATGTCGACCGAGGAGGGCGCGGTCGCCGGGGCACGTGAGGCCCTGGCCGCGGCGCCGGCCGACCTTTCGGGCCTGCTGCCCCGAGAGCGCGCTCACCTGGCGGCCGCGCGGCGGTGGGTGGACGGCGACATGGCGGGTGCGGGTGAGGACCTCAACGACATCTCCGTGGAGTATCCGCGCGACCTGCTGGCACTGATGGTGGGGCATCAGATCGACTTCTTCACCGGCAATGCCGTGAACCTGCGTGATCGGATCGGGCGGGCGCTGGCCGGGTGGCAGGCCGACGATCGGCGGTTCGGTTTCGTTCAGGGAATGTATGCGTTCGGGCTTGAGGAGTGCAATCAGTACCGGCAGTCCGAGGAGGCCGGTCAGGGGGCGGTCGAGCGGAACGCCGATGACGTCTGGGGCATCCACGCCGTCGTGCACACCTATGAGATGGAGGGCCGGATCCCCGAGGGCGTTCGCTATATGCGGGCCCGCGAATCCGACTGGGCCGACGGGAACTTCCTGAACGTGCACAATTCCTGGCACTACGCGCTCTACCTGCTGCAGGCAGGAGATTCGGCCGGCGCGCTCGCCATCTACGACCGGGTCCTGCACAACGAGGAGTCGCAGGACGTGGCCATGGAGATGCTCGACGCGACGGCGCTGCTCTGGCGGATGCGGCTGGAGAACACCGATGTCGGCGATCGCTGGCAGCCGCTCGCGGCCGGATGGGCACGCCTGCTCACACCCGGCTTCTACCCGTTCAACGACATGCACGCGGTCATGACGTTCATCGCCAACGGTGAGCTTGACCGGGCGGAGAATGTGGTCAAGGCGCTGGAGGAGGTGGTGGCCCACGGGGACCGGGCCGCCACCGGCTGGCAGATGTCGGCGACCGTGGGACTGCCGGTCTGTCGCAGCCTGGTCCACTTCGGCCGGGGCGAGTACGGCAGCGTGATCGCGGACCTGATGCCGATCCGCACCCGTATCCACGAATTCGGCGGCAGTCATGCTCAGCGCGACGCGGTGGAGCGCACGCTGCTCGAGGCCGCGATCCGGGCCGGCCGGCTGGAGCTCGCGGCGGCCCTGGTCAGCGAGCGGCTGTCGGTTCGCGAGTGCAATTCCTACGCGTGGTCGAAGCGCGCCTGGCTGATGAACGCGGCCGGCGACCATTCGGGCGCTGCCTCGGCGATGGCACGGGCCCGCGACCTGGCCGGTGAGATCCGGTCAGTCGCCGCCGCCTAGCCGCATCCCGCTCAGGTCGGCCCTGGTTCCGGCGGGCCGGGCGCCGGTGGCTGGGAGGTCGGCGGGCCTGATTCTGGTTCTGGTTCTGGTGCTGGCGCGCTGGGCGCGGCGGGGCTGCGGGGGAGCGGACCGGCAGCGCGGCTGGCGGCATGGAATGCCTCGAGCGCCTCTCCGGGCGTGTCGTAGTAGGCGCCGGCACCGTGCGCTCCGCTGATGCCGTAACGGTGCAGCTGGTCGCGTACCGGGAGGACGAGGCTGGTGATCACGAAGCGGATCCGCCGCTCGCGCAGGCGCTCGACGATCCGGGTGAGGACCGAGGCCGCGGTGTAGTCGACGTCGCCGATCGCCGCGCCGTCGAGCACCAGCCACCGCACCGGGCTGCCATGCGTGACCAGGGTCGTGATGTCGTCGAGGAGCCTGGCGGCATTGGCGTAATACAGGCTGCTGCCGAACCGGTAGACCACCAGCCCCTCCTCGGTCCGCGAGCCGGCCAGGACGGGGGTCGGCTGCCAGTGCCCGCCCGGCGACTTCATCAGCACGCTGCTCCGCGGCCGGTAGCTATGCCGCAGATGATCGATGACCGACGCGATGACCGCGAGCACGATTCCTTCCTCCACGCCCAGGCCGATCACGGCGGCGGCCGCCAGCAAGGCGACGCCGAACTCGTCCCGGCGGACCGCCAGGATCCGGCGCAGCCCTCTGACATCGACGAGCTCGGCCGCGATCAGGAAGACCACGGCCGCCAGAGCGGCGATCGGCAGGTAGGCGAGCGGCCCGGTGATCAGCAACAGGACGATCAGCACGACGGCGCTGGCGATGAGCTGAGCCAGCTGACTGCGACCGCCGGCGCTGTCCACCATCTGGGTCTTGGTCGGGCTGCCATTGACGACGAAGGTGCCGGAGAACGCGGCGGCGACGTTGGCGAGGCCCAGGCCGATCAGGTCGGTGTCCTCGCTGAACGGCTCAGAGAACTTCGCCGCGTAGGCGCGGGAGGTTGCCGCGCTCTGGGCGAGGATCACGACGAACAGCGACCCCGCGGTTCCCAGCAGCGCGACCGCGTCATGCAGGCCGAGGGCGGGCGGCCCCAGTCGAGGCAGCCCGCGGGGCACCGGTCCGAGCACGGCGACCCCGTGCCGGGCGAGATGGGCGGCCCAGCTCACGATGATCGCGCCGGTGACCGCGATCAGCGCCCCGGGCGCCCGGCGGGTAATCCGGCGGGCGGCGAGCATGATCGCGATCACCGCGACCGACACGGCGAGGGTCGCGGGGTGAGTCCGGGGGATGGCTGCCACGGCGCTCGCGAGCCTGGTCACCGTCCTCGTGCCGGTGACCGAGACCCCGAGCATGTCGGGAATCTGGCTGATGGCCACCTGGACGCCGACGCCGGCCAGGAATCCGAGCAGGACGGTGCGCGAGAGGAAGTTCGCCAGGAATCCGAGCCGGGCCAGGCGCGCAAGCAGCAGGAGGCCGCCGGCCAGCAGGGCGGCGAGACCGGCCAGCTGGACGTACTTCGGCGATCCGGCCGCCGCGAGGCCAGTCAGGGCAGCGGCGATGATGGCCGCGGTGGCGGAGTCCGCTCCGACCACGAGGTGCCGTGAGGAACCGGTGAGAGCGAACACGGCCATCGGGAGCAGGAGGGTGTACAAGCCGGTCACCACCGGCATTCCGGCGATCTTCGCGTACCCCAGGACCTCGGGTACGGCCAGCGCGGCCAGGGTGACCCCGGCCAGGGCGTCCCCGGCCGCACGGGACCGGCTGCCGGGGACTATTCCGCGCAGGACGCACCAGCGCAGCAGGTGCCCGCGCAGCACGGGCCACCGCAGCCAGGTTTCGCGGGGAACCGGCACAGCGACCCCCCTCTTGCCTGAGCGGCTCTGGATGGCCTAATCATGCCCGCGGGGCACGTTCGCGCAAGCGCCAGGCCGATCGGGACCGGGCCGGACCGGCCTGACGCGGGTCCCTCGACCCTGCCGAACGCCGGGGCCAGGCCTGATCCCGGCCGTCGTCTGCCCCTCGCCCGCGACATAGCACGGGTTCCGTAGCCATATTTCTCGTAAATCGGACGAGATTATGACTGAAACCCGTGCTATGTCAGGTTGGACGGTACGGCTACCGCTGCTGAGCGACCGGCACCGGCCGCGTCCTGATCGCGATCATGATCACCAGGAGAGCGCATACATCGAAGACGGCAGCGGTGGTGAACGAGCTGGCCATGCCGTGGGTGAGAATCTGATCAGCACGGGCAAGAGCGCCAGCACCGAGGACCGGGTGCCTGGCCGCGACGCGGCTCGCGTGCCCGAACACGTTGACCAGGATCGCCAGGCCGAGCGCACCGCCGACCTGCTGGGTGACGTTCACCATGCTGGCGGCGGCGCCGGAATCCTCGGGGCGGACTCCGCGCAGGGACGCCATGGTCAGCGGCACGAACGCGAGTCCCATGCCGGTGCCGAGCAGCAGCATCGGGCCGAGTATTCCGGTGAGGTAGCTAGTGCCCGGCGAGATCTGGCCAAGCCAGGTCATGCCGCTGATCACCGGCACCAGTCCGGCCGTCATAAGCGGCTTGGCGCCGAAGCGCGGGATCAGCCGCGGCGCGAGCCTGGACACCGTGAACAGCGCCCCGGTCATCGGGACGAACGCGATCCCGGCGCGCAGCGGGCTGAATCCCAGGACGTCCTGGACGAACTGGGTGAGGAAGAAGAACATCCCGAACAGCCCGGCCACCAGCAGCAGCCGGGCCAGGTAGGAGCCAGCCCGGCCGGGGTCGGCGAACAGGTGCAGCGGCGTGATCGGATGCGGGCTGCGCGACTCGTTCACGACGAACGCGACCAGGAGGGCGGCCGCGGCCGCGAACGCACCGAGGGTCATCCGGTCGGCCCAGCCATCCGACGCGGCCCGGATGAACGCATAGACCAGCGCGGACATGCCTGCCGTGGAGGTCAGGGCGCCGGTGATGTCGAACCGGCCCTGCTGGCGCTGCGATTCGGACAGGTACCGGGGCGCGGCGAGCAGCACGGCGACGCCGATCGGCACGTTGATGAAGAGGACCCAGCGCCATGACACCCATTCGGTGATCAGGCCGCCGAGCACGAGGCCGAGTGACGCGCCGCCCATCGCGACCGCGGTGAAGATGCCGAGCGCGCGGGTCCGCTCGCGTTCGCCCGGGAAGCCGGACACGATCATCGCGAGCACTGCCGGCGACGCGATGGCACCGCCGATTCCCTGGACGGCGCGCGCGGCGAGCAGCCATGGTGCCGTGGTGGCGAGGCCTCCGGCCAGCGACGCCACGGTGAACAGCGCGATTCCGGCCATGAATACCCGCCGCCGGCCGAGAATGTCGCCGGCCCGGCCGCCGAGCAGCAGCAGCCCGCCGAAAGGCAGCGAATAGGCGTTCAGCACCCAGGACAGGCTGGCCGCGGAGAAGTGCAGGCCAGCGGCGATTCTCGGCAGGGCGATGTTGACCACGGTCATGTCGAGAACGATCATCAGCTGGGCACACAGGACGACGGCCAGGGTGATGCCCCGCCGGTCAGGCCGGACTCTGACCGGCGGAAGGGCAGCCGTTGCCGGACGAGTGATGGAGGAGATAGACACAGGTTCCTTCCTGGCACACTGGAGGAGACGGCGGCCGCCGGACCGTGACTGGTCAGTGCGGCCGCGCTGAGCTAAGCTGAATTCGGAGGATCCCTCCGCTAACTATACGGAGGATGCCTCCGCTTTGCAAGCTGGATCGGGTGATGGTCTATGGGCACGACCGAGTCGGTCGTCCGGGCCGGCAAGGACCGGGCGATGCGGGCCGACGCGCGGCGCAACTATCAGCGGCTGCTGAGCGCTGCCGCTGCCGCGTTCGCCGAGCAGGGTGCCGACACCGCGTCGCTCGAGGAGATCGCCCGCCGGGCCGGGGTCGGCATCGGCACGCTGTACCGGCACTTCCCGACCCGTCAGGCGCTGCTCGAGGCGGTCTACACCGACCAGGTGGAAGCGCTCAGGGTTCGGGCCGCGGAACTGCTGCGGCGTGAGCCGCCAGGCGAGGCGCTCGCGGACTGGCTGCGTGCCCTGGTGGCTTTCGGCAGTACGAAGCGAAGCCTCACGACCGCGCTGCTCCAGACCCTGGACAAGGAGTCCGAACTGCTGTCAGCGTGCGGCGCGGTTCTCCGCGAGTCCACGTCCGAGCTGCTGGAACGGGCGCAGCGGGCCGGGGAGGCGCGCACCGACGTCAAGGGCACCGACGTGCTGCGGCTCGCGCACGGCGTGAGCATGGCCTCCGAGTGGGCGCCAGGCGACCCCGGACAGGCCGACCGGATGCTGACCCTGGTCGTCGACGGTCTGCTGCGCCGCAGTGGCAGGACGGCCTAGGCCCGCTCTGCCGGTCATCCGGCCTGGGCGGCGCCGCGCGGGCTGCTGCCGCGGGCCGCTGATCAGGTGGCAACCCGCCGTGCGAAGCGCAGCAGGTACTCCTCGCGGTTGAGCGGATTGTGGTCCGAGCGCGGCCGGGTGGGCACCGTGCCGCTGACCGGCTGGTAGTGGTCGAAAGCGCACTCGAGCACGCCCGCGCCGCGAGTCAGGGCCGGCATCTGCTGCTGCAGATCGTGCACCCGTGCCGCCGGAATCTCGCCTTCCAGGACGCAGGACGAGCTCCGCATCGTCGGCACGTGCGGAACCGCGCGCAGCCGGGCGAGCACCGGCAGCATCGGCCCGAGCGCGTCGGCCGGCACCTCCAGCCGGAACCGGTGCATCGGCTCGTACACCCTGGTGCCTGCCTGCCGCAGCGCGGTCATCAGCACCAGCGGTGTCAGGTTGCGGAAGTCCCCGGCACTGCTCGACCACTTGCTCCAGCCGAACGGCGGCGGCGGCGTGTAGCCGGAATGCGTCATCGTGACCGTGCAGTCGGTCACCTGCCAGCCGCGGATTCCCTGCCGCAGCACCTGATGCACGGTCTCGTCAACGGCCCTGACGAACGCCTGCGGCAGTGACCCTAGCTCGACCTCAAGCCCGAACCGGACGCCGGCGCCGACCGGGGCCGGATCGACGCGAAGCCCGACCGTGGCCCGGAACGGATTGCCCTGCGAGCCCATGAACTCAGCGGCCGCGCCGGTGCCGATCGGCCGCTCGATGCAGATCGTCGTGGTCTCGCGGAATCCGACGTCGACGCCGAAGTCGTCCGCCAGCGTTGCCTGGATGACCTCCTTCTGCACCTCGCCGTAGAGCGACAGGTAGATCTCCTGGCGAGCGTCGTCCTGCCGCAGGTTGATCAGCGGGTCCTGCTCGGCAAGTTGGGCCAGCGCGTCGCGCAGCGGTCCTTTGTCCGCGGCGTGTCGGGGAACGACGACCGTCTCGAGCGTGGGCGGGGCGAAGTACCGGCCTGCCGAAGCGGTCCGCGAGTCGCCGACCTTGTCGCCGATCCTGATCTCGGCCAGCCCCCAGAGCTTCCCGATCTGCCCCGCCGCGACCGACTCGCCCTGGCTGGCCGAGCCGCCGAACACGCTGATCGCGGTGACCTTCCCGGCGCTGCCCCCGCCGAACCTCAGCCGGTCACGGACCCGCACCAGCCCAGAGAACAGCCGGACGTAGGCGATCTTCTCCCCGGCCGGACCCCGTTCGACCTTGAAGACCGTGCCCGACACCGGGCCAGCCGGATCGCCGTCGGCGGCTGGCAGCAGCTCCCCGAGCGCGGCTGTCAGCGAGTCCACCCCGGTGCCGGTAACTGCCGATCCGAACAGCACCGGATGCACAAGTCCCTGCCTGGCCTGCGCCGCGAGCCCGGCCCGAAGCTGGGGATAGGAGACCGGGTTCTCCTCGTCCAGGCACGCGGCCAGAAGCTCGTCGTCGTGCTCGGCAAGCAGATCTGCCAGCCGGGACGTGAAACCAGCGTCAGCGGCGCCGTACGGCGTGAAACTACAGCCGCGGGTGCCAAGGCCGCCTGCCGATCCCATCGGGACGATCGCCGGCGTCAGCTTCGCTGAGATGTCGCTCAGCACGCCGTCATACCGCGCGCCGCCGCGGTCGATCTTGTTCACGAAGATGAGCACGGGTATGCGCAGCCGCTGCACCGCCCGCCACAGCACCCGGGTCTGCGCCTGCACGCCCTCGACGGCGGAGACCACGAGCACGGCGCCGTCGAGCACGCCGAGCACTCGCTCCACCTCGGCGATGAAGTCAGGGTGACCGGGCGTGTCGATCAGGTTGACCGTCAGGTCGCCGACGGCGAACGACACGACCGCGGACTTGATCGTGATGCCGCGCTGACGCTCCAGCGCTAGCGAGTCGGTCTGCGTGCTGCCGTCATCGACGCTGCCGATCTCATCGATGACGCCGGCGGTGTATAGCAGCCGCTCGGTCAGGCTTGTCTTACCGGCGTCTACATGCGCCAGGATCCCCAGATTCAGCGTACGCACTCAGCCTCATGTCCCTTGAACAGGCAGTAACTACCTTCTGAATGGACATGAATGCTCGGTCCACGTAACTCTCCCTCAGATCAATCGGCTGCTGCCCGGAGTACAGCAGACGGCCCGGCCGGCCGGCAACCGAATTGCCGGCCAGCCTGGGGCGGGCTGCCCTGGCGGCTACGTCGCGGCGCTGCCTGCCGGCGGAGGCGCGGGGATGGCGTCACCGGGACCGAGCAGGGCCGGGTCCGAGTGGACGGAGCCGGGGTACTTCAGGCCGGTGCCGGTGTTGAGCACGACAACCTCGTCAGTCCTGGACAGCCAGCCGGACTCGCGAAGCTGGCGCACTGCCGTGACGCAGGCCGCTCCTTCCGGGCAGATGAAGCTGCCTTCCAGCCGTGCGACCTCGCGCTGGTCGGCGAGCAGCGCCTGGTCGTCCACCGCCACGGCGGTCCCTTCCGTGGCGTAGATCGCGTCAAGCACGAGGAAGTCGCCGAGCGCATTGGGCACGGTGAGCCCGAAGGCGACCGTGCGCGGATCTGGCCACGGCTCGCTCTGCCTGGCTCCGCTGGCGAACGCCTTCACGATCGGAGCGCAGCCGCTGGCCTGGACGGCGACCAGACGGGGGAGATCCCGGCCGATCCAGCCGAGTTCGCGCAGTTCGAGCAGCGCCTTGTAGATGCCGATGATCCCGACCCCGCCTCCGGTCGGATATACGATCACGGCCGGCACGCGCCAGCCGAGCTGCTCGGCGATCTCAAGGCCCATGGTCTTCTTGCCCTCGACCCGGTACGGCTCCTTGAGCGTGGAGGTGTCCTGGTAGTCAGGGCGCGTTGCCAGAGCCGCGGCGACGAGCCTGCCGGCGTCCCCGATCAGGCCGTCAACCAGGTAAAGCTCGGCGCCGGCCGCCGCGCACTCCGCCCTGGTGATCGGCGGCGCGGCGGCGGGCATCACGATCAGCGAGCGCATCCCGGCCCGCGCGGCATAGGCCGCCCAGGCCGCGCCCGCATTGCCGTTGGTCGGCATCGCCACGCCGGTCACCCCCAGCTCGGCGGCGCGAGACACGCCGACCGCCGCGCCACGCGCCTTGAAGGTTCCGGTGGGGATGAGCCCTTCGTCCTTCATCAGCAGCCCGGGCACGCCGAGCGCCCGGCCCAGCCGAGGCATCTCGAGCAGCGGCGTCATGCCCTCGCCGAGGCTGACCACCTGACCGGCATCGCTGACCGGCAGCAACTCGTGATACCGCCACAGGTCGGGCGGCCGGCCCGCGATGTCGGCCGGTTCCAGGTGCGCGGCGACCCGCTCGAGGTCATAGCGCGCCAGCAGCGGCGAGCCGCAGGAGCATGTGCCCTGCACCTGGGCGGCGTCGCAGCGGGAGCCGCACGCGGCGCACTCCAGGTGGGAGAGCGCTGAATACGGCATCGCGGCCACGCTTCCTCCTTGTTCGGCGGTGCCCTGTCGGCACGGTGTTCCCGGCGCCTCCGGCATGGTGTGACTTCCATGATCACGGGGGGTTTCCGCACAGTCATGGCGACTGAGAACCCCGCGTGATCACGCGGCGCGAGTCAGCGATCGTAGGCCAGCCGGGCCCGGCGGGGTATGTCGCCGAAGGCACCGGCATGGAAATCGGCGAATGCCTGGGCGATCTCCGAGCGCGTGTTCATCACGAACGGGCCGCCCATCGCGACCGGCTCGCCGATCGGCTGGCCGCTGTAGACCATCACTCTGGCAGGCTCTGCCCGGTCCGGGACGGCGAGCCGCAGCAGGGTGTCGTCCGCCGTGCCATCGACCGGGTCAGACCATGCCGTCTGCCCGGACCTGACGAGTTGCCCGGCGATGCTGACCTCGCCGGACAGCACGTAAGCGAATGCCCGGTGGCTGGCCGGAAGCTCCATCTCGGTTGCGGCACCCGGGTCGATGCTGACGAAGACGCCCTGTACCGGCCAGTGGTTCGCCGCCGGGCCGGTGGCGCCGGCGACAGTGCCGGACACGACGTCGATGATCACGCCGGGCAGGCTGACCCGAGGGCGCGTAGCCGCCAGCAGGTCCTGGTAACGGGTCTCGACCAGCTTGGACTGCCTGGGCAGGTTCAGCCAGAGCTGCAATGTGTGCACATGCTCGTCGCGGTAGGCCAGCTCCCGGTGGATGATGCCGCGTCCAGCGGTCATCCACTGCACGTCGCCGGGGTGCACCGCACCGGCGTTCCCGATGTTGTCGCCATGCTCGAGAACGCCGTCAAGCACGGTCGTGATGGTCTCCAGCCCCCGGTGCGGATGCCACTCGAACCCCGGCGCTGAGAACCAGTCCTCGCTCATGGCCAGGAACGGGTCGGTGAGCGACGGGTCGGCCGGGACGATGACCAGGGCCTTGTCGTCAACCTGGGCGTCCGGACCGAGCCGCTGCTTCACGCTCACCCGCGACACGATCCGGTCGGCGGCGAGCCAGGGAGTGCTGATCATGTGCCCTCCTCCCTGGCGCGAGGACCTGCCGTCCTGGCGCGCGCCCGCGGCCCTGGCGCGAGCATCTGCGGCCGATCGTAGCGCTCGGCATGGCAGCCGTCGGTCCCGCGAACCGCCCGTAACGTCCTGTGCTCCCGATGGTGCGGCGTGCAGGCTTGCCCGGGTGCGTGCCGGAGTGTACGCCGATGGTTCAGCCTGGCCGTAGGAGGCGGTTGTGCGGTCGAAGCAACCCAGGGGTGGCGATAGCCCGATATTGTCGCCGTCTGGTGCGAGGATGCGGAAGCCTGGAGTCCGGCACCTTCGGTTGCGCCTAAGTAGCCTGGGCTAGTGCTGAGCGGCCGCGGCGGCTGATCGTAGCGCGCGGTAGAGCAGGCGCTGGTCGCCGAGGCGGTGGCGTAGCTCGCGCTCGAGGCCGCCGATCGGCACCAGGTTCTGGGGAGCGCGGGGGTCCTTGTGCGGGGTGCTGGCCAGCGGCGGCAGGATCCTGGCGGTCAGGTCGGCCAGCCGGATCGCTTCCTGTGGTGGCAGGTCTGCCGAGCATTCGAGCCGGACTACCCCGGACCACGGCACGCCTGGCGTGCCGGGGAGCTGGAGATACCAGGAGTTCCGCTGCCACGAGGTACCCATCGCGAAGGCCGGGGTCCGCTGGCCGGGCAGGAGAACGGCGACGACGGCGGCCTGCTCCGCGGGCAGGTAGGAAGCGTGGTGCGTCTTGATGTAGCCCACCGTGCGGTGCAGGTGGCTGCGCCCGCGCAGCGGGCCGTCGACGACGAGCAGGTCGTCGACGGCAGGGGTGCGGGCGCGGTAGTCCATGGCCAGCTGTACCTCGGCCATGGTCAGGTGCTGCTGCAAGGCGACCGAGAGGCTGTCGAGCCCCGGGCCGTCGGCGGGCCTGGCGGGATACCGGGCGTGCCGGGTGCCGATGTCGGCGGCCTCGGGGTCCGCGGTGAACAGCCCGCGCTCGACCGCGACCTCGGTAATGCGTGCCGTGTCGGCGCAGGAGACCAGGCCGGCCGCGAACGAGGCGGCGATCCCGGTGCCTGGCTGCGGAGCCTTGCCGTGCACCCAGACGCGCGCGTCGATGCGGCGCACGCCGTCGAGGAACAGCACGGTGTCGGGCAGCCGGAGCGCGGGATCGGGATCGACGGGCCGCCACAGGGCGGCCGGCACTTCCAGGTCCAGGTCGAGCTCCGCGCTGGATGGGCCCAGCCTGACGTCGTCCTGCTCCTCGCTGTAGGCCATGCCGTAGCCGGGATCCCACGGATCGATGGTGAACGTGACCGCCGGCGGCGCGGTTACCGCGGTCACGTGCGTTCCTTGCGCAGCACCGACGTCGAGCCGGCCCGGCTCACGACGAAACGGACCGGGACCCGGTCGGCGAGCGCGTGGACGTGGGTGATGACGCCGACCATCCGGTCCGAGTCCGCGGCTAGCTGCTCAAGCGTGGTGGCGACCGTCTCCAGGGTGTCCTCGTCCAGCGTGCCGAATCCCTCGTCGAGGAACATCGAGTTCAGATCGCGCAGCCCGGCCGACAGGCCGACGACCTGGCGCGACAGCGCCAGCGCCAGCGCGAGCGACGCCTGGAAGGTCTCGCCGCCCGACAGGGTGTGCACCGGCCTGCGCGCGCCCGCGTCGTCATAGTCGATCACGACCAGCTCGTTGCGCTCGTCCCGGTCGAGCTGGTACTGGCCGCCGGACAGCTTCATCAGCGTCTGCGAGGCCTCGGCGACCAGCGAGTCGAGTGCCTCGCTGCACAGCCAGCGCTCGAACGAGGTCGCCCGCAGCAGCTGCCCGAGCTTCGTCGCGACCTGCTCATCCTCGCGACAACGCAAGATCTGTTTGTCGCACCTGGCGGCGATCTCGCGATCCCGGCGCACGGCCGTCAGGTCGTTCTCGGCCTGGACCCGGTAGCCGGCGACGGCTGCCAGAATTCGTGCCGGGTCCAAGACCGGGCTGATCTGGTGCTCGGCGAGCAGGAGGCTGATCGCGCCGGTCTCCTCGCTGACTCGCTGCCCCAGGGCAGCGGCGCTGGCATCGAGCTCGGGCTGGCGCTGGCTGCGCTCACCGTGCTGCTCGCTGACCCAGGCCAGGAGCTTGCGCCAGGCGCCCGCCAGGTCGGCGCCATCGACCGCCGGGGCATCGGCCGAGACCTGGGAGACGATGCTGTCGCGTGCCTTGCGCAGCAGCGCCCAGGCGTCCTGCTCCTCGCCGGCCAGTGACTGGCGGTGTTCCTGCGTCCTGGCCAGCGCTACCCGGGCCGCGTGCGCGTTCTTACGTGCCTGGGCCAGTGCCTGGTCGGCGGCGGCGATCGCCGCCAGCGTCGCGGCGACGTCGGCTTCGGCGGGAGCGCCAGCCATGGCTTCCGCGTTCTTGTCCAGCTGCTGCCTGGTGGCATCGACGGTGCTGCGTGCCACTGCCGCCACCTGTGCGGCCCTGGTTTGTGCCTCCCGTGTCCGCTTGTGATCTTGACTTGCGGTTTCGGCCGCCGCCCGGGCGCTGGCGAGGTCGGCGGGGACGGAGTGATGGGGCAGCGAGCTGACTGGCCGCAGGCACACCGGGCATTCCTCGCCGATCCGCAGCAGGCCGGCCAGGGCCACCGCGGCATGCGTGCACTCGGCCTGCGCCAGCGTGGCCTGAGCCCG
This sequence comes from Streptosporangiaceae bacterium, assembly GCA_035604275.1. Classification (GTDB taxonomy): domain Bacteria; phylum Actinomycetota; class Actinomycetes; order Streptosporangiales; family Streptosporangiaceae; genus Chersky-822. The sequence continues at coordinate 6,543 of DATNIU010000235.1, read as the reverse complement.
CTCGAGCCGCCGTTCCGCCGTCGTCAGCTCGGCTGCCTGGGCGCTCTCGGCGGCGCGCTTCGCTTCCAGGTCGAGCTGCTGGCGTTCCAGCTGGGCAAGCAGCTCGCGGCGGTCGGAGTAGACCTTGCCGTAGGCTTCAAGCGGCGCCTTGTCGGGCAGGCCGTCGCGGACGGCCTCGCATTCGGTCTCGGCTTGCTCCGCCTCGTCGCGCCGCGTCCGGCTGTCGGCGACAACGTCGTCGGCCATGGCGATCCGCGTGGCCAGGCCGCGGACCTCGGCGGGCATCGTCAGCGCCGCGAGCAGCCTGGCCTCGTCCCGTAGGACGCGAGCACGCTGGCCGGCTTCGTCCGCGTCCGCGGTGAGGCTGGCCAGCTGGCTCAGCCTGGTCTCCATCGTGTCGGTCAGCGCGGTCAGCTCCCTGACCCTGGCGGCGGCCATGTCCTGCATCTGCATGGTCGCCCCGGCAAGCTCGGCGCGCTCCCGCTGGGCGTGCCGAAGTCGCTCGGCGGCCAGCTTGGCGCGCTCGCGGGCGCGCTCGCCGACCTCCTTGTAGACGCCGAACGCCAGCAGTTCTACCAGCAGCTTCTGACGATCTCCCGAGGTCGCCTGGAGGAACTCGGAGAACCTGCCCTGCGGCAGCAGCACCGACTGGGTGAAGTGCCGGTAGCTCAGGCCGAGAAGATCCTGAACACCAGAGGTGACAAGATCCGGGCCGTCGGCGAGCTGCTCGACGCTCGCCGCGAGCAGGTCGGCGATCGGCGCGTCCGGTGCGATCGCCTGGTCGAGCAGCTCGAGCCGGGCTTCCCTGGTGTGCACCTGCCCCTTCTTGTCCCTGGTCAGCGCCCGCACCGCCGCGTACCGTTTGCCAGCGGCCTCGAACACCAGGCAGACCCGGCAGGCGTTGGCGGCGGGGGCCAGCGCGTCGGCGATCACGTTCTCCCGGCCCCACCGGGGGACGGTGCCGTAGAGCGCGAAGCACAGGCCGTCGATCAGGGTGCTCTTGCCCGACCCGGTCGGCCCGACCAGCGCGAAGAAGTCGACGTCCGAGAAGTCGGCCTCGGCCGGCAGCCGGTAGCAGCCGAAGCCGTCGAGCAGGAGCCGCAGCGGCCGCATCACGCCTCCCGCGAGACCGAGGCGTGCTCCGGCGCCCCGGTGATCTGATCGAGCAGCTCGGCGAACATGGCCTGGATCCTCGGGTCGTCGATGTCCTGCTCGCCGAGGTAGTCGCCGAACAGCTCGAGCGGGTGGCGGCCGATCCGGCTCGGCCTGTCGCCGCCGCGGTCGCCGGGGCGCGGGCGGTGCGCGTCGTCGAGCGTCACCTCGAGGGCGTTGGGCAGCTTTTCCCTGACCAGGTCGCCCAGGCCGGCCCGGCCGGGCTCGGCGAGCAGGACCCGCAGGTAGGCATCGCCCGCGTGCTCTCCTTCCGCGATGACCTGGTCGAGCGTGCCGCGCAGGGTCCGCAGCGGCCTGCCGCCGGTGACGGGCACCGGCCTCGCGTCGGCCCGGATGCCTGGCTCGGCGGTCACGATCAGCGCGGCGCTGTCGTTGGCCTCCTCGCCGAAGTCGACGGCCAGCGGAGACCCGGAGTAGAAGATGGGGCAGGGCCCGGGGACCTCCTGCTGGCGGTGCAGGTGGCCGAGCGCGACGTAGTGCGCCGTGGCCGGGAACATGCTGGCAGGCAGCACGTAGTCAAGGATGGTCTGGACGTCGCGCTCGCCGCCGCCGCGCCTGGCGCCGAGCAGCGTCCCGTGCCCGACGACGATGTTGACGGTGTCGGGGGCGAAGCCCTCGGTGAGCAGCTGCACGATCTTCGAGACATGCCGGGAGTAGTCCAGGTTGTGCTCGGCGGTCTCGTGCAGCATGAGCTCGGCGGCGCGTACCGCGTAGCGGCGGGACACGAACGGCATGGCGGCGACGGTCGCCGTCTGCCCGCCGCGGACCGGCAGCCGCAGCGTCCCGCCGGCCTGCGGCGCCTTCGGCGTGCCGAGCAGGTGCAGCCCGAGCTCGGCGAACACCGGGCGGTACACACTGTCCAGCAGGTTCGGGTTGTCGTGGTTGCCCGCGATCGCGACGACCTGGCGGCCGTCCTCGCGCAGGGCGAGCAGGGTGCGCGTCACGAGTCCCTGGGACCGCGGGGTGGGCGCTGCCGTCTCGAACAGGTCGCCCGCGATCAGCACCAGGTCGACATCGGACTCCCTGGCCGTCCGCACCAGGCTGCGCAGTACGGCCTCGTGCTCGTCGTAGCGGTCCCGGCCCTTCAGCACCTTGCCGACGTGCCAGTCGCTGGTGTGCAGGATCTTCATGTCGTGCCCTCGCGGGTTCGAATGCGCCGCCGCTAGAACGGCGGGGGATCGTCATGGGCGCCGGGGATCGTCGCGAACGGGTCGGCGGGAGCGGCCGGGCCCTCGTCGTGCCCGGCCCACTGGCCCTTCTCGCTCGGCCTGGTGGCCCAGGCGGGAAACGGGAAGTCGACCGCCAGCGGCACCGGGATGTCGGGCTGGGCGATGAACATGGTGCCTGGCTTGGCCAGCGTCGCCCGCTGCCGCTGAGCCGGGGGCAGGTACCCGTACTCCGGCCGCTCGGCCTCGGCCGCGTCCAGCCGGCCGGCCACCCGGATCGCGCAGTTCGCCAGGATGCGCCGTTCAACCTCGCTTGCCGTCTGCTGTGCGCCGATCAGGATAACCCCGAGAGAGCGGCCACGCTCCGCCACGTCCAGGAGTATCTGCTTGATCGGGCTGTCGCCTTCCCTGGGCGCGTACTTGTTCAGCTCGTCGAGCACCACGAACATCAGCGGCCGCGCGGTTCCCTGCCGTTCCTTGCGGCCGAATTCTCCCCGCAGCGTGACGCCGACCACGAAGCGCTGCGCCCGGTCGGGCAGGTTGTGCAGGTCGACAACGGTCACCTGGGCGCGTGACGTCGAGATGGACCGCTCGCCGCGGTGGGCCAGGTCGCCCCGGATGATCACCGACAGCGGCTTCACCGCCGATCGCAGCCGGCGCAGCAGCGCGTTGACGCTGCCGGTCACCGCGCTGCCCGCGACCCACGACCCGCGGGTGCTCTCGTCGCCGAGCTCGGCCTCCAGCAGCCCGATCAGGTCGCCGAAGGTGCGGATCGTGGTGTCGCGAGCCTGATCGACGCCGCGGATCCGGACCGCGCCGTCCCGGCCGTCCGGTGCCGCGTCCCGCCGCAGCCGCGCGGCCACCTGGGAGATCAGCATCGTGTACTGGGCGCGCTCGTCCTCGGCATCGGCGAAGACGAAGGGCAGCAGCTCGTCGGCGCAGAACTCGGCCAGCGTCCAGTAGAACGGGCTGACCGCGCGGTCGCGTGCCGTCACGTCGGGCGTGCCGGATGAGTCGTCGCGGCGCGGCGGGGCGAAGACCCGCACGTTGGCGAACGGCGCGGCGGGCAGGCCGAGAGCCGTGTACATGTCGCGCTGCCCGGACGTCAGCCGGCTGTTCGCGTAGTCGAGAAAAAGCAGGTCCTCGCCCTTCACGCTGAAGATCAGCGCCTTGGTGTTGTGCGCCTCGCCGGCCAGCACGCCGCTGTTAGTGATCGAGTGCAGCAGGAACAGCGCGAACGACGTCTTCGTCGCGATCCCCGATACCCCGGAGATCGACACGTGCGCGCCCCGGGTGCCGTCGACGAACTCGAAGTTGACGTACACCGGCTGCCCGTCCCGGCCGAATCCGACCGGCACCCGCTGGTCGCCCATCTCGTCGAAGTACAGCGCCGACTCGCGCTGCTGCCCGCTCGCCCTGGTCACGACGGCCCCGGGCAGCGGCGGAACGTACACCTCGGGCTCGACCCTGGTCACCGCGACCTCGGCGACCTCGCACACCTCGGCCGGCAGGGCGCCGTCGGCGATCAGGAACACGTCGGAGGCGTACCTCGCGCCCTCGTGCGTCGCCTCGACGTTCGTGACCACGCCGGAGATCTGCACGGCGGGCCGGCCCGGCAGCTCCCGCCGGGTCACAACCACGTCATCGAGCTGGAGGTACTGCCCGGGCGCCAGGCCGACCGAGAACTGCAGCGGCGTCGCCGGCACCGTGCCGACCACCAGCCCGACGGCGTCCGCGCCGGCCGGAACCGTGATGCTGGCCGGAACCGTGACCCCCGCGGGAACCGTGACGCCCGGCGGCGGAGCGACAGCCAGTGCCGCCACGGTGCGGCCGTCGCGGGCGCTGGAAACGTAGGCATCCTCGGGCGCGCTGCCGGTCACTGACCCCCCTCGCTGTTGACTAGCTGTCTGGGAGCCTACGGCCGGAACCTGCCCCGAACCTGGACTTTCGCGAACGACCTGGACCGGGGTCGCCGACGGTGGCGACGTCTGAAGTCGGTCAGGTACCGGGCAACTGTCAGTCGTCGCCCCTACCATTGCCAGCGATGCTGCGGATCGCGACAGACAGGGCACGCCACGGTGGACTTCGACGAGATCAGCTGGCTGCGCAAGCACAGCCCCGCCTGGAGACTGCTGTCCGCTGACAACGCCGCTCTGGTCCTGGCCTTCCTCGAGCAGGTGTTCGTGGCTGAGAACGTCCGCTCGATCTCCGCGGCTGACCTCGCGAGCAGGCTGGACGATGAGCTCTACGCACTGAACGAGCGCCTCGGCGAGCATGCGTTCCGCAAGCCGGCGAAGGCTTACCTGGATGACTGGGCCGCGCAGGACACCGGCTGGCTGCGCAAGTACTACCCCGAGGGATCCGACGAGCCCCACTTCGACGCGACGCCTGCGGTCGAGCGGGCGCTGTCCTGGGTCAAGGCGCTGCGCCCGCGATCTTTCGTCGGCACCGAGTCACGCCTGGCTACCATCTTGATCCTGCTCCGCCAGATGGTGTTCGGCGCCGAGACCGATGCGGACGCCCGGCTAGCCGAGCTGCTCAGGCGCCGCGCGGAACTGGACGAGCAGATCGGCCGGGTGCAGGCCGGCGAGATCGACCTGCTTGAGCCATCCGCCCAGCGAGACAGGTACCAGCAGTTCGCAGCCACCGCGCGCGAGCTGCTGTCCGACTTCCGGGAAGTGGAGGAGAACTTCCGCCAGCTCGACCGCCGGCTGCGAGAGCGGATCGCGGCCTGGAACGGCTCCAAGGGCGAGCTGCTTGACGAGATGCTGGGCAACCGGGAGGCCATCGCCGAGTCCGACCAGGGCAGGAGCTTTCAGGCGTTCTACGACTTCCTGCTGTCCGCTGATCGCCAGGAGGAACTGACCCAGCTGCTCAGCCGGGTGCATGAGCTTGATGCGATCGACGCGGCCGACCCGCGGCTGCGCCACATCCATTACGACTGGCTGGATGCGGGGGAGCGGACCCAGGCGACGGTACGCCAGCTATCCGAGCAGCTCCGCCGCTTCCTCGACGACCAGGTGTGGTTCGAGAACCGGCGGGTGATCGACATCCTGCGCAGCATCGAGTCGAGCGCACTCGCGCTGCGTGAGCACCGGGGCGTCAGGCTGGTCACCGAAATCGACGCCGCCGCACCGGCGATCGGCCTGCCGATGGAGCGCCCGCTCTACTCACCCCTGCGCCGGGCCGCGATCGACAGCGGCCCGGTCGACCAGGAGGACGACGACTCCGATCCGACAGTGCTGCTTGAGCAGGTCCACGTCGATCCCGCCCGCCTGTCGCTCGCGGTCCGGCGGTTCCTGCACCAGCGCTCCCAGGTCGGGCTGGCCGAGGTGCTCAGCGCCGAGCCGCTGCGGCAGGGCCTGGCGGAGCTTGTCACCTACCTGTCATTGACCGACACCGGGTTCCGGGTTGTGTTCGACGAAGCGTCAAGGGACGAGGTCAGCTGGGTTGACCCGGACGGCAGGGACAGGTCGGCGGTGCTTCCGCGAGTGACATTCGCTCGCGTCGGCAGCGGCGTGCCGTCGGATAGCGGGAACGGAGGGCTCCGGTGAGTCCCGTCCAGCCGACCGCCGGTGCCGGCCCGGAGCTTGACTTGTCCGTCGCCGTGACCCAGCTGATGAAAGGTGTCGTCTACCGCGACACGCACGAGAAGGCGTGGCGCCATCTACTCGGGCTGCAGCCGCAGGTGCGCGACTACGTGGCGGTGCTTGGCCTCACCGCGATCATCGACGAGGCGGAGGGCTATGCCTTCTTGCGGCAGCGAGCCGAGGATGCCAGCGCGGATGACGACCGCCAGCCGCTGCCAAGGCTGATCCCGCGCCGTGCGCTCTCCTTCCACGTGAGCCTGCTGCTCGCGCTGCTGCGCAAGAAGCTGGCCGAGTTCGACGCCAGTGACAGCGATACCCGCCTGATGCTGACCAGGGAGCAGATCATCGACATGATCCGGCTGTTCCTGCGCTCGGGCAGCAACGAGGCCCGGCTGGTCGACCAGATCGACTCCTACCTCGCCAAGGTGGTCGAGCTTGGTTTCCTCCGCCAGGTCAAGGACACCGGGTCGCTGTACGAGGTACGGCGGATACTCAAGGCGTTCGTGGACGGCCAGTGGCTCGCCGATTTCGACCGGCGGCTGACCGAGTACGCGGCACAGCTCACCGGGGACGACCCGGAGGCGCAGGCTGACGCCGACCCGGCAGGCGACGCG
>DATNIU010000234.1:0-11412 GCA_035604275.1 Streptosporangiaceae bacterium | reverse complement strand
CGGCGGCGCCGGCAGCGGCAGGACCCTGATCGAGCACTGGAACGGCACCGCGTGGAAGCCGGTGCCCAGCCCGAGCCCGGCGGCGGGCGCGGCCCTGCGAGGCGTGGCCGCTACGTCCGCCGGCCGCGCCTGGGCGGTCGGATACACCGGAGGCGGCTCCAGGACCCTGATACTGCGCTGGAACGGCACCGCGTGGAAGCCGGTGCCCAGCCCGAGCCCCGGTGCCTCCAGCCTCCTGTCCGGCGTGGCCTTCATCTCCGCCCGCGGCGCCTGGGCGGTCGGCAGCACCGGCACCGTCAAGTCCCTGATCGAGCGCTGGAACGGCAAGGCGTGGAAGCGGGTGCCCAGCCCCAGCCCCCGCAACTCCTCCCTCCGAGGCGTGGCCGTCACCTCCGCCCGCAACGCCTGGGCGGTCGGCGCCGCCAGTGGCACGACCCTGATGATCGTGCACTGGAACGGCAGGGCCTGGAAGCTGGTGCGCAGCCCGAGGCCAGAAAAGTTCATCCTTGACGGGGTGGCCGCTACCTCCGCCCGCAGCGCCTGGGCGGTTGGCGTCAGCCCGCCCCAGACTCTGATCATGCGCTGGAATGGCACCGCCTGGAAGTGACAGCGTGCCATTTCCGCGCCGCACAGAGGACGATACCTGCGACTAGCTCGGGAACTGGCCCGCTGCGGCTGATGGCTTGGTGCTCCACTTCAGTCCGGGCTCACGTGGCCGCTCGATGCCCCTCAGGCAGGACAGCTACCACCCGACCCGGCCGACCGGAACACAGGGCCAGCTCAAGGTCATGGTCCTGAGTTCCTTTGACATGACCGCCTGAGTAGCGGCCTCCTGCGGTATTACTGCCGTCGCTCTTTGGCCACCAGCGTGAGGACGTCGTACCTGGCGGCCGATTCCCCGCGCTGATTGGTTACGTCGGTGTCCCAGCGCACCTCGCCGTAGTCGGCATCGACGCGCGGCGTGATCTGCTTGGCGGTGAGCGTCACGGTCAGCTCATCACCGGGCTTGACCGGGGTCAGGAAGCGGAGGTTCTCCAGGCCGTAGTTGGCCAGCACCGGACCTGGTTCCGGGGCGACGAACAGCCCTGCGGCCAGCGATAGGACCAGGTAGCCGTGGGCGACGATCCCGCCGAACAGCGGGTTGGCACGGGCCGCCTCCTCGTCGGTGTGGGCGTAGAAGGTGTCGCCGGTGAGCTCGGCGAACTGCGCGATGTCGGACCGGGTGACCGTTCTGGGGCCAGCGACGACGCAGTCGCCGACCCGCAGCTCTGCCAGGGACTTGCGGAACGGGTGCGTTCCCTCGCGGCGCGCCGCGCCCTGAACCCAGCGGCCGGTGATCGCGGTCAGCGTTTCCGGGCTGGCCTGCACGGCGGTGCGCTGCATGTGGTGCAGCACGCCGCGGATGCCGCCCATCTCCTCGCCGCCGCCGGCCCGGCCCGGCCCGCCGTGCACCAGCACCGGCAGCGGCGAGCCGTGTCCGGTCGACTCCTTGGCGTCGTCGGTGTCCAGCACCAGGAGCCGGCCGTGCCATGGCGCGACTCCGAGCACCACCTCGCGGGCGAAGCCCGTGTCGCCGGTAACCACCGAGCCGACCAGGCTCCCCCGGCCCTTCGCGGCGAGCGCGATGACCTGCTCGGTGGTGGCGTAGGGCAGCAGCGACGCGACCGGCCCGAACGCCTCCACCTCATGCGGTGCCGCCTGGCCGGGGTCGTCTACCCGCAGCAGTATGGGTGCGAGGAACGCGCCGCGCTCAGGGTCGGCGTCCACCGGTTCGACCCGCTCGGGATCCCCGCACACCACCGTGCCCGCAGCCAGGAGGGCCGACAGCGAGCGGCGGACCTCGTCCCGCTGCTCCAGGCTGGCCAGCGCGCCCATCCGCACGGCGGGGTTCGCCGGGTTGCCGACCACCACCTCGTCCAGCCGCAGCCGCACCGCGTCGGCGACCTGGTCCAGCCACCTGCCCGGAACGAAGGCCCGCCGGATGGCCGTGCATTTCTGCCCGGCCTTCACCGTCATCTCTGTGACCAGCTGCGACACGAACAGGCCGAACTCCTCGGTCCCGGGAGCGGCGTCCGGCCCCAGGATGGACAGGTTCAGCGAGTCGGCCTCGGCGTTGAACCGCACCGCGCTGAAGACGATGGCCGGGTGCGCCCGCAGCCGCCGCGCGGTTGCCGCCGAACCGGTGAAGGCCACCAGATCCTGCTCGGTCAGATGGTCGAGCAGGTCGCCGGCTCCGCCGCAGATCAGCTGAACCGAGCCCTCCGGAAGCAGCCCGGACTCCACGATCAGCCGGACCAGCCGCTCGGTCAGGTACGCGGTCTGGCTGGCCGGCTTGATCAGGCTGGGCACCCCCGCGATGAACGCGGGCGCCAGCTTCTCCAGCGGCCCCCAGACCGGGAAATTGAACGCATTGATCTGCACCGCAACGCCACGCAGCGGCGTGCAGATGTGCTGGCCGGCGAAGCTGCCGCCCCGGCTCAGCGGCTCAGCGGCGCCGTCGAGGTAAACGGTGTCGTTCGGCAACTCGCGCCGCGCCTTGCTGGCGTAGCTGGCCAGCACGGCGATGCCGCCGTCGACGTCGAACTTGGAGTCCTGAAGGGTCGCCCCGGTTCGCGCGGACAGCGCATACAGCTCCTCCCGGTGCTCACGGAGGCAGGAGCCGAGCGCCTTCAGCAGAGCAGCCCGCTGGTGGAAGGTGAGCTCGCGCAGCGCAGGCCCGCCGACCGCACGGCCATGCTCCAGGGCGGCGGCCATGTCAATCCCCTCAGAGGAGATCCGTGCCACCTCCTCCCCGGTGACCGCGTCACGAACCGGAGCGCCTTCGCCCGACGGCGTGCGCCACTGCCCCGCTGTGTAGCTGCGCAGGACGGTCATGGACCCAGCCTCCTTGATGGGGTTACCGCAGACTGGGTGCATTATCACGCGTCCATCCAGCCCGCACGCAAAGCCCCCCCGGAATGGCTGAACTGTCAGCCAGCGGGATCGTTGCTCCCGGCCGGCCCTCGGGTCGCCGGGCAGCCTCCCCGGCGTGAAGACGGCCAGGTCACAAGCCGCGACGACCAGGACACCGGCTCGCCCAGCGCCCGTGAAGAGCTGGGTCAGCCTGGGAGCTGGCGGAGGCGGACGGCTGCGTGCCCAAGCCGATCGTGGCGGCCCCGGTCAGCCGGCCCCGGCACGGCGGAGGCGCTCGCGAGCCTGATTCTCCGTCAGTGAGCGGACGGGCTGCCCGGCGGCGTGCTGATACCTGGCGTCGTAGGCCCGGGTCCAGCAGCCAGCCGCCCACGCACGCTCGAGTTCGTCCGCGCTGAACTCCCGGCCACGTGCATCGCAGTAAGCGTGAAGGAACCGCTCGGATTCCCCGACGGTGGCTAGCTCGTCCGCGTTGACGGTCGAGTACAGCGCGGCAGCCAGGCCGGCCAGGACAGCCTCGCTGTCGGCGGTCACGCTGTCCCAGTCGTGAACCACCAGCAGCGTGTCGCCGTTCCAGCGCAGGTTGCCGGCAAGCCAGTCGCAATGGCCGATCACGGTGCCGGACGTGCCGGCCCGCAGCCGGTCGCGGGCACGACGTCCGGCGCTGTCGATCCACGCGGGACCAGCCACCGCGTTGAGGTCGACCTCAGGACCCTCGGGACGCGGTCACAGCCCCGGCCCGGCGTGACTCCAGGCCGCCCACGACGGTGACGGGTCCAGGGCGGGCACCTCGGCAGGCCGCGGGGCGAGCAGGACCAGCCGCGCTGAGCAAGCCGAGCCGGATCAACGGCAGTCACCCGGCCATAATGACTCTTCTGCGCCAACCGCGGCCATCAGCAACCTGGCAGCTCGCTAGTACCGAACGAGCCGACTGCGGGCCGCAGCGAAGTTGAACAGCGATCACGTGCGTGCGTCCGGCTGGCGCTGCCAGTGCCGCGGATGCGGCGAATAGCCGGAGAACTCCGTGCAGCGAAGTCGTAATCGCAGGTCAGAGCACGAATCGGAGATGCCTCCTCGGCATCCGCCTCGCCGGCCTGCGGGCGGCGGGGCCGGTCAGCAGCGCGCCTGCCAGCACCGCCCGGTGGCTGCCGAAGCTGGCCCGGCAACGCCGGCCCTGACAGCCGGCGCCTGCCCCGCGCTCCGACCCGGCCGGATCCTGCGGCGTGGGCGACACGGGAGCCAAGTGAGCGCCCGGAGTGCTGGCTCAGCCTGCGCTCCGGGCGCTCTGGGTTGCTAGGTCACGATCGCCCCGGCGAGCACCCAGAAGATGCCGCCGAAGAGGTTGCCGTCGACATCTATTGCCGCCTCGATCAGCGGGGCCACCGGAATGTCGTCGCTGGCCCAGGTCGCCTGGGGAGACATCAGGTACTTGCAGGCCTGCGGCACGTCAGTCAGCAGGGCGGCCACCGATCCGAGCCAGCCCTTCCTGCCCTGCCTGGACCAGACCACGATGTCCAGGATGATCTGGATCACTCCCCAGACCGAGATCAGGAAAGGACCGCCTCCTGACCACAGGCCGCGGACGAGCTTCCCGGTCCTGAGATTGGCGGCGAAGTCGGCGATCCAGGGGAGGTTGCCGACAGCCCACAGCCAGTTCGCCATCCCGGCTGCCTCGGAGCAGTCCCAGTTCCCGGCGTTCGGGGCTACTGTCACCATCCCGGAGAACATCGCCGTCAGGAACTCGTTGAGGATGAGCAAGGGCTGCCAGATTGCCACGGGCTTCAGGACCCACCACTCGCCCTGCCAGCTGTCCGGGCACCGAGGCACGTCCGTGCTCGTGCCGTCCAGCGCCGTCCACAGCGCGACGTACAGATCGACCCGCGCTTCGAGGAAGCCGTAGGACATGTAGGACAGGCCGGTCAGGATGCTCCCGAGCCGCATCCCGATCTCCAGCGGCGTCGGGGTGTCACCAGCGCCGTCACTGGATGCGCCTTCCGGCGCCGGCAGCGCAGCCGTCTGTCCGCCGGCCGCGGGAGGCGCCGGGTATGCCGCTTCGACGGCCTGCAGAGTGGCCTGATCGGGAATGGGCGTCTCGCCGAATATCGCCTTGTAGCTGATGGTGGCGGGGACGGCGAGCAGCAGGCAGATCACGTCGAGCGCGGTGAGCGAGCTTCCGTTGGTCACCCACTGGTAGAGGTCGGTGAGCAGCGGGATGTCCCAGGTCTGGGTGAGCAGGTTGTTAATGCCGTCGACGCTTTCCGAGGCCAGCCCGAACATCGCGTCCGCACCCGTCTGGACCAGCCCGAGTCCGAATGCCGCGCCATCCGCCATGGCCTGCACGACCTCTGCCAGCGGCTGGTCGAAGATGCCTGCGGTGTCGCTCACCGTGGGCTGCGACATCGTCGCCAGTGCCTGCATCTGCGGAGCGGACTGGGCGGCGGTCCCGTACTGCTCGACCTGGCTCAGCAGGCCCTCAGCCGCCGTCGCAACCGGGGCGGGCACCTGGCAGGTACCCGCCGTGATCGTCGCGCTGTTGCCGTTGACCCGCAGCGCCCGCCCGAACACGTTGCGAGGATCGCCGCTGCCATCGGCTCCCGGCGGCGGGGCAGGCTGGCTCTGATACAGCGAGCCCAGCGTCGAGCCGCTCTGCACCTGAGTGGCCAGGTAGTCGGCGACCGCGCTGGCCAGATCAGCCTGGATGCCGGCGATCGCGTTATCCAGCTTTCCCTGCACGCTATTGAGCGCGTACTTGGTCCAGTCGATGCCATTGGTGACGAAGTAGCTGATGGCCTGGTGGGTGAGCAGGATGTCGTTCCAGTTGAACACCCAGCCAAGCCAGCCGACCAGCGCCCAGAAGGCGGCGTTCAGGCTGGCGAATATGGTCTGCACCAGGTCGAGTAGCTGCCCGACACCTTCGACGACGGCGTCCCAGACGTACTGCACTCCGGCCACGACCATGGTGATCGTCGCGTCGATGGCATCGCCGACGGCGCTGACCACGACCGAGGTGACGGTACCTACCACGTCTTCCACCGCGTCGAACACATCGCCCCAGGACACGTTGGGAAGCCACGACCCGGCGCCGGTCAGCTCGGCCCTGGCCGCGGTGGCGCTGGCCGCGTCCAGCGGCTCATACAGCGGCCGGTCAGAGCTGAAGTTGAGCCTGAAGAACTGATCGGGACGGCCGGTGCGGTCGATCTTGCCGAGCTTGCTGCCATCCCAGTCGGCGATGTACCGCGCGGCATGCCGCCGCGACGATGGGTGCAGCCGGCCGTCGGCAGGCGCGGCGACCGCGGTCAGGCCCATGACGGTGCTGATCGCGGTGGCCGCGGCGTCGGCTTCTGACGGGGTAACGCCGTTGAGGACCGTGCCGGTGCTGTACTGGAGCTTGTAACTTGAGGCCGTCGGCAGCGCCAGCAGCTCATCGCCGGTCTGGACGGCGTCGATCGTCGCCTGGATCGGGCCTGACAGGTCGACGGCGATCCGGTCGGTTTCCGGCATTCCCTCGAACCAGGCCGCCAGTGTCGGCGCGGACAGCGAGCTGGTTGGCCAGACGATCACCACCTGCCCGTCAGGACCGGTAATGCCTGGGTACAGGATCTCCTCGTCGAGGTCGACTTCGCTGCCGTCAATCTGAACGGTCACCGGCTCGGTCGCGCTGATGTAGAAGCTCAGGCCGCAGCCGGTCATCCCGTTCGGCAGGAAGACGCTCAGGGTCGCCGAGTAGGTGGCGATCTGCTCGACGTAATCCTGGTGCGGCACGTCGATGCTGATCGTCTCGGTGGTCCAGTCGCCGGTCTGGCTGGCCAGCCCCAGATGGGTGACCTGGCCGCTGCGGTCCGCTCTGGCGAACACGTGGACGTCGCCGTCCTCGTCGGTACAGGCCGTCAGCTCCGCCGGGCCGTTCAGCTCGGCGATCGGCGCCGCGATCGCCCAGCCGGTCGCCGAGCTCTGGCTCTGCGCGATGTGGAGGACGGTTCCGTCTGTGGTGCCGGCGATCACGTGGATCACGCCCCGGCCATCGGTGACCGCCGCGACCGATCCGATCGGATAGCTGGTGACCTGCTGGCCGTTGTCGCCTGGCGTCTGCGCGATCGGGACCTTGGTGAAGGCGGAGCCGGCGAGTGACAGGTAGTTCAGCGAATTGCTGCCGTCGGCGTCGATCACGAACGCCTCAAGCCAGCCCGAGGAGTTCAGCGTGGTCGCCAGCACCGGGTACGAGCCCGCCAGGAACAGCGGGCTGACCTCAGCATTGCCGGTGATGCACTGCACCCCGGCCGGCTCCCCGAAGTCCTGGTTGCCAGGCTCGCAGACGAACGCGCCCGGCTGCGGTACGGGCCATCCGGGGAGCATGACCGGGCCGGCCGACCAGTCAAGGAAGGCTCCCGGGTAGGTGATCATGTTGTTGTACGCGGGCTGGCCGCTCGGCTGGCAGTACAGCTGCGACTGCGGCAGCGGGTAGTTGGTCTGCTCGACTTCGACGGCTACGACCGACGGCAGGTCCGCATAGGCGCAGTTCGTCCCGCGCACGCCGCCGATCACTGATCCTGCGGGCTGGTCGAGGTCAGCCGGCGTCCAGGCCCACTGATAGAGGCTGCTCGCGTAATAGACACCGCTGGTCGTACAGGCCCAGACCACCGACGCCGAGTACCAGTCCTGATACGCGGCGATGTCAGTGACCGTGCCGTAGGGGAACTGCAGGTCCGTCACGGCCCATCCGGTATCCGACCCGGGATCTGGCGCCACCAGGGCGACGCCGCCCGAGCTCGTGATGGTGAAGAATCCCGCCTGGCTGGTGTAGAGCGCCGCCGCGGCCAGCGTCTTCGACGCGTCGGCGAACGGCGTGATCATCTGGTAGTCCATCATCAGCTCGGTCTGCACTGCCACCGAGACCGAGCCGTCGCCGTCGCCGGCGCGGTCGGCGAGCGGGCTGGTTGCTGTCGTGGTCATCGTGATCTCCTTTGCTTGGTGCGGTGACTACGACAGACAGTTCAGCCGGGCTGCCTGGCCCCGGGCAGGGGCCGAATTACCCAATCGGTGTCTGAAGAGCTATGGGTAACGGGGATGCCGATCGAACTGCTCCGCACGATTAGGCAGGTGACGAGCGATGGTCCGCCCTGCCTGGTTCGCGGCTGGCCGGCCCTGAGTTAGATGAGTCCGGCCCCGAGCGCCAGCCTGGTCAGGTCAGCGCGCCGGCGGCAGCCGGTCTTATCCCTGATCCGGTCCAGGTGGGAGCGCACGGTGCTGACGCTGAGGAACAGCTGCCCGGCCATCTGCGCGTCGGTCAGGCCGCGGGCGACGAGGACGACCAGTTCCTGCTCCCGCGGGCTCAGTCCGGCTCCGCCGGGCGCAGCTGGCGGCTTCCGCTCATCCGAATCGAGCACCAGCCGCGCGAATTCGGCGGCCATCTGGAGTGTCATCGCCGCGCCTCGGTCCTCGGCGGCTCGCGTGGCGGCCGGGCCAAGCTGGCGGCGCGCCTTGTGCCGCGGTCCGCTGCGGCGCCGTGAATCTTCGATCGGATCCGCGATGCCGTCCGCCTGGAGCAGCGCTGCCTGGGCGGCCCAGATGGTCAGGGCAGCGGCCGGCTGCCCGGTCCGGACGAAGTAATGGCCGCAGACATCGAGGCTGTCGATCAGATGGAGTGCTTCGGCGGCGCTGTGCTCCGCACACGCGAGCGTCTCGCGCAGCCGCGCCCTGGCCGTGGCGACGTGGCCTGACAGCAGCTCGATCCTGGCCAGGTTGAAGAGGCTCTCGGCTTCGTAAACGCCATCACCAGCCAGCCTCGACAAGTCAAGTGCAGTCGAGCATAGCGCCCTGGCCTGGGCGAGCTCTCCCGCCTCGATCAGCGGGATAATCTGGGCCGTCATGCCGAGCAGCGCAGTCTTGCTCGGGAGTCTGGCCTGGTCGATCGTCGCGTGCTGGCGGGCCCACCGCAGGCTTCCGGCCTGATCACCGGCATAGTGGCTGATCCCGGAGAGCCAGTAGAGCGCTTGAGCCTCGCCGAAGGCGTCGCCGGTCTGACGGGCGCAATCGAGAGCCCGGTGGACGAAAGGCGCTGCCTCGTCCAGCCGGCCCAGGTTGGCGAGCGTTCCGCCGCGATTGACCAGCGCCCAGATCAGCACGGGCGTTGGTGCCCCGTCGCCGAGTGCGGAAATGACCGCCCCGTAGTGGTCCAGGGACCCGGCTAGGTCGAGCAGACCGTTCGCCAGCATTCCCAGCCACAGCTGAGCCGTGCACCATTCCCCGCGGCCCGGCTCCGCCAGGCCGACGACCCTGCTTAGCGCCTCGTAGCCGGCGCGGTACTGATAGCGCCGGTGCCACCAGAGGCCGAGCGAAACCGCGAGGCGCAGCGCGACGGGCGGATCGTTTTCAAGTGACCACGCCACAGCCTGCTGAAGGTTGGCCGCCTCGGCATCAAGCCATTTACCGGCGGTCACGTCGGCATCGGTCAGCAGCTGGGGTGCGGCCTGCTCGGCCACGCCGACGGCGAAGCGCGCTAGGGCCTGCGCGGCCTGGTCTGCCTCGCCAGCCTGTACGAGCTGGTCCTGACCGAAGACGCGCAGAATCTCGAGCATCGTGTAGCGGACCCGGCCGTCGCCTCCCTGCTGCGGCGGCACGATCATCGAGCAGTCGACCAGGTGCAGCACAGCGACCGCGGCGTCCTGACCGGCGACGGCGCAGGCAGCCTCGAGTGTGAAGCCGCCGGGGAAGATGGCCAGCTTGCGGAAGGCCAGCTGCTCGGGCCCGGGCAGCAGCCGGTAACTCCAGTCGGCCGTCGCGGTCAGGGACCGCTGCCGTGGGGCCGCGGTCCGGTCTGTGCCGCTGAGCAGGCGAAACCGGTCATCAAGACCGTCGGCCAGCTGCGTCAGGCCGAGGGCCTCGACCCGCGCGGCTGCGAGCTCAATGGCCAGCGGCATGCCGTCGAGCCTGCGGACTAGCCGGGAGACCGCCGGCACGTTCTCCGGACTGAGGCTGAAATGCGGATCGGCATATCTGGCCCGATCGGCAAAAAGGCTGACGGCTTCGGATCCGGGTCCGGGTCCGGGTTCGGTCCCGTGCTCGTTCGGCAGGCTTAGCGGCCGGAGCCGGTACCGGGCTTCGCCGGGCACGCCGAGTGGCTCGCGGCTCGTCGCCAGGATGCGGGCATCGTCGGCGGCACTCAGGATCGCGGCGCATAGCCCGGCGGCAGATGCCAGCACCTGCTCGCAATTGTCAAGGACGATGAGCAGCTGCCGGCGGGCGATCATGGCGGAGAATGCTGCGGCGTCCCCCGCAGGGAGCTCCAGCGTCGCGGTCATCTGGGCCGCGACGAGCGACGGGTCGCGGACGCTGGCCAGCTCCACCAGCCACACGCCGTCAGCAAACTCCGCCGCCATGCCGCGAGCGACCTTGTCCGCCAGGCGGGTCTTGCCTATGCCCCCAGCGCCCGTTACGGTCACCATTCGGAATTCTCGTAGCAGTCCGCTGACTTCGAGAACCTCGGCTGACCGGCCGACAAAACTGTTTGAAAAGCCAGTAAAGCCGTGCAGGAAACTCGGGTGCGCAGTCTCGTTCCCCTGAGCCACATCCGAAGCGTAACGGCCGGAACCTCGCACGGGGCGAACTGTTCCCCGGGGCTGACCGCCACGACGACGGGCGAATCGAAGCCGCTGCCCAGGCCGTTGTGGCGCTTCGCCCACCTCCGTCACGCGTGCCGTGCGCGGGTTCTTCTCGCTCACTGCTGCGCTTCGCGGACGGGCCAGGCCGGTGTCAGGCCCGGCGCCTGGCGTCGATGCGGCCGGCGTCGGCCATCCGGGCGAACCCTTCGCCGCCGGAGGCCGCCGCCGCCGCGAAGGACCGCTGCTCCCCGGCGGCACGCCGGTACAGGGCATCGGCCGCGGCCGGATCGGCATCGGCGAGCTGGTCTGCGTACGCTTCGAGCACGGCCGCGGCGCATATCACCATGCTCCTCACCGCGCTCAAGAGCGCGGAGCAGGAGGTCCTGGGCACGACCAGCCTCCCCTGTCGCCCAGGCCAGAACCCCGGCCACGATGAGCAGGCCAGCCAAGCCGCCGGAGGTGGCGTCATCGCTCACCGCTGCCGGGTCATGCTGACCTGGGCCCAGGGAAAGAACCCGGTCCACGAGGGCCTGGCCCTGGCCGAGGTCGCCCCGGGTGTAGTGATACCAGCCGAGCGCCGCGGCCAGCGAAAGCGCCCAGGCGTCCTGCCCGGCGTGCAGACAGTGATCCAGCGCGGAGCGCAGGTCGACGTGATGGCGGCCGACCCGCCGCACCCAGGTGCGCTCCTCCGGCAGGCCGATTGAAGCCTCGAACTGCGCCGCCAGCCCCGCGTAGTGGCCAGCGTGCCTGGCCCGCGTCTCCTCGGCCTCGGCATGGGACGCCAGCTGCTCGGCCGCGTACTCACGCAGGCTCTCCAGCATGGAGAACTCAGCGGTCTCCTCATCCCCGGGCAGCCGCCGGGTCAGGCTCTTGTCGAGCAGCGACTCCACTACGGCGAGCACCT
>DATNIU010000233.1:0-5682 GCA_035604275.1 Streptosporangiaceae bacterium | reverse complement strand
CCTGACTGACCCGCCGCTCGCGCGGCACCCCGTCGCTACCCTGCCCTCCGGCGCGCTGCCCTTCGCCGGCCGGACCCTGACTGACCCGCCGCTCGCGCGGCACCCCGTCGCTACCCTGCCCTCCGGCGCGCTGCCCTTCGCCGGCCAGACCACGGCTGACCCGCCGCTCGCGCGACGCTCGGTCACTGGACTCCCTCTCGCTGGCCGACCTTCTGATGACCGACGGAGATGTGCCCGCCGGCTGGTCTGCCGGTCCGGTCGTCATCGGCGCCGAGCCGAGCGGCTCAGAACCGGCCGGTTCGGTGCCTGGCCCCCAAGCCTGCCCCAAGACATCTCCCTCGGTCTGCGCCATCCCCGGGCGCGCCAGGCGAACGGCGCACCGGCGTGGTCGCCGCGCCCGCGGTATCCGGACCCCTGCCAGCCTATGCGGCTCCTACCGCAGTCCTGTCAGTACCCGCCGGTAGCGTGCCTGCCATGCCTAGGATCTTCGCGGGGCCGTTGTATCAGTGCTCGGAATGCGGCTGGCAAGCCAGCAAATGGGCCGGACGCTGCGGCGAGTGCCAGGCCTGGGGCACGGTAGCCGAGAGCGGGCACCTGGCGACAGCCGGCCGCGGCGGGCACGCGCAGCTGCGCGGGCTGCCGGCCGCGGCGCCAAGCTCAGCCGCCGTCCCGATCTCGCGGGTTGACGCGGCCGGCGCCACCGCCAGGCCGACCGGCATGGACGAGCTCGACCGGGTGCTCGGCGGTGGCCTGGTACCGGGAACGGTGGCGCTGCTGGCCGGCGAGCCCGGGGTTGGCAAGTCGACGCTGCTGCTCGAGGCCGGGGCGCTGGCCGCCGAGAGCTCGGTGGTGCTCTACGTGACCGGCGAGGAATCGGTCGCCCAGGTGCGGCAGCGAGCTGACCGGATCGGAGCGATCAACGAGAACCTGTTCCTGGCGGCCGAGACCGATCTGGCCGCCGTCCTCGGGCACGTCGACGCCGTCGGGCCGACCCTGCTGATCGTCGACTCGGTCCAGACCATCACAGCGACCGGTGTCGAAGGCGCCCCCGGTGGCGTCACCCAGGTACGCGAGATCACCTCCGCCCTGGTCAGCCTCGCTAAGCAGCGGACACTGACTACGGTGCTCGTCGGTCATGTGACCAAGGACGGATCGATCGCCGGACCGCGCTCGCTGGAGCACCTGGTCGACGTCGTGCTGCATTTCGAGGGCGACTCGCGCGGGCGGCTGCGGATGGTCCGCGCGCTGAAGAACCGATTCGGCCCGACCGACGAGATCGGCTGCTTCGAACTCGGCGAGTTCGGCCTGATCGGCCTCGCCGATCCCAGCGGGCTCTTCCTGTCCAGGCATCGCGTCCCGGTCCCCGGCACCTGCGTCACCGTCACCCTCGAGGGCCGTCGTCCGCTGGTAGCCGAGGTTCAGACCCTGGTCTGCCCCGTGGACGGCGAGCCTTCCCGGCGCGTGACCTCGGGCCTGGACTACTCCAGGGTCGGCATGGTGGTCGCCGTGCTGCAGCGGCGGGCCCGGGTCAGCCTCGGCAGGCTGGACATCTACGCCGCCACGGTCGGCGGAGTCCGGCTGACCGAGCCCGCGGTCGATCTGGCGGTAGCGCTGGCCCTGACCGGTGCCAGGGCCGAGCTGAGCCTGCCGGCCGACCTGGTCGCGTTCGGGGAGGTTGGACTGGCCGGCGAGATCCGCAGTGTCGCGGGGATCGGCCGGCGGCTGGCCGAGGTCGGCCGGATGGGATTCCGCCGGGCGATCGTGCCGGCCGGGTCCGACGCCACCCAGGCACCCCGCGGCCTGGAGGTTATCGAGGTACCCGACGTGATCAGCGCGATCACCGCCGCGCTCGGCACCTAGCGCCGTCTCATGATCACGAGCCGTGACCTGGACCCGGAACTCGCCGCTCAGCTCAGAGCGGAACCATGATCGGGTCGTTTTCTCAGGGCTATCCGCCGAGAAATCGACCCAATCACCGCTCGCGCCTCAACCCACACCGCAGCCAGCCCCGGCCACCCAGCCCACGCCGCAGCCAGCCCGGCCACTCAGCCCAGGTGGAACGTCACGGGCGCACTGATTATCGAGTCGTCCGTGGCGTAGGCGGTGTAGACACCCGCCGGGATCCGGTTGACCGGGCCTGAGCAGCCAGGCGATGAGGTCCTCCGGTTCCAGGTGACCGGCAGGACGGTCGGCACGCCGCGTCTCAGTGCCGAGACCAGGCTGCCCGTGCCTCTGACGCAGTCCGCGGAGCTCCAGACCCGGACCGGTCCTTCCTTGACGACCAGCGCCAGGAATCCCGGACCGACATTGAACGAGCACTCCGCCTGCTGGGTCGACACTATGGTCAGGCTGAAGGCGGGCTGCTGCTGCGGGCCGAAGCTGGCCTGGCTGCTGGACAGGCTCAGCACGATGTCACGCCGCGCGCAGAAGGTGGGCCGGATACCTGGATAGCTGGACTTGCCCGACGGCCTGGGTCGCGGTGAGGATGTCCTGCCAGACCGCGCCCCGGTGGCCGACGCCGAGCCGCCGACCGAGGCATGCGCCGGGCTATTCGGACCCGGCTTGCCGCTGGCGTGCTGACCTGACCCTGCTGGCGACGCCGAGGCCCCGGCTACCGGTGCAGGACCGTGAACCGGCTGCCCGTGCCTCGTCACTGCCCGGCCGCCAGCCGAGCTTACGCTCAGCGCGCTGGAGAGCCCCCAGGAGATCAGGGCGAGCACGGCAAGGCCGATGCTCAGGGCCAGGAAGCGCCGTCGCCAGTAGGTGCCGGCATCGCTCTCCGACCGGTAACGGAACGTATTCTCCCCCATGCGTTGAGTATGCAAGAGCGCGTGCCCGCTGACTGGCTGCCCCGCCGAGCGGCAAGAACCGCATAGCCGCAGGCAGGAGGCTTGCGATGAGCTTGTTCGGATTGGTGATGAGGCGCCGCCTGCGAACCGTCATGGCAGGATCGATCCCGTCATGAGCGCCAGATTCGAGCAGCCGATCACAGCCTGGTACGCGGCCAGTTCCCGGGACCTGCCGTGGCGCGATCCCGAGGCGAGCGCCTGGTCGATCCTGGTCAGCGAGATCATGCTGCAGCAGACGCCGGTCTCGCGGGTGCTGCCGGCGCACCGGGCCTGGCTCGCCCGCTGGCCGACCCCGTGCGCCCTGGCGGCGGCGACGCCGGCCGACGCGGTGCGGCAGTGGGACCGGCTGGGTTATCCGCGCCGGGCGATCAGGCTGCACGCGTCCGCCCGGATCATCGCTGACCGGCATGGCGGCGAGGTGCCCGGATCGCTGCCGGCCCTGCTCGAGCTGCCCGGAGTCGGTGCCTACACGGCGGCCGCGGTGGCCAGTTTCGCCTTCGGCCAGCGGCACCCGGTGCTCGACACCAACGTGCGCCGGGTACTCGCCCGGCTGATCGGCGGTCAGGGACTTCCGGCCGGCTCGGTCAGCGCCGCCGAGACCGCGCTGGCCGAGTCGCTGCTGCCGGCCGAAGGGCGCAGGGCCGCCAGGTGGTCGGTGGCCGTGATGGAACTCGGGGCGCTGGTCTGTACCTCAGCGCGGCCGTCCTGTGGGGCGTGCCCGGTGGCCGCCGACTGCTCGTGGCGGCTGCGGGGCAGCCCGGCCGGCGTGCCGCAGCGACGGGCGCAGCCGTACGCGGGGAGCGACCGGCAGTGCAGAGGCGCGCTGCTCGCCGCGCTCAGGAGCGCCAGCGGCCCGGTGCCAGCCACGGCCCTCGATGCCTGCTGGACAGACCACCGGCAGCGCACCCGCGTGCTCTCCGCCCTGATCACCGACGGGCTGGCGGTCGCGCATCCCGGCGCGCTGGTCGGCCTACCCGGCGACAAAGCGGACTCGGCCGACGAGTAACCAGCGCCAGCCGCAGCGGCCCTGACGATCCAGGCCGGAACAGTGCGCGGCAGCTCGGCCGATCCGGCGCCAGGAGCATCAAGGCTGGCTTCCCAGGCCGCACAGCATGACTCACGCCAGCCGGCCAGCGGCCCCGGCCCGCCAGGCACAGCGAACCGGCAGCACGGCCCACGCCGCACAGCATGACTCACGCCACCCGGCAGCGGCCCGTGCCCGCCAGGCACAGCGAACCGGCAGCACGGCCCAGGCCGCACAGCATGACTGACGCCAGCCGGCCAGCGGCCCCGGCCCGCCAGGCACAGCGAACCGGCAGCACGACCCAGGCCGCGCAGTTGTGACTCACGCCACCCGGCCAGCGGCCCGTGCCCGCCGGGCGCAAGGACCGGCAGCACGGCCCAGACGCGCAGCATGAATCACGCCGGTCGCTCGGGGGCTTGCCCCGAGAGACCGGCGTGACCGTCAAATCACCGGCGCCGGATCGCGTCAGGTCTCTGAGCGCGGCCTGCGGTCCGCGACGTCGGCGCCGCTGCCAGCTGCCTCGGTGGCCAGCTCGGCGGGCGGCGCGTCGGGAACCGCCTCGGGCTTGGGCACGCCGTTGAAGGTGAACTTGCCTTCCTT
Source organism: Streptosporangiaceae bacterium (assembly GCA_035604275.1). GTDB lineage: Bacteria > Actinomycetota > Actinomycetes > Streptosporangiales > Streptosporangiaceae > Chersky-822. Next base: position 1,209 of record DATNIU010000233.1, on the reverse strand, counting down.
CCCGGTGCCATCGGCATCGACCATCACGATCTGCCCGGCCTTGACCTCGCCGAAGAGGATCTTCTCCGAGAGGTTGTCCTCGATCTCGCGCTGGATCGTACGGCGCAGCGGCCGGGCGCCCAGGACCGGGTCGTAGCCGCGCTCCGAGAGCAGCGTCTTGGCCGCCGGGGTGAGCTCGATGCCCATGTCGCGGTCCTTGAGCCGCTCCTCCACCTTGGCGATCATCAGGTCGACGATCTGGAAGATCTCCTCCTGGGTGAGCTGGTGGAACACGATCATGTCGTCGACCCGGTTCAGGAACTCGGGGCGGAAGTGCTGCTTCAGCTCGTCCTGCACCCGGTTCGTCATCCGCTCATACGAGCCGCGTGACTCGCTCGCCGCGCCGAAGCCCATCGAGACACCCTTGGAGATGTCCTTGGTGCCGAGGTTGGTGGTCATGATGATGACGGTGTTCTTGAAGTCCACCACCCGGCCCTGGGCGTCGGTCAGCCGCCCGTCCTCCAGGATCTGGAGCAGCGAGTTGAAGATGTCCTGGTGAGCCTTCTCGATCTCGTCGAACAGGACCACGGAGAACGGCCGCCGCCTGACCTTCTCGGTCAGCTGGCCGCCCTCCTCGTAGCCGACGTAGCCGGGCGGTGATCCGAACAGCCGGGAGACGGTGTGCTTCTCCATGTACTCGCTCATGTCGAGCTGGATCAGCGAGTCCTCGTCGCCGAACAAGAACGCGGCGAGCGTTCTGGACAGCTCGGTCTTCCCCACGCCGGACGGGCCGGCGAAGATGAACGATCCGCCGGGGCGCTTGGGGTCCTTCAGCCCGGCCCGGGTCCTGCGGATCGCCTGGGACAGCGCCTTGATCGCGTCGTTCTGCCCGATGACCCGCTTGTGCAGCTCGTCTTCCATCCGGAGCAGCCGGGCCGACTCGGCCTCGGTGAGCTTGAACACCGGGATCCCGGTCGCCGTCGCCAGGACCTCGGCGATCAGCTCCTCGTTCACCTCGGCGACGGCGTCCATGTCGCCGGCCTTCCACTCCTTCTCCCTGGCGTCCTTCTTCTCGATCAGCTGCTTCTCGGTGTCCCGGAGCCTGGCGGCCTTCTCGAAGTCCTGGGAGTCGATGGCCGACTCCTTGTCCCTGCGGACGTCGACGATCTTCTCGTCGTACTCGCGCAGGGCAGGCGGCGCGGTCATCCGGCGGATCCGCATCCGGGCCCC
>DATNIU010000232.1:0-30272 GCA_035604275.1 Streptosporangiaceae bacterium | reverse complement strand
CACCCGGATCCGCGGATCGAGCCGATGGGCGACCTCGTGGACGTTGTCGGCCGTCGGGAGCCCGGAGCCGATGTCGATCAGCTGCCTGATGCCGGCCTCGGCGACCAGGTACCTGACCACCCGGCCGAGCACCGCCCGCTGTGCCCGTACCCCGACCTGCACGGTGGGCAGCGACGCGATGATCTGATCACCCAGCGCCCGGTCGGCGGCGAAGCTGTCCTTGCCGCCGAGCAGATGGTCGTAGACCCGGGCGATATTCGGCTTCGACGGGTCTAAAACGCTGGAGAAGGATTCGCGATCATTCACCGGGCAATCATACGAGGGACCCCGGCGCCCGCGAGACCGATGCCCGCAGCACCAGGCTCATCGGCTCGCGGACGAGCACGTCGCCCGCCAGGCTCCCGTCGATGCGGGCGATCAGCGCGTCCACCGCGGCGACGCCGAGCGCTTCCAGCGGCATGGCGACGCTGGTGACCGGGACCTCAAGGAACGCCAGGCATTCATCCTCGTCGAAACTGACCACAGACATCTGCTCCGGCACCGCCACGCCCTCCGCGCGCAGCGCCGCCAGCACGCCGAACAGCTGGTTGAGGCTGCCTACTCCGCATGCGGTCGGCGGCGGTCCGTGCCGCAGCATCTGCCTGACCGCGTCCCAGCCGCCCTCTTCCGTGGCCGCGGCGTGCGCCACCGTGACGTGCAGCCCGCGCGCGGCGCAGATCCTTCTCGCCGCGTTCACCCGCCGGTACACCGTGTCCACCGCGCGCGACCCGTCGATCATGCCGATCCGGCGGTGGCCGAGCCCGGCCACGTGATCGAGGAACAGCCGGACCGCGCCTGGCTCGTCCATCACCACGTTGTCGCCGCGGCCCGGGCCCCGGCGGTTCACGTATACGTGCGGAACGATCGAGACACCGCCTGCGTGCTCACCGACCCGCAGGGCGGTGGCGATCAGCAGCCCGTCCGCCCGGCTCTCGTCGACCAGGTAGCGGTAACTGTCGGGCGGCTTCGGATCGTCGGTCGGCTCCTCCATGATCATGACGACGTAACCGCGCTCGGCAGCCCGCTGCAGCGCTCCGCGCTGGAGCCGGACCCAGATCGGATTGCGCAGCAGCGGGACGACGAACGCGAACGCCCCGGTCCGCTGCCGCTTGAGCGCTCGCGCCAGCGCGTTGGGCCGGTAGCCCTGCTGCCTGGCCGTGGTCAGGATCTGCTGGTAGATCTCGGGCCTGACCGATTGCGCCGGGTCTCCGTTGAGCACCCGCGACACCGTCGACGGGTGCACGCCGACCGCCCTGGCGATGTCGATCAGCCGGGACGCCCGGCGCTTGCCGCCAGGCGAGCCGGCGGCGGACCGCCGTGGACGCGGCACCGCCCCGGCGGCCGGCGTGACGGCCGGCGAGGCGGGCGAGGCGCTGCCCGCCTTGGCTAGATCCTCCGACAACTGCCCGTCACCTGGAGCCGGCTCACGCGGTAACGCCGCCATCGGCCATCATCACCGCACCGTGCAGGTAGGTCGCGCCAGGGGAGGCGAGGAAGGCGACAGCATCAGCGACTTCCCGCGGCGTGCCGATCCGGCCGGCCGGAATGCCCGCGGCGAACTCGGCCATCGCCGCGTCGTCGTGGCGGATCCAGTCGGCCATCTCGGTGTCGATCAGGCCAGGGCAGACGCAGTTCACCCGCACGCCGTCGGGCCCGTGGTCGATGGCGAGGCTCCTGGTCAGCAGCACCAGGCCGCCCTTGGACGCGCAGTAGGCCGCGCGGCGGCGGCCGCCGCGTACCCCGGCCGTGGACGCGACGTTGACGATGCAGCCGTCGTGCGCGCCGATCATCGCCGGCAGGAACTCGCGGCAGGTCAGGAACGGGCCCTTCAGGTTCGTGTCGATGATCCGGTCCCATTCGCGTTCGTCGAGGCCGGTGATCCGCTGGATGCTGAACACCCCTGCCGCGTTGACAAGCAGCCACGGCGCCCCAAGGTCGCTCCTGATCCGCTGGCCGGCCTCGCGCACCGACGCCGGATCCCGCACGTCCATACCGTAGCCGCGGGCGCCGGGCAGGTCGGCGACGAGGTCCTTGAGTTCCTCGGCGCGGACGTCGGCGCAGGCGACCGCGAAGCCATCGGCGGCCAGGCGCCGGCAAATCGCCGAGCCGATCCCGCCCGCGGCGCCGGTGACCACCGCGACCGCGGGCCGGGCCGGCGCCCGCGCCAGCGCGTTCACACGACCTCCGCGATGGTGCGGGTCAGCAGGATCGCGGCACAGAAGGACCGGTAGACAGCGAGCGGGTCCTGGCCGGTGAACCTCAGCTCGCGCGGACCGGTCCGCTCGACGCCGCGGACCCAGGTCGCCGCCTCCGCGATGTCGGCCGTGCGGACGGAGATCTCCAGCGTCGCGGACAGCAGCGGCGGCGGCTTGGCCGCCGCGGCGCCGGCCACGGCCTGTGCCGCGGCCTCGCGGATCAGGGCGCAGGCCTTCGCGGGGTGCAGGCTGTGCGCGGCCAGCCGGCTGACCGGCTCCTTGACGACCGCCGAGCGCACGCCGGGAATCAGCACGGCGGTCTCCTCGCACGCGCACCGGTCACCGGTCACCAGCACGACGGGCACCCCGTAGTGCGCGGCCACCAGCGCGTTGATGCCTGCCTCGCCGGTCACCACCCCGTCCAGCCGGGCTTCCATCACGGCGCGCGGATTGTAGGTGTGGGACAGCCCGGCAGGGGCGCCGACCGAGCCGTGATAGGAGACGAACAGCACCGCTCCGAAGCTGCCGTCCAGGCCCTGCATCATGTAGAGCGGCTTGTGGCTGCCCGAGATGTACGAGGCGCCGCCTGCCAGCTCACCGGGCGGCAGGTTGCGCATGGTCGAGTGCGAGTCGTTGACCACGATCTCGGTCGCCCCGCCGGCCAGCGCGCCCTCGATCGCCGCATTCACCTCGTCAAGGAGCAGCCGCCGGCCGGCCGCCGCCTCGGGCCCGTCGCCGACGCACTGCTCCCAGTCGACGATCCCGGCGGTCCCCTCCATGTCGCTGGACAGGAAGACCTTCATATCTGCCGTCTCTCCTGCGTGCTGTAACTGCCGGCGTCGGCCGTCAGCACGCTGTAGGTCGATCCCGGCCTGGTGGAGGCCCCGCCGTGCCGCCCGTCCGGGGTCAGGCAGAGCGCCTGGACCGGGGCGCGGAACTCATCTGGCAGATCCAGGGTCTCGGCCAGCGCCGTGGCGCAGGCCTGCGCGGGGTCCTGCCCGGCCCGCAGCGCGACCAGCACGCCGCTGGCCGTGCAGGCCCGGATCGCCAGCTCGCCGCGGCCGGTGCAGGCGGCAGCGCCGATCCGGTTGTCGCAGTAGTTGCCCGCCCCGATCAGCGCCGAGTCACCGACCCGGCCCGGGTACTTCCACGGGTAGCCGCTGGTGCTGACTCCGGCCGCCAGGTCACCAGCGGCGTCGAGCGCCAGCACGTTGACGGTCCCCCACGGCCCGTCCGGCGGCGCCATCGCGGCCATTCGCGCCAGCGCCTGCTGCCGGTAAACGACCTCCCCGGCGCCGAACCTCTCCTGCGCCGCGGCCATCCCGGCCGGCTCGAGTCCGTCCCGCCACATCTGCGTGGCCTCGTCGGTCAGCGTCCGCCCGCGGGCGATCCCCACCTCGTCGGCGAACCGCTCGGCCCCGGCCCCGACCAGCAGCAGGTGCTGCGGCAGCCGGTCGCAGACGGCCCTGGCGATCGTGATCGGATGCGGGAAGCCGGTCACGGCGGCGACCGCGCCGGCCCGGCGAGTAGCCCCGTCCATGATCGAGGCGTCGAGCTCGACCTCGCCGAGCAGGTTCGGCAGGCCGCCGACGCCCACGTAATGGTCGGCCTCATTCGCTTCCGCCACCCGGATCGCGGCCTCCACGGCATCCATGGCACTGCCGCCGGCCCGGAGCAGGGCCATCCCCGCGGCGAGGCCGACCTCGCCGCGCTCGCTGGCGATCATTACCGGTGTGATGGCTATTCCCCTCTTTCTCGCTGCCGGGACCCGCCCGGCGCCCCCGTGAAGGCGAAGTGGCACGCGGCCAGATGGCCCGGATCACCGGCCGCCGAATCCAGGGACGGATCGTCGTGCTCGCAGCGCTCCTGCGCGATCGGGCAGCGGGTGCGGAACCGGCATCCGGCCGGGATCCGCAGCGCGCTCGGCGGGTCACCGGTCACCGCCGGGCCGCGGCCGGCCGCGCCCTGCCCGGCGTCGTCCGCCAGGCGCGGAATCGCGGCGAGCAGGCCGCGGGTATACGGATGCCGCGGATCGCTGAAGAGCTGCTCGGTCGGCGCGACCTCGACGATGCGGCCCAGGTACATGACCGCGACCCGGTCGCACAGATGCCGCACGACGGCCAGGTTGTGCGAGATCAGCAGCAGCGTGAGCCCGAGCTGGCCGCGCAGGTCGCGAAGCAGGTTCAGGATCGTCGCCTGGACGCTCACGTCGAGCGCCGACACCGGCTCGTCGGCCACGAGCACGTCGGGCCGGAGCGCGAGCGCCCTGGCGATCGCAACCCGCTGGCGCTGACCGCCGGAGAACTGCCTGGGATAGGCGCGCAGCGCGTCATCGCCGAGGCCGACGAGGTGCAGCAGCTCCCTGCTGTAGGCCGCGATCTCGCCGGAGGGCACCACGCCGTGCACCCGGAGCAGCTCGCGCAGCATGCTGCCGACCGTGAGCCTGGGGTTCAGCGACGAGTACGGGTCCTGGAAGACCATCTGGATCCGCCGCTGGTCGGCGCGTGACCGACGGGCCGGCAGCGTCCTGCCGTCGAAGCGGATCTCGCCCGCGTTGACCGGCCGCAGCCCGGCGAGCGCCAGGGCGAAGGTGGACTTGCCCGATCCGGACTCGCCGACCAGCGCCAGGGCCTCCCCGCGGGCGAGCTCGATGTCGACGCCGTCCACCGCACGCAGCAGCCGCTGCTCGTGGCGGATCCTGGCCGCGATCGGCGACCCGACGGCGAAGGTCACGGACATGCCGCGGGCCGACAGCAGCGGCTCGGACGCGGCCGTAGTTCCCGGTGCGGCACCCGAGGTAGCGGGGAAGACCCGGGCGGCCGCCGCGGTCCCGCCGGGCTGCGCGGGCGGGGCAGGCTGCGCGGGCGGGGCAGGCTGCGCGGGCGGGGCAGGCTGCGCGGGCGGGGCAGGCTGCGCAGGCGGGGTGGACTGCGCGGGCTGGGCAGCGTAATCGGTCATGGCCGCACCCGGTCCGCCGCGACCGCCTGCTGGCAGCGCTCGTAGTGCAGGCACGCGGTCGATCGTCCGCCTGCCAGCGGCCGCAGCGGCGTCGGCGTCACCTTGCAGTCGTCCTCGGCGAACTCGCACCGGGGATGGAACCGGCATCCGGAGGGCGGCGTGACCAGGCTCGGCGGTGAACCGGGGATCGGAACCAGCGAGTCGCGCACGTACTCCACATCCGGTGCCGACCTGACCAGCCCCAGCGTGTACGGGTGCCGCGGGTCGAGCAGGACATCGTGCACCGGGCCGCGCTCGACCAGCTGGCCGCCGTACATGACGGCGACCTGCTGGCAGATCTGGGCCACAACCGGCAGGTCGTGCGTGACGAAGATCAGGCTGACTCCCGATTCGGAGCACAGGGCGGCCAGCAGCCGCAGGATCTGGTCCTGGATGGTGACGTCGAGCGCGGTAGTCGGCTCGTCGCAGAGGATGATCTCCGGGTCGCAGGAGAGCGCGATCGCGATCATCACCCGCTGCCGCATGCCGCCGGAGAACTCGTGCGGATACGCGCGGAACCGCCGCTCCGGGTCGGGGATGCCGACCCGCCGCATCAGCTCGAGCGCCCGGTCGGCCGCCTTCGACCTGCTGTAGCCGAGGTGCACCTGCGGCCCCTCGGAGATCTGGTGCCCGACCCGCATCACCGGGTTGAGCGCGCTCATCGGCTCCTGGAAGATCATCGACATCTTCGGGCCGCGGATCCGGTTGAGGTCGGCGCTGCCGAGCGCCGCCAGGTTCACGCCGTCCAGCCGGACCTCGCCCGAGGTGATCCGCGCCTCTGCGGGCAGCACACCGAGGATCGCCCGCAAGGTCATGCTCTTGCCCGAGCCGGACTCCCCGACCAGGCCGAGCGCCTCGCCGCTGGCCACCTCGAGCGAGACCCCGTCGACCGCCCGGACGATGCCGCTCCGGCTGGCGATCTGCACGTGCAGGTCGCGGACGTCCAGCATTGGCCCGCCCGCGCCGGGACCGGCCCGGACCGGCCCGGACGGCGCGGGACCGCTCAGCTCCCGCTCGCTCCTGCCCGGCCCGGTCATGACTGGCCCGGCCTGATCAGGTCGGCGAGCCCGTCGCCGATCAGCGAGAGCGCCAGGCCGACCACGACCACGGCCAGGCCGGGGAAGGTGGTCAGCTGCCAGTGCGTGGTCAGGAAGTTCTGGCCGTCGTTGATCATCGAGCCGAGGTCCGCTGTCGGCGGCGGCACGCCGAGCCCGAAATAGCCGAGCGTCACGATGGCCAGGATGTCCTGCACGATGTCGGACATCGCGTAGATGATCGCCTGGGTGATCACGTTCGGCAGCAGGTGGCGGCGCATGATCCGCGGGCTCGACAGGCCGCCCGACTTGGCGGCGAGCACGTAGTCCTGCCGCTTGGCGACCAGGATCTCGCCCCGGATGATCCGGGCGTAGGAGACCCAGCCGACCAGCGTGATGGCGATCACGATGCTGCGCACGCCGGGGCCGAGCACGAAGACAAGTGCGATGACCAGCACGTAGAACGGGAACGCCACCACGATGTCGACCAGCCTCATGATCACCATGTCGACCCAGCCGCCGAAGTAGCCGGCCAGGGAGCCGAGGACGGTCCCGAGCGTGAACGGGAACAGCACGGCAATGCAGCCGACCGCCAGGTCGAGCCGGAGGCCGTAGAGCAGCCTGGCGAAGATGTCGCGGCCGAGCTGATCGGTGCCGAGCAGGTGGTGCGCGCTCGGCCCGAGCAGGGTGGCGTTGAGGTTCTGCGCGATCGGGTTGTAGGACGTGATCAGCGGCGCCGCCACGGCGGCGATCACGATGAGCCCGAGTATGACCGCGCCGGACATCAGCGCGGGCTGACGGTACCAGCGGCGCGCCTGGCGCGGCTGCGCGTGCTCGGCCTGGGCCGCCGCCAGCGCCGGCTCGGGGAAGGAGATCGTGCTCATTTGCGCGCCTCCGGCACGACGCTGCTCACCGGTCGAATCGCACTCTCGGATCGAGGGCCGCGTAGGACAGGTCGGCCAGCAGGTTCACCAGGACCACGAGCACCCCGAAGACGAGGGTGACCCCCTGCACGACGGGGAAGTCCCGCTCGAAGATCGAGTTGAGCATCAGCTGGCCGATGCCCGGGATGGCGAAGACGTTCTCGATGATCACCGTGCCGCCGATCAGGAAGCCGATGTTGATGCCGAGCACCGTGACCGCGGGGATCACCGCGTTGCGCAGGACATGCCGGAAGAACAGCCGGCTCGGCGGCACGCCCTTGGACCTGGCGGTGGTGATGTACTCGGCGCCGAGCACATTGAGCATGCTAGCCCGCAGGCTGCGGATGACCACGGGCGCCAGCGCGATCGCGACCGTCAGGGCCGGCAGGAACATCGAATGCAGGTGACCGCCGAACCCGGTTCCGTATCCGCTGACCGGGAACAGCCGCACCTTGATCGCGAGCGCGTAGATCAGCAGGATGCCGAGCCAGAACGGGGGCATGCCAAGCCCGAGCAAGGGCACCGCCCGGACGACATGGTCGCGGATGCCGTCCTTGCGGGTGGCCGCGATCATGGCGAGCGGCACGCTGATCACGATGGCGAGCACGCCCGCGTACGCGACCAGCCAGAGGGTGGCCGGCGTCCGGCTCAGGATCAGGCCGGCCGCCGGCACGCCGTAGAACAGGCTCTGGCCCAGGTCGCCGTGCACGAGCCGGTCCATGAACAGCCAGTACTGGCTGATCAGCGGCCGGTCCAGGCCCCACTGCCGGTGCAGGATGGCGATGGACCTCGGCGTCGCGTGGATGCCGAGGATGGTCCTGGCCGGGTCGCCCGGGATCAGGTGGATCATGAAGAACACGATGATCGTGATGCCGACGGCTACCGGCACGAGCAGCAGCAGGCGCTGGAGCACGAAGGTCATCCGCCCCAAGGGACGTTCACCATCCTCGCCCGGGCGCCGGCGGCGGGATCAGCCGCCGCCGGCGCTCGTGCCTGGTCCCTCGGGTCACTTGCTGAGCCAGACGTTCTCCATGTGCATGTTGCCGAGCGGCGTCACGAAGAAGCCGTGCACATTGCTTGTCGTGGCGTACGGGTAAGGCGAGTAGTAGAGGAAGGCCATGAACGCATCGGCCGCCGACTGTGCCTGGACGAAGTTGTAGAGCTTCTGGCGCTGGGCCGGCACGGTCGTCACCTCGGCCGCGTGGGTGTCCTTGACGACCGCCGGGTTGTTGTAGGCGGTGAAGAAGGACTTGGCCCCGGACTTCGGGTCCACCGCGAAGGTGGCCAGCTCGTCCGGGTCGGGGATGTCCATCGTCCACAAGGTGAGCACCATGTCGTACTTCAGCGACTGCTCGTCGGTGTTGGTGGTGTTCGGGTCCAGCTGGGTGATGTTGAGCTTGATGCCCAGCGGCTTGAGCTCGGACTGAAGGATCGTGGCGATCGTCAGGTAGTCGGAGTTGCCCGACGGGACCAGGATCGTCGTGCTGAACCCGTGCGGCACGCTGGACTTGGCCATCTCGGCCTTCGCCGCGGTCAGGCTGTACTGCAGGCCGGGGGTGGCCGCCTGGTAGAAGGGAACCTGGGGCGGGAACAGCGAGTTGGCCGGCTTGCCGTTGCCGAACAGGACGGCCTTGACCAGCGCCTGCCTGTTGATGGCCAGCGAGATCGCCCGGCGCACGTGCACGTCCTGGAATGGCTTGCGCAGCTCGTTGAACGCCAGGTAGTTGGTCTGCGTCGACGGGAACAGGTCCATGATGACGCCCGGCGTGGTCTTCAGGCTAGCCACCGTGGACCAGGCCGGGGTCTGGTCGATCTGCGCCTGGCCGCCCTTGAGCTGAAGCTCCCTGGTGTTGTCGCTCGGGACGTCTTCCCAGGTGACGCTGTTCAGGTAGGGCTTGCCCTGCTGCCAGTAGAACGGGTTGCGCACCAGCTTGAGCGCCTGGCCCTTGTGCCAGTAATCCCACTTGAACGGGCCGGTGCCGATCGGGTGGGTGTAGAACTGGGCCTCGGTCTGGCCGTCGTAGTTGTTCGGCACGATCCCGTTGGCGAAGATCGACAGGTCGGCCAGCAGCGGCGCCCACGGGAACTTCAGGTGGATCACGACGGTCTCCGGCGACGGCGCGCCCACGGACTCGATCGCCGAGTCGAGGTAGGCCCAGCCCTGCGTGGCCTTGCGGTTCTGGTCGATCGAGAACTTCACGTCGGCCGAGGTCATCGGCTTGCCGTTGGAGAACTTGACGCCCGGCCTGAGCTGGAACGTGTAGGTCTTCTTATCCGGCGACATCGTGTAGCTGGTGGCCAGCCAGGGCATCACGCCCTTGCCGTTGTTCGTCACCGTGTACAGCGGCTGGAAGATCTGCTCGAAGATCCAGATCGAGTTGTTGTCGAAGACGGTGGTGTTGTTCATGGACTGGGCGTCCTGAACAGCCGCGAAGATGAGGTTGCCGCCATGCACCGGCGCGCCCGAGCCGCCCGTGCCCCCTCCGCTCGATGACGAGCTGCCCCCCGACCCGCAGGCGGCCAGTACCACGAGGGCGCCGGCCGTGAGCAGGGTCTTCGCTGCGGTGAATCGATGTCTCACGGAAGCTCCCTAGGTCCTGGCGGCCCGCTCGACCGCGTAGCGGCAGCAAGCACGGTGCCCGCCCCGACAGAACAAACCTTTGTTCTGCTTAATCTGGCGACAAACCGGCGAGTTGTAAATGGGAGTCGATACCTGGACGGAAGCCGTTACAGTGTTGTAACGTTCCGAGCCGTGCGTTACGTCGTGCTTGGCTGCGGTGCGATCGGCGGCACCGTCGCGGCCGGCCTGGCCCGCGACGGCCACGACGTCCTTGCCTGCGATGCCAGTCCGGCCGTGGTCGGCGCGATCAATGCCAGCGGGCTGCGGATCACCGGCCCGGTCGAGGACTTCACCGCCACGCTGCCCGCCGTCGCGCCCGATGACCTGCCTGACCGGCTGGACTGCCCGGTCCTTGTCGCGGTCAAGGCACACCACACGGCGGCGGCGGCCACCGTGCTGCGAGGGCGGCTGCACGATGACGCCTACGTCGTCTCCCTTCAGAACGGCCTGAACGCGGCCGTGCTCGCCGACGCGGTGGGGAAGGAGCGGGTGGTCGAGGCGTGCGTCAACTTCGGCGCCGACATGATCGCTCCCGGCGTGGTGCTGCGCGGCAACCGGGCCACGTTCGTCCTCGGGGAGATCGACGGCACTGTCACCGACCGGGTCCGATCGCTGGCGGCCGACATCGCCGACGCCGAGGTCACCGACGCGGTGCTCGGCTACCTGTGGGCGAAGGAGGCCTACGGGGCGATGCTGGCCGCCAGCGCGGTCAGCGACCTGCCGATCGCCGACGTGCTCGACGACCACCGCTGGCGGCCGCTGCTGCTCGGGCTCGCCAGGCAGGTGCTGGATCAGGCGCCCGTGCCGCCGCTGCCGCTCGACGGGTTCGATCCGGCGGACCTCGAAGGCTCGCTCGGCCGGCTCGCCGAGTTCAACCGGGGCTCGGCGAAGACCCACTCGGGAATCTACCGGGACCTGGCCGTGCTGCACCGGCCCACCGAGGTGCCGGCGATTCTCGGCGGCATGGACGGCGTGCTGATCCGCCGGGTGGTCGAGCTCGTCCAGGCGATCGAGCAGGGTGAGCGGTCCTGTTCAGAATCAAATCTCGAACTGCTCGCCGCCTGCGAGCGGCTCGAGCGCCTCGGCCGGCCGCTCAACGCGGTCGTGTCGGTGATCGGGGCGCCGCGGCGGGCGCAGGCGGGACCGCTGGCCGGGCGCCCGGTGGCGGTCAAGGACATCATCGCTGTAACGGGCGTTCCTACCCGATGCGGCAGTCCGGCCAGTGATCCCGCGCCGGCTGCCGGCGACGCGGTGCTGGTCGGGCGCCTGCGGGCGGCCGGCGCCGAGGTCTTCGCGACGACGCAGTGCCTGGAGTACGCCGCCGGGTTCGCGCACCCCGACGTGGGCGACACGAGGAACCCCCGCGACCCGTCCCGCACGTCGGGTGGCTCGTCCGGCGGGTCGGCGGCCCTGGTCGCGGCCGGCGTCTGCGACCTGGCCATCGGCACGGACACCGGCGGCTCGATCAGGATCCCCGCTGCCTACTGCGGCATCGTCGGGCTCAAGCCGAGCTACGGGCTGGTGCCGCTGGACGGGGTGTTCCCGCTCTCTCCCGCGTGCGACCACGCGGGAACGCTGACCGCCACCGTCGCCGGGACCGCCGAACTGCTCGCAGTGCTGGCTGACCGGACCGCGCCGCCCGGCGTCGCGCGGTTGTGCGGTCGATTCTCAGTCACTACGCCTGAGAATCGACCGCACAACACCGACCCGGCGTTTGCCGTCGGGGTGCTCACGGCTCAGCTAGGCGACGAGTCGGTGACGGCGGAGGTCCGCGACGCGGTGACGGCGGCGCTCGCCACGCTGGCCTCGGCCGGGTGGGAGGTCAGGGAGCTGACCGCGCCGTGGCTGGACCAGCTGGCCAGGTGGGAGGAGACGCTCGCCGTGATCGTGGCCAGGCAGGCGCACCTGGTCCACGCCGGCCGGGACACCAGCCGGTATAGCGAGGGCACCAGGGCGCTGCTGGCGTTCGGCGCGGCGGTGACCGGGGGCGAGTTCGACCGCGCGGTGGCCGAGCAGGCCGAGCTTGCTGCGGCCATCGAGTCGAGCCTGGCCGGCGTCGACGTGCTGGCCGGGCCGACGGTCGGCTATACCGCACCGCAGGAGGATCCGCCGTTCGGCCTCGGCGACGGCAACGCCGAGGGCCGGTTCACCGGGCCTTACAACCTGACCGGGCACCCGGCGCTGTCGATGCCGGTGCCAGCGGCTGGCCTGCCGGTCGGGCTTCAGCTGGCCGGCCGGCATGGCGAGGACTTCGCCCTGCTCGACGTGGCCGCCGCAGCCGAGCGCCAGTTCCACCTGACCGACGCCACCGCCGCCGCCGGTCAGACCGCGGCCGGGCACGCCGCCGCTGCTGCTGCCGCGGCCGGGCATGCCGCCGCCACCGGGCACGCCGCCACCGGGAAGGCCGCGGCCGGGCACGCCGCCACCGGGAAGGCCGGCCCGGTGGCCGGTCCGGCCCGCGGGCCGACGGCTGGCTCACCACATCCGGTCCGGACCGCGCACTAGTCCGGGCCGCGCGACAACTACCAAAGGGGCTGACCGATGCCAACGACCGTACGCCGCTATTCGCTCGACCTCGCTGGCCTGGACGTCCCCGTGGTCGAGGTGACCGGCGCGCAGGACGGCCCGCGGCTGACCGTCATCGCCGGGGTGCACGGCTGCGAGTACGCCTCGATGGCGGCCGTGCGCCAGTGGGCGAACGGCCTGCCCGCCCGTGAGCTGCGCGGCAGCGTCCGGGCCGTGCCGGTGCTGAACCTGCCCGCCTTCGCGGCCAGGAGCCCGTTCGTGATCCCCGACGACGGCAAGAACCTCAACCGCTGTTTCCCCGGCGATCCGGCGGGAACCCTGGCCGACCGGCTGGCGCACGCGACCTTCACCAAGCTCATCGCCGGCTCCGACGCGCTGGTCGACGCCCACTGCGGCGACCTGCCCGAGGCGCTCGAACCGTTCACGCTGTACGAGGCCGGGCCGAGCGAGGCCAGAGCGCGCGAACTCGCCGTCGCCTACGGTCTCGGCTACATCATCCGGCAGGCGCCAGGGCCCGGCCGCCCGATCGCCGGAACCACGAGCGCCGCGGCCGCCGAGATCGGCGTCCCCGCGATCACCGCCGAGGCCGGCGGCTGCGGGCTGGTCCAGGAGGCCGCCGTCAGCCTGCACGTGCGCGGGCTCGACCGGGTCCTCGCCATGCTGGGCATGTCCGACGCCCCGACCGGTTCCGGCAGCGCCGCCGGCCCGGGCGGCGACGGCGCCGGGCCGCCGGTCGAGCTTGGCCGGTTCCTCTGGCTGCGCTGCGCCGACGCCGGCTGGTGGCAGCCGGCCGTCGAGCCCGGTGAGCAGGTCGCCGAAGGGCAGCTGCTCGGCACGATCAGCAGCCTGGACGGCGCCGAGATCCTCCAGTCGATCACCGCGCCGGCCGACGGAGTCCCGATGTTCATCACAAGCTCACCGGCCGTCGAAGCCGACGGCCTGCTCCTCGGCCTCGGCGCCCGCTGACCGGACTTCGCCCGGTGCCCTTATTTTGGCAGGCACCTGGAAGATAGTTGGGGCAAGCGTGGTCGTCACGCGCCGGTCAGCCATCAGGCTGGGCTGACCACCGAGAAGCCCGCCAGGCGCGAGGCATCGGCCAGCCGTTTGTCGTAAGCGAGCATAGTGGTCACGGCGGCGACTGCCTGAGCACTGGCCAGGTGGATGGCGTCCAGTGAGCGCAGCATGGGATCAGGGAGCATCGCCGCCGCATCAAGGATCGCTTCGCTGACAGGGATCTGGGCGATCACCGACAGGACTGCCGGAAGACTCGGCAGCACGCCAGGGTCGTTGCGCAGCAGAGCACGCCGCGTCTCCGTGCGGACCAGGGCCGAGCTGACCAGGTCGCCCGGGTGGTCAGCCAGCCAGGCCCGCAGCGGCGCGCTCTCAGGCTCGGGATGGACGAGCTTGAGCAGGGCAGAGGTGTCGATATAGATCACGTGCGGTCCTCTCGTACCGCATCAAGGTCGGCCGAAGAGTTCTTTGTCTCACCCGTCGGGACGGGCATCGCGAGCAGCGCCGACGTACCACCGGGAACAGAAGGCGGCAGCACGGTACCTGCCGCGATCAGCTCGGCCAGTTCCGGGGAGTATGCCTGGGGGGGCGTGATGATCCCGACCACCCTGCCGCGGTTGGTCACGATGATGGTGTCGCCGTTGCTTGCCCGCTCGAATACCTCGGACGTATTGCGGGTGACTTCCCGCACGCCCATCGTCATCGTTGTCATGTCAATATGTTACAACATCGACCGGGATCTCGGTCGGCTTGTTGAGCAGCACCGACGGATGCCGGCCGAGCCATCACTCCGATCGGGCTATCCGGGTCCGGCAGATACCGGCAAGGTTGCGGCCGTCTCAGGGCCGGTACAGCGGCCTTCGGATGTCCCGTACCCGGACAGCCGCAGCTGCGGGCGGCGGCCACCAGTTCGCCCGGCCGAGCAGCCGCTTGGTGGCGGGCACGAGCAGTATCCGCACGATCGGCGTCCACGATCAGGGCCACGATCATTCCGATGCCGAGCAGCTTGATAAACGTGATGCCCGAGATCCGCCTACGAGATCAAGCCCATCCGCAGTTAGCTGCCAGGAAGCGTGGCTGAGGCGGTGGTCAGCAGCTGGGGCAGATCGGCCAGCTCCTTCTGGTAGGCGGCGCGGTAGCGCTGGACGGCGGTGCTCAGCTGCTGAGTGTTCGCGTCGACGATCTGCTGCTCGTAGCCTGCCTGGACGGCGAAGTAGATCCCGGCCAGGCCAGCGGACTGGGTGCAGGCCGCGTCGGCCTCGGCGGCGGCGATCTGCGTCCCGTTCTGCGCGGCGCTCGGCGTGGCGTTCGACTGGCCGCCGGAGTTGATGACGGGCAGTTCGCTGTGCAGCAGCGTGTTCGGGTCGGTGCGGCCGTAGCCGTTCGTCAGCATGCACGCGGACCACTGCCTGGTGGCCTTGATGACCGCCTGGTCTGCTACGTCGCGTGCCCGGACGGTCTGGACCATGGCCTGGATGCCGCCCAGCGAGGAGTTCTGCTGGGGCGTTGGCGAAGTCCAGCAGGATATTGGAGCACTTGTTGACCGCGGTGGCCCTTCGGTCTGCCCTGTCTCCACGTTGACCAGGACGTTCTCGCCGTTCAGCGCCGCCGGCAGCGGCTTGGACGGCGTGATGGTCAGCGGGACGAATAGCGAGGCGCCCGAGCTGCCGCCAGGCCCGCCCGAACTGGCCGAGCTGCCAGATGACCCCGAGGCACTCGACGAGGCGGCGGCCGGGGCGGCGCCGCCGATGTCCACGATCGCCCCGGTCGGCAGCGTCTGAGTCGCCGTGCCGATGGCCGTCACGGTGCCGGTCGCGCGGATCCCGGTCGTCTCGTCGTAGATCTTCACCTTCAGCCCGGTCTTGATCCGGGAGGCATAGGCCGGCGGCAGCTCGCCGGTCAGGGTCAGCGCCCCGGCGGCGGACAGTTCGAGGAACGGCGAGGCCGCCTGCTGGCCGACCGCGCCGTAGACGGCGATCACCGTCGCCGGCAGCGACAGCAGGAACAGCACGTCGCCCTGCGGCACCTGCGGGCCGCACGCAGTCCCGGCGCCGGCCCCTGCCCCGATTCCTCCGGTGGCCATGGTCGATGACGTCGGCACGGCATATCCGAGATGGGTATAGAACGCCGTCACCGCGTCCTCGGTGCCCACGCCGTAGTAGCCAGGAAGATCGCCTTGGTCGCTGTAGCCGAGGGCGGCCAGCGCCTTCTGCAACTCGGCCACGTCCGGGCCGGTCTCGCCGGGCGCGAGGTCTGCGGAAACCCGGCCCGCGGCGCGCCGCCGGTGTCCCCGTCCGTCTCGTCGTTTCATGCGTGGATGACCGACGGTGGTTGACTGGCTGTGGCCCGGCAACCATTGTCGGAAGGGAACCTCTGGGCGCTGCGTGGATTTCATGTGAATTCAGCGTGAGTATCCGAGCGTCGCCGCGCCAGCCCCAGCGTGGTCCGCGCGGCGACCCGGCCCGCGATCGGCATCGTGGGCGATCTCTGACCGCGCGGTTACCCGTCCGCCCCCTTGCTGCTGACCCGGCCACGCCCCTGGCCGGCCGGCGCCACGGCTGCGCGCGGCCCGCCGGGTCGCTGCGGGCGACTCCGGCGGGCCCTGCCGCTTACGCGAGCGCAGGCTCAGGTGCGGGCAGCGGCGCGGGCTGGTCGCCCTCTCGTTCTGAGATCCCGTACCGCGCGTACAGCCTGCGCAGCGGGCCCGGTGCCCACCAGTTCGCCCGGCCGAGCAGCCGCATCGTGGCCGGGACGAGCAGGATCCGGACGATGGTCGCGTCCACGATCAGGGCCACGATCATGCCGACGCCCAACAGCTTGATGAACGTGATGCCGGACGCGGAGAACGCGCCGATCACGATCACGAGCAGCAGCGCCGCGCTGGTGATCACGCCACCGGTCCGCTGCAGCCCGCTGGCCACGGCCGCGGTGTTATCCCCGGTCAGGTCGTACCGCTCCCTGATCCGGGACAGCAGGAACACCTCGTAGTCCATCGAGAGCCCGAAGATGATCGCCAGCATCAGGATCGGCATGGCCGGGTCGAGCGTGCCGGTCGGCGTGAACCCGAGCAGCCCGGACAGGTGCCCCTGCTGGAAGATCCAGACCACCACGCCGAACGTGGCCGACAGCGACAGCACGTTCATCGTGATCGCCTTGACCGGCAGCACCACCGAGCCGAAGGCCAAGAACAGCAGCACGAAGGTGGCCGCGGCCATGACCAGCGCCATCCACGGAAGCACCGCAGCGAGGCTGGCCAGCTCGTCGGCGAGCTGCGCGGTCTGCCCGCCGATCAGGGCGTGCACGCCGACCGGAAGGGTGACGGCGCGCGCCTGCGACACGATGCCGCGCGCTGCCGCGGACATCGGATCGGAGCGATAACGAAGATCGACCCGCGCGATGTCGCCCTTCACGCCGGTCACCTGGGCGCCCGTGACACCCGGGATCCTGCTCAGCGCGCTGACGTAGGACGCCAGCTCGGCAGCGCGGCGGAGGCTAGCGGAGCCGCCCGGACCAGCACCGCGGGCCGGCGAGCCGGCCACCGGCCCGCCGAAGGTGACCAGGGACTCGATCGGGGACGTGGCGTTGCCGGGGAAATCGCGGTTCAGCGCCTCGGTGACCACGCGCGGCGCTGCCGTGGCGGGCAGCACTCGGGCGTCGGTGCCGCCCCAGGCGACCCGCAGGAACGGCGCGCCGAGCGTGAGCAGCAAGACGATGATCACGGCCAGGTAGGCGAATGGCCGCCGCATCACGCTGTGCGCCAACCGGTACCAGCCGCCCGTGGCCTCCTGCGGCCTGCGCTGGTGGACAGACCGGCGGATCCGCAGCGCGTTCACCTTCGGGCCGAGCACCGCTAGCAGGGCCGGCAGCACGGTCATCGCCGCGATCATGTCGACAAGCACGGTCGCCACTCCGCCGTACCCCATCGACCGGAGGAACACCTCGGGGAACAGCATCAGGCTGGCCAGCGCGACCGCCACGGTCAGGCCGGAGACGGCGATCGTGCGCCCGGCCGTGGCCACGGTCCTGGCCAGCGCGTCCTCGACGGAGTCCTGCTTGTGCAGTTCCTCGCGGAACCTGCCGACCATGAACAGCCCGTAGTCGATGGCCAGGCCGAGCCCGAGGATCGTGGTGATGTTGATCGAGTAGATCGAGACCGGCGTGGCCAGCGTGAGCAGCCGCAGCGCGGTGAACGAGCCGAGGATCGCGATGCCGCCGATCGCCAGCGGAAGGCTGGCCGCTGCCAGGCTGCCGAAGATCACCAGCAGCAGGACCAGCAGAACCGGCATCGACAAGCCCTCGGCCCGGCCGATATCGCCGGTCACCTGCTTGTTGATGGCCGCCTCGGTCGGAATGAAGCCGCCGATCTGGGTGGTCAGGCCCGGCACCGCCAGCTGGCCCTTGATCGCGTTGAAGCTGGCGATCCTGGCCGCGTCGGTGCCGCCGGTCAGCTGGACGACGGCATAGGTCTGCCTGCCGTTCGCGCTGACGAACTGCGGCGAGTGCGTCGACCAGTAGGTGGCATACGACTCGGCCCGGCTGTGCGGCAGGCCGGCCAGCGCAGAGGTCACCGCCGAGCGGAAGGCGGGCGATGCCGCCGTCATGGTTCTGCTTGAGTACAGCACGACGACGTCACCCGAGCCGCGGCCGAACGTCCTGGCTGCCAGGTCCGCCTCCTGCTGGCTCTGGCTGCCAGGTGCGCCGAAGCCGCCAGCCGTCTGAAGCGCGGCGAACACCCCGGTGCCCCAGATGGCGGCGAAGGCCACGCCGATCCCGGCGATCACCAGGACAAGCCGACGTCTGCGGTAGATGACACGTCCCCATCTCTCGAACATGTGCTTCTCCTGGACTAGACTGATACGCGTATCACGGTCGTGAACGCTGTAAACGTTTATGACGTAAACTTGGCACACGTCGTTCACGGATGTCAAGCATGTTTACCCGATCAGGTCGTGACGCTAGCCAGCCGGCTAGCCGATACTGGCCCGGACGGAAGGAGGACCCGACGGTGAACGCTCACGTGGTCCGGGCACCGAGCCGACGCGACCGAGTCAGGGCAGCGACCAGCCAGGAGATCGTGGCTACCGCCAGGAGGCTGCTGGTCGAGCAGGGCGTGACCGCGGTATCGCTGCGCGCGATCGCCCGCGAGATGGGCATGACCGCCCCGGCCCTTTACCGCTATTACGACAGCCACGAGGAACTGCTGCACCACCTCGTGGGCGACATCTTCACCGAGCTCGCCGGATACCTGCACACCTCGATCAAGGCGGCGGAACGCGAGTTCCTGGCTGGCGGTAGTAGCGCACCCGGTGACCGGGCCGTCTCCCGTGGCCAGGCCATCTCCCGCGGCCAGGCCGCATCCGGAAACGTGGCTCCGCCCGGCGACCTGGCTCCATCCGGCGACCTGGCCCCGCCCGGCGACCTGGCCCCGCCCGGTGACCTGGCCCCGTCCGGCGACCTGGGCGCGCCCGGCGACCTGGCTCCATCCGGCGACCTGGGCGCGTCGCGCGGTCGGCCAGGCGATCTGGTCGCCGTGCAGCTGATCGCCGCGTGCCGGGCGTTCCGCAGCTGGGCGCTTGAGCATCAGCCGGAGTTCGGAATGATCTTCGGCAGCCCGCTGCCCGGACTTGACCTGATGCACGACGATCCGGTGGCCGAGTGCGGTTTCCGGTTCGGCCAGGTCTTTCTCGACCTGTTCAGCGAGCTCTGGCGGCGGTGGCCGTTCCGCGCTCCGGCCGATGACGAGATCGACCCTTCGCTGCGCCGGCAGCTGGCTCACTACCACGACCTGGTCGGCGCGGACCTGCCGCTCGGCGCGCTCCATACGTTCCTGCGCTGCTGGGTCCTGCTCTACGGCACCGTAAGCCTGGAGGTGTTCGGGCATCTGCGGTTCGCGCTGGACGACGCCGCGCCGCTGTTCGAGCTGATGCTCGCCGACCTGGCGGCGATGATCGGCCTGGAGTACCCGATGCCGAGCTGAGCCAGGACAAGCCACACGCCTCGGATGCCCGTTGCCCTGGTGTGCCTGTCGCGAACTGCCGGTCAGCCACGCGGCACGTGGCCGGGGAGACTACGCGACTACCGGGTCGGCACCTGACTCGCTGATCATCGGGCGGCCGGCGCAGGCCCAGTCTTGCATGCCGCCGGCCACGTTGACGGCCCGCCAGCCGGCCCCGGTCAGGGCGTGCGCCGCTCGCGCCGACCGGACCCCGGACCGGCAGATCACGTAGATCGTCTCGTCCTGCGGAATCTCACCGCTGCGCATGCTGAGCTGCCCCATGGGGATGTGCACGGCGCCGGGAACATGACCGGCCTGCCACTCCTCGTGCTCCCGCACATCGAGCAGCCAGGCGTCATCTGGCACCCGGGGAGCAGGTACCTCAGATACGGGCTGGTAAGCCATGCCTCTTCTCCTAACAACGCTCCTGAAGCGATGACCGCTCCAAGGGTGCGCCATGACGCCACTGCTGTCATTCTCTTCCCGGACGTGGCACATCGATGCCCGGCCGATCTCGGCAGAACGGAGCTGACGCCTGCCACCGGCTGGTAATGCCAGATCAGGTAGTGCCCGCTGGCCCCGCCCGCCGACCACGGAACCACCGCGGCCAGATGATAGCTGCTGTTCCGCCGCAGATCGCTCTCGATCGCGCGGTCCGCCGCGTACGTGCTCGTGAAGCCGATGACCACAAGCTTGAAGTAGTCATGCCGGATCGCGTCCGCGTACGCGGGGATCCCGGTCAGCGAAGCCCCTGACACCGGGTCGCGGTAGACGAAGTACCAGGTACTCGACCAGCTGCCGCCGGGCATGCCGAGGTAGTAGCTGGGAACGAAGGGATCCTCGGCGAGCGACGGGCCCGGCTCGGCGTCGGCCAGCGGCCGGAGGCTGGCAATCAGCGCAGCCGAGTTCGGCCAGCTCAGATCGTGCCGATCCGCCTGGATGCTGCCGACGGCGGCCATCCCGATGAGCAGCACGGCACTGGCTGCCGCGAGGACCCGACGGGGTGCGCCAGGCGTTGGCCGGGTCAGCTCCGCGATGGCGTAGCCGGCCATGATCGCGCCGAACCAGCCGCCGTAGCCGACATGCTTGAACAGGCTCACCGTCGTGTGGATCCTGGCCTGCTCGGCCGGGGCGAGCAGGACCGCCACGGCCAGCACGCAGCCGGTCCACGCGAGAACTCGGCCGCGGCCCGCCCATGTTCCGATCACGGCCCCGGCGATGGCCAGCACCGCCACGAGGCCGATCCAGCCGCCGGCCTGCAGCAGGACCGTCAGCGACGACATGCCGCCAGCGCTCCGCTCCAGCGTGCTGAAGCGGAACCCGTCCCAGTACGCCCTGCTGGCGAGCAGCACCGCCGATGTCAGCGCGCACGCGGTGAGGACGGTCGCCCCGACGCCGGTGACCAGGCCGGCCTTCCGGCCATGGTGGCGGGCGGCGGCGAGGCCGGCGAGCACGAGCACGACCGGATCCCACAGGACAGAGGCGTATTTCGTCACGTTGGCGAGCACCAGCAGAGCAACGGCCGCGGTGACGAGCAGCACCCGCGGGTTGCGGCGGCACTCGCCGCCGCGGATCGCGCACCAGGCGGCCGCGGCCAGCACCGTCAGCGCCATCGCGTCATAGGTGGCGAACGCGCCGAGGAACTGGGTCGCGGCCGTCCCGGCGAACACGGCGGCCGCGAAGAACGCGGCACGCTCGTCGAAGAGCCGCCTGGCCGCCGACCACAGCAGCGCGGTAGCGCCGAGCATGAAGCACAGGGAGATCAGCCGGGCGCCGGTCAGCCCGTCAAGGCTGTCGCCAAGCGCGCCGATCGGCGGATAGATGACCGGCGCGCCGGAGAAGTAGCTGGGAAAGGCCGGGGCGATCGGCACGCCATGCAACCAGCTCGCCCACTCCAGGTGCCCGGCCCACAGATATAGGGCCTCGTCCTGGAACGCGGTGTTGCTCCAGGTCAGCCGCAGCGACAGGATCGCCTGGACGACGAGCACCGCGAGCAGCGTGACCGGCCCGAACGACCTGGGCCAGTGACCGTGGCCGCGCGGCTGCCCGGCCAGGTCATCGCGGTCGGTCCGCTCGTCCTGGCCGCGAGCGATCCGCCGCGCCGTGCTGGCGATCACCGAAGGCCTCCCGGTTCTTCGCAGGCCATGGCGCCAGGGCCTAGGCGGACCGCCGCGGCAAGAGCAGAACCAGGGCTCGATCCCCCGATCGCCGGCTCAGGTCGCACGCGATAGACCGGCAAAGACTATCGGGCCGATACCGGCAAGATCTCGTCTATCGGATCAACAAGCCTCATCGCGAGCAGAGGGCACGCCGTGCCAGCACGGCACGCGGCGCGAAGGGCCGCGCACGAGCCGACGGCACGGCGGGCGCGCCGCGCCCGGCCTCGAACCTCGCGTGGATCCGTCGCCAGGCGCCTGGTTAGCTGAGCCCATGCTGATCCGCGACGCCACTCCGAACGAGCTGCCCGAGGTAGGCGAGCTCAGGGTCAGCGCCTACCAGGCCGGCGGCTTCCTCTCGAAGGACTCCGAGTACGCCCAGTACCTCCGCGTTCTAGGAGCTGGCGACGGGGGGCACGTGCTGGTGGCCGTCGATCCCGCGTACGGCTCGCATCAGCCGGCCTGCCAGATCGTGGGCACAGTCGCGCTTCAGCTATGGCCGAACGCCGGCCAGGTAGTGACCGGCCCTGGTGAGGCGGAGATCCGGGCGCTAGCCGTTGCCCCTCATTCTCAGAGAGCGGGTGTCGGCAGAGCACTGCTCGGTGCCGTGATCGAGCGGGCGGCGGAACTGGCTGTCGACCATCTAGTCCTGCTGACCCAGCCAGACATGCGCGCCGCGCGGCATCTGTATGAGCAGGCCAGGTTCGTCAGGCTGCCGGACCGGGACTGGTCACCGGCTCCCGGGACCACGCTCCTCGCCTACGGCCTGCGCCTGGCCGCCGCACCGCCCCTGGCGTGATCGTGCCGCGGCCGACGGGAATGGCCGGCTCAGTGCCCGCCGGCCGAGCCGTTCTGAGACGCCGTGGTCGGTGCGTCGTGGACGCCACCGGGCTCGGCCGTGGCGCCTGCCGCGTCGGCGGCACGTGCTGCGTCGTTCAGCTTGCGCAGGTGCCGCGACATGGACCTGAAAACGAAGAACAGCATCACGGCCATCCCGAACACCACGAGAAAGGCCACCGTGCCAGGCTGGCTGATGACGCTCTGCGAGGCAGCGAGCACCGTCATAGGCGCACCTTCTCCCGGATCCCGGCGAAGAGATCGTCCTCTGGCCTGTCAGTATCCACCACCGACCTGGCCAGATGAAAATCCTCGGTCGGCCAGGCCGTTCGCTGCACGTCAACCGGGCAGGCGAACCACGAGCTCGCCGGATCGATCTGAGTAGCGTGCGCCAGCAGCGCCTGGTCCCTGACCTCGAAGTAGTCACCGCACGGAATGCTCGTGGTGATCTCGTAGGCGGGACGGCCCGGCTCGTCCGACCACTCGGCCAGCCGGTCCGCATACGGCGACTCAAGGCCGCGCCGCACCATCTCCTCGTGCATCGCGGTGAACCGGGCTCGGTGGAAGCTGACGAAGTAGTACAGCTTCAGCGGCTGCCACGGCTCCCCGCAGCCCGCGTACCGGAACGGATCCGCGGCCGCCTCGAAGGCCTCCACGCTGACCTGGTGGGTCTTGATGTGGTCGGGATGCGGGTAACCGCCGTTCTCGTCGTAGGTGAGGATCACGTGCGGCCGGAACTCCCGCACGGCCTGGACCAGCGGCCGGGCGGCCGACTCGTGCGGCTCGAGGGCGAAGCACCCGTCGGGCAGCGGTGGCAGCGGGTCGCCCTCGGGCAGGCCGGAGTCGATGAAGCCGAGGAAGCGCTGATCCACCCCGAGGACCTCGCGGGCTCGCTCCATCTCCGCCCGCCGCACGTTAGCCAGGTCCGCGCGGATCTCCGGCCGGTCCATCGCCTTGTTCAGTATGTCGCCGCGCTCACCGCCGGTCAGCGTGCAGACCAGCACCGCGGCGCCGTCGCGAACGTAGCGTGCCATGGTGGCAGCGCCCTTGCTCGACTCGTCGTCCGGATGAGCATGCACAGCCATCAGCCGCAACTGCCCGTCGTCTGAGCGCGCGAAAGCCTCGGCGGCCTGCTCAGGACCGGTGCTCGTAAGGCCGGAGCTTACTGATGACATCAGGCGCTTCCCCTCGACGCTGATTGCTGATCAGGATTCTCGGCGCGCACGCGATGAACGGCGTCGCGCCGGAAGGAAGGACTTCGCCAGGCAACAACAAGACGCACGGGCGCCGGCATTCCGCGCCAGCCGCGACCGCGCCGCCCCCGACCGCGCCGGCCATGCGCGATCAGCGCTGGCCCGCCACCCAGACCGCCCGCATCGCTTCCGCGCAGGCCCGCCGCCCTGGCGGCCCGACCGCCGAGGGGCCGCGCCTCTACTGTTGCCCGGGTCGGTGTGCGACGTTTTGCGGGTATATGCCTCATCAGAGTTGCCGGACTTAGATCGTAATCATATTCGAAAAATTTCCTTGACCTGTATATGGTTGAGTGCTGGGCCTGGACAAAGTAGTCTCGATGGATTACCCCCACGCGGGCCCGGCTGGGCCCGGCGGATGAAAAGCTTCCGCGAGCGGATGCGAGGAGTTCTTGTGACCGAGACCCGCGAAGACACTGTCACCTGGCTGACCCAGGAGGCGTACGACCGGCTCAAGGCGGAGCTGGATCACCTCTCTGGCCAGGGCAGGATCGATATCGCCAAGAAGATCGAGGCAGCGCGGGACGAGGGGGACCTGCGGGAAAACGGCGGCTACCACGCGGCGAAGGAGGAGCAGGGCAAGCAGGAGGCTCGGATCCACCAGCTCACCCATATCCTCACGCACTCCCGCGTCGGCGAGCCGCCGCGCACGGACGGCGTGGTCGGCCCTGGCATGACGGTCACGGTCCGGTTCGAGGGCGACGACGCCGAGGTGACCTTCCTGCTGGCCTCGCGCGAGGAGAGCGGCTCGCCAATCGACGTGTACTCCCCGAGGTCGCCGCTGGGGAGCGCGATCTCCGGCAAGAAGGTCGGGGAGACAGCCAGCTACACGCTGCCTAACGGACGCAAGCTCGCGGTGGAGATCATCGACGCCGTCCCGTACGGCGGCATGTAACCTCGCCGGCCGCCCGAGCCACGCAAGGCCGTCCCGGCTCAATCGACCCCCCCCGACTTAGCATGGCTCGGCCGGTGCCGCAGGGCGAATTGTCCCGATCCACGACTTCCCTGCTGGGATGAAGTCACTTAGCACGGATTTCAGTCATGTGAACACCCGTTTTGTGATGGTATGTGGCCACGGAATCCGTGCTAAGTCGCGGCGGGACTATCGCAGTGCCGGATTTACCCAGGTTTGGGCGGTCGGTGTGGCGGGCGATGTGGCGGCGGCGGAGTCGGTGTGGTGGGCGATGTGGTGGCGGCGGAGCGAGCGCCTGAGTTAGTGCACTAGCTCGGGCTCGGCCGACGGAGCGGGGCCTGGCGCGTCGGATCGCCCGCGCAGCGGGATCTCCTTGATCAGCCATGCGAGCAGGAAAACCACCGCGGCGGCGGGCGCTGCCCAGAGGAACACGGTGTCGACGCCATGGCTGACGCCGTAGAACACCGCCCTGCGGACCTGCGCGGGCAGATGCTGGACGCTCGCCGGGTTGAGCTGACCGCCTGACGTCGCGATCGGGACTCCCGGCAGCATGGAGCTCAGCGTGCTGTGCAGCGCCCGGATGAAGATCGCGCCGAAGATAGACACCCCGATCGAGCCGCCGATCTGCTGGAAGAACGCGCGCGAGCTGCTGGCCACCCCCATGTCACGGGGATCCACGCTGTTCTGCGCGATCAGCGTGGTGATCTGCATCAGGAAGCCCATGCCGATGCCGAAGATCACGAAGAACGACATGGTTACCAACCGGGATGTGCCGACGCCCAGGTTGGAGAGCAGCAGCATGCCCGCCGTCATGATCGCGCCGCCGATGATCGGCAGGGCCTTGTACTTGCCGGTCCGCACGGTCACCTGACCGGCGATCAGCGAGGTCACCGTCGCGCCGAGCATCATCGGGATCAGCAGCAGCCCGCTGACCGTAGGCGAAGCGTGCTGCACGGTCTGCTGGTACAGCGGCAGGAACGTCATCGCCCCGAACATTGCCAGGCCGAGCAGGAAGCTCATGCTGCTGGCCAGCGAGAAGTTGCGGTTCTTGAAGACGTGCAACGGCAGGATCGGCTCGGCTGCCCTCGCCTCGACACCGATGAACACGGCCACGGCGATGATCGCGATCGCGATCAGGGTCATGATCTGTGGTGAGCCCCAGGGGTACTGAGTGCCGCCCCAGGTGGTCACGAGCACGATCGCGGTCGCGCCGACCGCCAGCACGGCAGCGCCCAGGTAGTCGATCTTGTGCTGGACACGGTGCCGCGGCAGGTGCAGCGTCGCCATCAGGTAGGCGAGCGCCGCACCGCCGACCGGCATGTTGATGTAGAAGATCCAGCGCCAGGACAGCGTGTCGGTGATGTAGCCGCCGACCAGCGGGCCGGCGATCATCGCGATCATCATCGCGGCCATCATGTAGCCCATGTACTGACCGCGCTCGCGTGGCGATACCAGGTCCCCGATGGTGGCCAGGGCGCCGACCATCAGGCCGCCTGCTCCCAGCCCCTGGAGGGCGCGGAAGGCAATCAGCTGATCCATCGAGTGCGAGAGGCCGGACAGCGCCGAGCCGACCAGGAAGATCACGATAGCCGCGATCAGCAGCCGCTTGCGCCCGTACAGGTCACCGAGCTTGCCGTAGAGCGGCGTCGTGATGGTCGAGGCGAGCACGTACGCGGTGACCACCCAGGAGAGATGGTTCAGCCCGCCGAGGTCGCCGACGATGCGCGGCAGCGCGGTGGAGACCACGAGCTGATCGAGCATGGCGAGGATCAGCGCTAGCAATAGCCCCGGCAGCACGATCATGACATCGCGCCTGCGTCCGAAAGCTGGCTCCGATCCCTGACCGGCGACCGCCTCGACCTCCGCCATAACTTGGCTCCTCGTCCCCTGACTCGCTCGTAACCTACTTGCCGACCGGCTAGTATCTGAACCAACGTAGAATATTCTGGACACTAACCGGTCGTCAAGTAGGTTAACCAAGGGTGGCGCGCGAGGATGAACGACATAGCCGACGTCGACCTGGCCCCGGCACCGGATAGCACGGCAGCGAGCCATTCCCCGGCAGGTGGCCGGGCCGACTCCCGTATCCGCGGGGATACCCGCACCCGCATCCAGCAGGTCGCCGTGGAGCTCTTCACCGAGCACGGCTACGAAGGCACCTCGCTAAGGGAGATCGCCGAACGCCTCGACGTCACGAAGGCAGCGCTTTACTACCACTTTAGGTCCAAGGAAGACATCGTCCGGAGCCTGGTCGAGGACTACTTCGGGCAGATGGACGCGCTGATCGCCTGGGGGCGGGAGCAGCCGAGAACCGCCGAGCTTAGCGGCGCGATCCTGAGCCGCTACGTCGGCATCGTCGCCGAGGGCGACAAGGTCTTCCGCATGCTGCACCAGAACCAGGCGGCCGTCAGCACCCTGGCATCGGCCAAGAGCCGTGGCGAGCTGTTCCAGGAGCGCATGCACTCCCTGATCGACCTGCTGACCGAGCCGGGCGCCCAGCTAGACGAGCGGCTGAGGGCGGCGATGGCGCTCGGCGGGATCAGCGTCGGCTGGATGTTCTTCGCCGACCAGGTGCCCGATCGCCGCGAGCTGTCCGAGGTAGTGTGCCGGATCGCCAGTGACATCGTCGAGGTACCCCGGCAAGGCTGACCGCGCACCCGGCCCCGCCGGCCGCCGCGCCGCCCGGCCCTGCCGCTACCAGACCGCACGCCGGCCGGCACCGGCGCCGGATTCCCGTGCGGCAGGGGGCATCGCCGGGCCGGCGGCAACGGTTACCCGCGTCTCGCCGCGGCGGTCGCGCGGACCAGCGGAATCGTGCGGTATCCCACCGTGGTGGCCAGGGCGATGACGGTCGACGTGCGCACCACGCCTGGCACGTCGACGATCGCGTCGATGACCCGCTGGAGGTCGGCGTTGGTCCGGGCGACCACCCGGCACAGCATGTCGCCCGAGCCCGTGATGGTGTGCGCCTCGAGGATCTCGACGATCCGGGACAGCCGCTCGGCCACTTGGTCGTGTCCGCCGGCCTGCCTGAGCTCGAGCGTCACGAATGCCATCACGGTGTGGCCGATCGCCGCCGGGTCTATCTCCGGCCCGTAGCCGGTGATGACCCCGCGGGCCTGTAGCCGGTCGAGCCTGGCCTGCACGGTGCCACGGGCGACGCGCAGCCGGCGGGACGCCTCAAGGACGCCGATCCGCGGCGCCGCGCTCAGTAGCTCGATCAGGCGAGCATCAAGCTCATCGATCACCGGCAGCCCCCGACGCAGCGTGCACAATATCGCCAGCAGATGGCTGATTATACTGAACAAATTGCCCATTGGTATGACGCACAGTTGCGCACCTTGTCCTCATCGCTGATTCTGGCAGAACACGGCCGCCCGGTACGCCTCGGCCGGCACTGGCGCCTCCGGGCCATCGCCGCCGATATCAGGGAGCGCGATCTATGACCGTCAGAGCCGCAGCCACAGCAACGTACGCGACGGTAGCCGATGAGTTTCCTGTCACCGGGATGGACTCGGTGGTATTCGCTGTCGGCAACGCCAGGCAGGCCGCGCACTTCTACTCGACCGCCTTCGGAATGCGGTGCGTCGCATATCGCGGCCCGGAGACCGGCTGCCGGGACGAGGCGGCCTACGTGCTCGAGTCCGGCGAGGCGCGGTTCGTGCTGCGCGGCCCGGTCCGCGGCAGGACCGGCCTGGCCAGGCATGTCGCGGCGCACGGTGACGGGGTCATCGACCTCGCGATCGGCGTCCCGTCGGCACGCGAGGCGTTCGAGCACGCGGTGGCGCGCGGTGCCGTGCCGATCGACGAGCCGCACGTCGAGGAGGACTCCCACGGCAAGGTCGTGCTCGCGTCGATCGCGGCCTATGGCGACACCAGGCACACGCTGGTCGAGCGGTCCGACTACGCCGGGCCCTATCTGCCCGGTTACGTCGCAGCGGATCCCCTGGTGGCGGCCGCTGAGGCACCGTTCCTCACCGCGATCGACCACTGCGTAGGCAACGTAGAGCTGGGCAGGATGGACGAGTGGGTCGGCTTCTACCACCGGGTCATGGGCTTCACCAACATGAAGGAATTCGTCGGCGACGACATCGCGACCGAGTACTCCGCGCTGATGAGCAAGGTCGTGGCCGATGGCGGCCGCAAGGTCAAGTTCCCGATCAACGAGCCTGCGATCGGCAAGAAGAAGTCACAGATCGACGAGTACCTGGAGTTCTACGGCGGTCCAGGCGTCCAGCACATCGCGCTGGCGACCGATGACATCGTCTCCACCGTTCGGCGGATGCAGGCCGCTGGCGTCGGCTTCCTGCCCACCCCGGACAGCTATTACGACACGCTCGGCGATTGGGTCGGCGACACTCGGGTGCACGTCGATGAGCTGAGGGAACTGCGGATCCTCGCTGACCGGGACGAGGACGGTTACCTGCTGCAGATCTTCACCAGGCCGGTGCAGGACCGACCGACCGTGTTCTTCGAGGTCATCGAGCGGCACGGCTCGCGCAGCTTCGGCAAGGGAAACTTCCGGGCACTGTTCGAGGCCATCGAGCGCGAGCAGGAGCTGCGCGGGACGCTGTGAGTGAAACCATGACTACGAACGCCGTCCAACTCGGCCCGCGGGATTACCCGGATTACGTGGCGGCTCTCCGTGCGACCGCGCCCGACCTGGCGCGGGACGTCGAGGCGTTTACCGGCGTCGGCCAGGTGCTGGATTGGATGCAACGGATGGGCTTGGACCTGAAAACGATCGATTTCGTCAGCCAGGACGAGTTCGAGTACGATTTCCTGTTGGAACTGGAGCCGGGCGGCCGCTGGCTGGCTTTCGGCGTCACCTGACTCGGGTCGCTCACGGCGGTCGCCGTGTGGCCCGCGAAACCGTCGCCCGATGAACTGCTGGCACTGCGCGTCGAGGACGGGTGGCACCCGGTGCCGTCGCGGCTCAAGGAAGGGGCCGTGATCCTTGGCCATGCGGCGTGCCTGGCGAGGTGGGAGAAATAAAGCGCCTGCGCGATCGCGAGCCGTGGAACTGTAGCGGGCGAGGGGGAGCATGTGGCGACGATGCCCCTACAGGCTTCGCAGCGGCTTTCGGCAAGCCGGGCTTCGGGAATCGCAGCGGGTCGATCGTTTCAAGGCTTTGATGCTTGGCGGCGAATGGGACTTTGAGGGGCAAGGAGCAAGCTTCGTGTACTGGCAGCAGGGGCGCACGGTGTGGGTCGGGGAGGGGCACCACCGGGCGAATGCGGCCCTGGAAATCGGCCAGGCTTCCGGCGACTGGAGTTACCTGCACCGCCTGCTGGAACATGGCACGTGCGAACCGAGCGTCCCCCCGCCTGCCAACCGCGGCCGGTTTCCCACACGGGGGTGGTTGTCGCGGCTGCTGACGATACTGGGGTGGTAAATGGCAGACGACGTGGCGCGCATCGACCCGACGCCGCTTTCCCTGGAGTGTCTCGGACTCACGGCCGGGGGACATCATGTCCCCCCCTTCCAGTTGCATACCGGCGAAGCCGTCTGCTTGCACGTCGAGCCTGCGTCCCCCTCCTGGTATGACGTGCTGCTGCCACTGCTCACCGGCCGGGTCTCGCACCCGCGCCTGCTCATCCGTGGGACCGTCAGTTACCTGGAGAGGCCCATGCCTCGTCGCGGCTGGTTCGGCCGGCGCAAGGACTGCACGGCCCGCGATTGGCTGATCTCCGAGAGAGGACTTGCGCCGGCCGAAGCGGTTCCCGTCCTCGATCGCGCTTCTGTTCCGCCCGAGATGAAAATTGGCTGGCTTGGG
>DATNIU010000231.1:0-18328 GCA_035604275.1 Streptosporangiaceae bacterium | reverse complement strand
CCGGGCCAGCGACCGGCCGAAGGCCCCGGACCGGGCCCGGAAATACCCGCAGACAGCGAATCCCCCGCTGAGCATGACGAGCGAAACTCCCCCCGTAATTCCGCCTGACTCCCCCGATAAAGCCAGTGGCGCAGCATCATGACCAGATCACGCGGCATTGATATTGCAATTTGATTGCGCGCATCTGGAAATTACTTTACGCTTCGACTACTCCGAGAAAGAGATTAGTTCCTGCGCGGTTCCGGCGTGATGCGACTCGCCGGGCAACCGGACGCTCGGAAAATAACAGCCAGCGTTACCGGCCGTCGCGTGATAGTAACCATCGACCGGTAGCCGGGTCATGGCACAGCTGGAACGCGGTAGCCGGGACGTTCTTGCCCGGCGAGGCTGTCACGCGCCAGCATTGCCAGTTCGCCGGCCCGCGCTCATGCTGCGCCACGGACTCCGGCCCCGTCTCCGGCTGGCCCGAAGGCCGCTCGACCACGGACAGCACGGTGTACAGCCGTCCCCGCCACACGAACCTCGCTGGCCGTCCGTCACTCAGCCAGACTCCGGCCGGCTCTGGTCGCACCGTGCTCACCTCACGCCTGCTCGTCCCCGCCGTCGCCACCCAGGGGAAGAAAGGCAGCCGCTCTAGTTCGAAAATATATTCGTCTCGCGGCAAACGCAAGGGACGCAGTGCATCAGGTGTTCTAGCGTGCCAGGACCTCCGCTGACGGGCTCACGCCGCGGGCGGGCAGCCCGCGGCGGCTGGTCGGCCCCGGCCCGCGGTCAGGGCTGGGCCGTCCAGCCGGGCATCGGGAAGGCGGCCAGCAGTTCCCGCACCTGGCCCGCCACCCGCTCGATGACCTGCTCGTCCTCCTTGGTCGCGGCCGTGATGGCCTCGTCCATCCAGGCGGCGACCTGCGGCATGTGCTGCTCGGTCAGGCCGCGAGTGGTGATCGACGGGGTGCCGATCCTGATGCCTGACGGGTCGAACGGCTTGCGCGGGTCGAACGGCACGGTGTTGTAGTTCACCTCGATGCCCGCCCGGTCCAGCGCCCGCGCGGCCGGCTTGCCGCCGATCCCCTGCGGCGTGAGGTCCATCAGGATCAGGTGATTGTCCGTCCCGCCCGAGACCAGGCTGTAGCCGCGTTCGAGCAGCGCGGCGGCGAGAGCCTTGGAGTTCGCCACCACCTGGTGGGCGTACCGGCTGAACTCTTCAGTGGCGGCCTCCTTCAGCGCGACCGCGATCGCGGCCGTGGTGTGGTTGTGCGGACCGCCCTGAAGACCAGGGAAGACGGCCTTGTCGATCGCCGAGGCATGCTCGGCCCGGCACATGATCATGGCGCCGCGCGGGCCGCGCAGCGTCTTGTGGGTCGTGGTGGTGATCACGCCGGCGTGCCCGACCGGCGTGGGGTGCGCCCCGCCGGCGATCAGCCCGGCGATGTGCGCGACATCGGCGACCAGGATGGCGCCCGAATCGGCGGCGATCGAGGCGAAGGCGGCGAAGTCGATGGTGCGCGGGATGGCGGTCCCGCCGCAGTAGATGATCTTCGGGCGCTCGCGCAGGGCCAGGTCACGTACCTCGTCGAAGTCCACCCGCCCGGTATCGGCGCGCACGCCGTACTGGACCGCATGGAACCACTTGCCGGTCACCGAGACCGGCCAGCCGTGCGTCAGATGGCCGCCCATCGGCAGGGCCATGCCCATCATCGTGTCGCCCGGGCTCAGGAACGCCAGGTAGACGGCCAGGTTCGCGGGCGAGCCCGAGTACGGCTGGACGTTGGCGTGGTCCACGCCGAACAGGTCCCTGGCCCGCTGCACCGCGAGCAGCTCGATCGGGTCGATGAACTGCTGACCCTCGTAGTAGCGGCGGCCCGCGTATCCCTCCGAGTACTTGTTCGTCAGCACCGATCCGCTGGCCTCGAGCACCGCGGCTGAGACGTAGTTCTCGGACGGGATCATGCGCAGTTTCTCGAACTGGCGCCTGGCCTCGGCCTCGATCAGATCGGCTATCTCGGGATCGGTGCTCGCGACGTGCGGGACCGGCGGCTGATGCATGGTGACCTCCTGCCATGACGCTACACAACGATTCAGTGCCACCGCGACCGCGGTCCGGTAAGCACCGTTCGGCCCGGTAATCTACCGGTGTCCGCGCTTGCGTCCCAGGTCAAATGGGCAGGCACGACGGAACGGAGCGGCATGCGCATCGGGCAGGTCGTGATCGACGTCGCCCCGTTGCGCGAGCACCGGGACTTCCGTCTGCTGTTCGCCGGCCGGTTCGTGTCGATGGCCGGAAACGCGGTGGCGACCACGGCGGCGAGCTGGCAGGTGTTCGATCTCACCGGGTCCTCGCTCGCCGTCGGGCTGCTCACCCTGACCGACAGCGCGGGCATGCTCACCGGGCTGCTTGCGGGCGGGATGCTGGCCGACCGGCACGACCGGCGCACGCTGATGCTGGCCAGCAGGCTGCCGCTGGCCCTGCTCGCTCTGCTGCTGATGGTCAACAGCATGCTCGGCCATCCGGCCCTGTGGGCCATCTACGCGATCACCCTCTGGGTCGGCCTGCTCTCCGGGATCGGCTCTCCGGCGTCGACCGCGGCGGTTCCCGCGCTGGTCGGGCCGGGTCAGCTGGCGGCCGCCATCGCGCTGAACGCGATGGGCAGCCAGCTCGGCAACCTGGGCGGCCCGGCGCTGGCCGGCACGCTGATCGCCGGACCAGGGCTCGCCTCCTGCTACGGCATCGACGCGGCGTGCTTCGCCGTCTTCGGCCTGACGCTCTGGTTCATCAGGCCGCTGCCGCCGACCGTCCGGGCGGAGCGCCCTGGACTGCGGTCGATGGCGGCGGGCTTCCGCTATGTCAGGCACAACGGCGTCGTCGGCGGCATGCTGGCCGTGGACACCAGCGCGATGATCTTCGGGATGCCGTCCGCGCTGTTCCCGGCGCTGGCGCGGCAGCACTTCGGCGGCGGGTCGGCGACGTTCGGGCTGCTGACGGCGGCGCCCGGGCTCGGCGCGCTGCTCGGCGCCGCGACCAGCGGCTGGACCGGCAGGGTCAGACGACCGGGCCTGGTGGTGATCGGCGCGGGATTGGTCTGGGGAGCGGCGATCGTGGGCTTCGGGCTGAGCCGCAACCTGGCCGCCGGGCTGGCGTTCCTCGCGCTGGCCGGAATGGGCGACCTGATCTCGGAGGTGCTGCGCAACGCCCTGCTCCAGCATTACACGCCCGACCGGCTGCGCGGCCGGGTCTCCAGCCTGTACCTGGCGCAGGTCACGTCCGCGCCAGCGGTCGGGAACGTCGAGGCCGGGGTCGTCGCCCAGCTGTTCTCGGCGACGACGTCGGTGGTCAGCGGCGGCCTCGCCTGCGTGGCCGGCGCCCTGCTGCTCGGTGCCGCCATACCGGCGCTGCGGAACGCGACCCTTGAGGAACCGGGCTCAGCTGCTCGCCAGGTCGCGCCTGATGAACTGCCAGCCGCCGACTAGCGCGGCCGCGCAGCCGATGGCCAGGTACGTGCCGCAGATCCGCCAGTCCGGGCTGACGGCCGGGGCGAGCGCAACATGGCGCAGCAGCGAGGTGTCCATCACCCAGTGGTTGACGTTGATGGCCGACCCGAGCATGTCGATCAGGAATGCCCAGGCGAGGATCCCCCAGCACACGATCGCCGTCAGCCGCGGCACGAACCCGAAAGTGAGGACTCCGATCCCGAGCAGCGCGATCCCAGGGCCGACGCTGTTGATGCCGGCGAGCAGCAGCTCGTGGAAGCTCAGCCCGGCATGCTGGCTCGCCGCGCCCGCCCAGAAGCCCGCGCCGCCGACGAGGCCGGCGGCCACCGCGACCGCCGCGGCGATCGCGACGTCCCCGGACAGCCAGCGCTGCCTGCTGACCGAGCGCACGACCAGGTTGTCCAGATAGCCCTCGGCCTCCTGCTCGCGCACCCGCCCCATGGCCGATGCGACATACGCCATGATCAGCGTCATCAGGATGAGGAACACGACCCCGGCGTAGACCCGCGCGCCCTGAAGCTCGAGCTGCCTGGCCGCGACCGTGGTCAGGTGGCCGGTGAACCTGCGCAGCAGGCCGGATGAGGAGAAGGCCTTGCCAGCCGACTTCGCGACCGAGCCGTACAGCAGGCCGGCCACCGCGGCCACCGCGAGCCAGCTGGCCACCGACGCCCAGGACAGCCGGAGCGTGACCAGGATCGGCGAGGAGAGCAGCGCGGTCCTGGGGGCCGCGGAGTCCTTGTCGACGACCAGGGCCGCGCCGATGTCGCGGTCGGCGAGCAGTGTCGTCGCGGCAGCGCACACGGCGACCAGCCCGGCGATCGGCAGCAGCCAGACCGGCTGCGGGCCGGCCAGCGGCCGCAGCTGCTCGATCCAGCCGAGCGGGCTGACGTAGACCAGCCAGTGGGCGCTCGACGCGGAATCGCCCAGCGCCCGCACCATGAACGCCACCCCGAACACGCCCGCGGCCAGACCGGTCGCCCGTGCCCTGGTCGGCATGACCTCGCTGGCCAGCGCGCCGATCGCGACGAAGAGCGCCGCCCCGGCTACCACGGCGGCGGCGAAGAACAGGCTCTGGCCCACGCCGATCCCGACGTTGTGCCTCGCCCCGACGAGCGCGGTCAGCAGCGTGGTCAGCACGTACATCGCCAGCACCCCGACGCCCAGTCCGGCCAGCGCGCTGGACGCGGCCCGGCGCTGGGTCGTCTGCCCGGCAAGGAACAGCTCCCAGCGCCCGGCCGCCTCCTCGCCGCGGAAGGTCTTCGTGGCCGCCAGCAGGCCCCAGATGCACGCGACCAGCGAGGTGACCCCGATCGCGCGCCAGTCGGTGAACCCGCCGCGCGTGGTGATCTGGTGCGTGTCGCCGAGCAGCGCCTTCAGGCCGGTATTCGAGCCCATCGCGGCCAGCAGCACGTCTCGCTTCGCCGGGGTCGGCGCGATCGAGTCGAAGGCAAATGCGTTGTCGTAAACATAAAGGCCGAAGATGATGCCCCAGATAAGGCCGGTCTTGCCCGAGCGGCGCCCGACGAACCGGCCCAGGGCGAGCTGCGGCAGCCGGTAGCTGGTCAGGACCGCCGGCGACAGGGCCGCGCCAGCCGGGGCCGCGCCGACCGCCGCCGCGCCAGCCGGGGCCGCGCCAGCCCGGGCCGCGCCAGCCCGGGCCGTTCTGCCAGGGACCTGGCCGGCCGCGGTCGGCCTAGTCATGACGGATCCCGTGATTCACGTGCTCCTGCTCGCCGTAGATCGACAGGAAGAGCTCCTCGAGCGATGGCTCGCGGCTGAGCAGCGTCTGCGGATGCGCCGCAGCGAGCACCGTCAGCAGCTCGTCCACCGGGCCGAACACCTGGCAGGTGAGCTGATGGCCGGTGACAGTCACCGCGCTCACCCCGGCGATCTTGCCGACCTCGGGCGGCCGCTCCTTGAACGAGGCCTCGACGGTCAGCGCCGACAGGTGGCGCATCTGCGCCAGGGTGCCGATCTCGGCCAGCCGACCGGCCCGCAGGATCGCGATCCGGTCGCACAGCGCCTCGACCTCGGACAGCACGTGCGAGGACAGGAAGACGGTCTGGCCGTTCTGCTTCGCCTCGAGCACGCATCGCCGGAACGCCTGCTCCATCAGCGGGTCGAGCCCGGCGGTCGGCTCGTCCATGATCAGCAGGTCCGCGCGGGTGGCCAGCGCCGCGATCAGGTTGATCTTCTGCCGGTTGCCCTTCGAGTAGGTCCTGACCTTCCTCGACGGGTCGAAGTCGAACCGCTGTACCAGCTCGTCGCGGTAGCCGACATCGGTCGCGCCGTGCATCCTGGCCAGCAGGTGGAGTGTCTCGGCGCCGGTCAGGGACGGCCACAGCGTCGCCTCGCCGGGCACATAGGAGACCCGGGCGTGCACCGCCACCTTGTCGTCCTGGACGTCCATGCCGAAGATCCGGGCACTGCCCGCGGTCGGCCCGATCAGGCCGAGCAGCAGCCGGATCGTCGTTGTCTTGCCCGCGCCGTTCGGCCCGAGGTAACCGAGCACCTCGCCGGCCTGCATTTCCAGCTCGAGACCCTCAAGCGCGACCACGCTGCCGAAATGCTTGGTCAGGTTCTCGGCACGCAGGACCGGCTCACCCGCGCCGGTGACCGGGCCGAGCCGCTGGGTCGCCACGTCCATGTCATCTCCTCGCCAGCCATGATTTAGCGGTCATAACGCCAGGCTGACGGACGCCGATCACGGCGAACAGGGAACAAGGTCCCAAGCCGGCCGGGCAGAACATCCCTGACCGCCGCGCGGCACGCCTGGACCGCCCGGTCGTCCTGCCGCACGCTTGCCCGAACGTGCCGGTCAGTGCGCTCGCCAGCGGGCCAGCCGCCGGTCGGCGAGCACCTGGCGCACGACGTTGCGACCGGGGATCCCGGTAACGCCGCCGCCGCCATGGGTCGCCGACCCGGCCTGGTAGAGCCCGCGGAGCGGCGTCCGCAGGTCGGCGTACCCGGCGGCCGGCCTGGCGTGGAACATCTGGCCCATGCTCAGCTCGCCGTGGAAGATATTGCCGCCCACGAGGCCGTACTCCTGCTGCATCTGCCGCGGGCCGATCACCTGCCGGTGCAGCACCGAGTCGGCGAAGCCGGGCGCGACCGCGTCCATCCGGGAGATCACCCGGTCGGCGTAGGCGCCGAGCTCGGCGGCGTCTGGCTGGTCGCAGTAGGTATGCGGCACCCACTGGGTGAACATGGACATGACGTGCCGGCCGACCGGCGCGAGCGAGTCGTCGAAGACGCTGGGGATGCAGATGTCGGCGAACGGCACCGACGACGGCATCCCGGATACCGCGTCCTGGTAGCCGTTCTCGATCTCATCCAGGCTCTCGGCGAGCACGATCGTGCCGCCGTGCACCTGCGGGTCGAACCTCGGATGGCTGGCGAAGACGGGCAGCCTGTCCAGCGCCAGGTTGATCTTCACGGTCCCGCTGCGGCTCTGCCAGCGGCGGATCTCGGCCACGAACTCGGCGGGGAGCACCGCCGGGTCGAGCAGCCGGAGGAACGAAAGCGCGGGGTGCAGCGTGGTGATCACGGTGGCCGCCGTCACCTGCTCGCCGCTGGCCAGCGTCACGCCGGTGACCCGGCCGCCCCGGGTGTCGATGGCAGTGACCTCGGTCCCGGTCCGTATCTCGGCGCCGAAGGCACGGGCCGAATCGGCCAGCGCCGCCGTGACCGCGCCCATCCCGCCGCGAGGGAACCCCCACGCCCCGGCCTGGCCGTCCGTGTCGCCGATGTGATGGTGCAGCGTGACGTAGGCGGTGCCAGACGACCTCGGCCCGGCCCACATGCCGATCACCCCGGATACGGAGAGCAGGCCGCGGAGGGCGTCGCTCTCGAAGTACGCATCGAGCAGGTCGGCGATGCTGCCGGCGAGCAGCCGGGTGATGTCGACCGCCATCCTGGGGTCGACCTTGCGCAGGTGCCGCAGCAGCAGGCCCTGCCTGATCAGTTCGCGTGGCCGACGCGATCCCAGGGCCGGCGGGATCTGCCTGAGCAGCGGCCCGAGAATGGCGGCGATGCCCGCCAGCCAGGATTCGTAGTCCGGGTAGCTGTCCGCGTCCCGCGCCGAGAACTTGGCGATCTCGGCGTGCCGGTCCGCCGGGTCATCCGGCAGCCGCAGGTACCTGCCGTCGGTGCGGGGCGAGAAGTACGGGCCCTGCCGGTACACGTGATAGCCGTACCGGTCGAGCCGCAGGTCGCGGACGAGATCGGCGGGCAGCAGCGAGACGACGTAGGACAGCGAGGTCACCGTGTAGTCCGGCCCGAACGGATGCTCGCTGACCGCGGCCCCGCCGACCACCTCGCGGCGCTCGCAGACCAGCGTGCGCAGCCCGTGCCTGGCCAGGTAAGCGGCGGCCACCAGGCCGTTGTGCCCGCCGCCGATGATCACGACATCCCGCGGTGCCGCCATCTCACCCCCTCGGATGAAACGCCAGGATAAGCCCGGGCGAGCCAGGCAGATTGTCAGACCTGGCTGGGAGCATGCTCGCAGGCATCGACCGCCGGAGGGTACATGCCGGCACGCACGTTCACGATCACGCCGCGCGGGCCGTTCTCGCTCGCCGAGGCAGCGACATTCGGATTCGGGCAGCGCGGCGACGCTAACTGGGACGGCGTCATGCGCCTGGCCTTCTCTACTCCCCCTACGAAGCGGCCGCCTGGTCGGTGCTGAGCGCGCGGCGGCCCGCTCGCCAGATGATGGCGGTCCGGCAGCGGCTGAGCGAGGCTCACGGGACGGTCTTCGATCTCGCCGGCCAGCGGCTGGACGGACCGGATGTTCGCCGTCAAGCCCTCATGATCATTTGCCGGTGGCCGTAAGGTCGCCTCATGGAGCGGGCGCTGCTGGCAGGATTCGAACCCGTGACCCGATCCCATGGCAGGGAACTGAATGACACATAAGCACACGTCACGTCGCGCCAGGCTGATCGTGACAGCGGCCGCCGCTGGCCTGATGGCGGGCGGGGTATCCGCCGCCACGGCTGCCCGGCAGCCGGTCAGCGTCGTTCTCAGGTCGGCGCGCCTGCCCGCGAGCGGCGGACCGGAGGGGACATGCTCGACAGACGCAAGCGGCAACCTGGTCGCCTGCCCGGCGCCGGTTCCCTACGCGCAGCTGCCCGCGGGCGCGAGGGACCAGACCACGGTCACGGGCCGGGTGGCCAGTCCGGCGACGCTGGTGGATACCAGGACCTGGACCAGCAGCGGCGGCAACACATACCCCGGTGCGCAGGTGCCGTTCGGGATGATCCAGTGGAGCCCGGACACCATGCCGCACCGCAGCGACGGCGGCGGCTACACCTACGGGGACTCCAAGCTGACCGGCTACAGCCTGACCCACATCTCAGGGCCCGGCTGCGCCTCCGCCGGTGACATTCCGATCCTGCCCATGACGGGCGCATTGCCGGCCTCCAACCTCAACAATGTCACGACATCGTTCACTAATGCCCACGAGACGGCACAGGCCGGCTACTACTCGGCGCGGAGCAACGGGAGGGCCACGATTACCTCGCAGTTCTCGGCGACCACGCACGCCGCGATCGGCAGGTTCACCTTCCCGCGAACCGGCGCGGCCGACTTCCTGATCAAGCTGCGGGACAGCGAGCAAGGCGACACCGCCGCCAGCGTCAGGATCGTCGGTCACGATGAGGTGCAGGGCTCGGCCACCAGCGGGAACTTCTGCAAGGAGACCACCGCGCAGTACGGCCAGCAGCGGTACACGGTCTACTTCGACATCGTGTTCGACCGCGCGTTCTCCTCATCCCGGGTCACGACCACGGGCCGCGGCACCGCCCCGAGCACGGTGTTCCTCAGATTCAACACGACGTCCAACCGGGTGATCGGCGCCAAGGTGGCCATCTCCTATGTCGGCGTCGCCAACGCCGGGCTCAACTTGCGGACGGAGATCCCGGGGTGGGACTTCGCTCATGTCGCCGGGGCCGCCCGGGACGCCTGGAACCAGCTGCTCGGCAGGATCGCGGTGTCCGGCGGCAGCTACGCCAGGACGCAGGAGTTCTACAGCTTGCTGTACAAGGACTTCCTCCAGCCCAATGTCATAAGCGACGTCAACCGCCAGTACCGGGGCTCGGACCTGCGGGTACACATGCTGAGCCCGGGCCAGTCGAACCAGTACGGCATGTTCTCCGGCTGGGATATCTATCACGCGCTGGCGCAGTTGCAGGCGATGCTCGATCCCGGCGCCGCGAGCGACATGGCGCAGTCGCTGGTCAGCTACTACGCGCAGAACAAGGTCCTGCCCCAGTGGGCCTACCTGAGCCTGGACAACTATGCCCAGGTCGGGGACCCGGCCGACGCGATCATCGCGGACTACTACGCCTTCGGGGCCAGGGGATTCGACACCGTCCAGGCGCTGAACGACATGCTGCATCAGGCCATGACCGTCAATCGGGTCCGGCCAGGCGAGGCGCTGGAGGCCAGGTACGGCTATCTGCCGGAAGACGCAAGGTACGGGTGCTGCCGGATCCACGGATTCGTGTCCGCGCTGCTCGAGTACGACGCCGCGGACTCCGCCCTGTCCAGGTACGCCGCCGCGCTCGGCGACAAGGCCGATTCCGCCAGGCTCCAGCGCCGCGCGAACAACTGGGCGAACATCTTCGACACCAGGAACCATCTGCTGACGCCGCGCCTGAAGAACGGCAAGTTCCTGACCGGGATCAAGCCGACCACCTGGCGCAAGCTCTACATCGAGGGCGACGCCTACGAGTACCTGTGGGACGTGCCGAACAACTACGCGGGGCTGTTCTCGCTGCTCGGCGGCGACGCCAAGGTCGCGCCAGAACTGCGCAGGTACCTGTCAAGGCCCGACGGCCGGGGGGTGCACGCGAAGCTGTCGAACGAATTCGACATCGGCGAGCAGAACGCGCTCGACTACGCCGGCGACCCGGCCGGGGTACAGCAGGCGGTCAGCAACATCAGAGATCGCCTCTACCTGCCAGGACCTGACGGACTGCGCGATAACGACGACCTCGGCGGCGAGAGCTCGCAGTTCATCTGGGAGATGCTCGGCATGTACCCGGAGAACCCGGGCAGCGACACGCTCGTGTTCGCCAGTCCCGGATTCCCGAGGGCCGTGATCAGCCTGGCGGGCGGTAACAAGATCACGATCAGCGCAGTCGGCGCCTCGACGACCAGGTTCTACGTCAGGTCCCTGACGATCAACGGCGCGGCGGACACCAGGCTGTACGTGCCGTTCGCTCTGCTGGCCCAGGGCTCGACGCTGACCTGGTCGCTCGGCCGGGTGCCAACCTCGTGGGGCAGCGCACCGGCCGACGCGCCGCCGTCCTACGGCCCGGCCCCGCACTCGCCGCGCCAGTCACCTCGGCGGAGGCTGGCCGGTAGCTAGCAACGTCTAGGACGGGCGGCCAAAGAGCCCGGCGCGGGTCCAGCGCCACACGCGAACCGGGCCGACGGGCCAGGTTGGGTTAACGGGCTTCCGGCGTGTCGTGGATGCTGCGTTCCCGCAGATCGGGGAGGTACCGGGCGCCGGTGACGAAGTCTTGTCGTCGTGGAGCACAACGAGGTCATGCTGGATCACGCTGCAGGGTCTTTCTCAGCGGCCCGCCGGTGCTCCCATCCCTCGAGGTCCCACTCCGCGGCGAGCGTCGCGTAGCGCTCCAGCGCCGCGGCCGGGCGGTGCCGCACAACGTACTCCCGCAGCGCCAGGTTGACGGTCTCCTTCTTCGTCTCCGCCCCGGACAGTCGCATGGCCTCGGTGAGGGCGTCCTCATCGATATCTATCTGCGTCAGGACCGCATCCACTCCCAGCCTGCTCGCCCGGCTCCTGCCGTCAGCCGAACGTTGTACGGACCGCTCGACGGCCGGCGCTATCCGGACTCCCGGCCCGCCGCTGGACGAACTCGAAGCCGAACCGGCCCTTCACGCACAGGTGGCCGTGACCGACGTCATGGTCCAGCGGCGAGGTCACCTTCACGATCCGGTTGTCCTGCACATGCAGTTCGAGGTTGCAGCCGACACCGCAGTAGGGGCAGATGGTGGTCGTGACGGTCTGCTGTGATTCGTCCCAGGTGCCGGCCTGCCGCATGTTGTACTCGCTGGCGAACATCAGAGCGCCGGTGGGGCAGACCCCGATGCAGTTGCCGCAGTAGACGCAGGCGGAGTCCGGCAGGCCGACATCGAACTCGGTGGAGATGCGGGCATCGAATCCGCGGCCGGCGACCGCGATGGCGAAGGTGTTCTGGGCGTCCTCGCCGCACGCCTCGACGCACTTGTAGCACAGGATGCAGCGGGAGTAGTCGCGGACGTAGCTGTCGTTGTCGTACTTCACCGGCTGGGCGACCGTCTCCGCCAAGGTGCCATCGCTGGCGTGGTGCTCTCCGGGCCTGGCCGCGTCCCGCTCCCCCGCCGCATGCGGCGGGGCGGCCGTGCCGTAGCGGCCCGGGTCCGCGCCGTACCGCTCGATCCAGCCGCGGACCTCGGGCGCGGCGAGCGCCAGGTCGGTGCAGGACGCCAGGAACTCGAGCACCATCCGCCGGCTCGTCCGCACCCGCTCGGAGTCGGTGTGCACCGTCATGCCGGGCTCGGCCTTCCGCGAGCAGGCCGGCACCAGCGTCCGCGACCCCTCCACCTCGACGACGCACACCCGGCACACGTTCACCGGGGTGAGGTTCTCCAGGTAGCACAGCGTCGGCGTGTCGATTCCCTGCTGCCGGCAAGCGTCAAGCAGCGTGGCACCCTCGGGCACGCGTACCGTCGTCCCGTCGATCGACACGTCGACCAGCCGCCTGGGCGCCTCGAGGAACACCGCGGTCATGTCGGCTCCTTGCCGTTAGCGACACCGCCGTTTGCGACACCGCCGTTAGCGACACCGCCGTTTGCGACACCGCCGTTAGCGCCGTTCACGCTGGGTCCGGCCGCATCGATCAGGTGCAGGCTGACGGCAGAGGCGACCGCGCTGACCGCCGTCTGGCCGAGACCGCAGATCGAGGCGTCGCGCGCGACCGAGGCGATGTCGTCAAGCAGGGCCAGCTCCCGCTCGGCCGAGCCGAGCGGAGCGCCGCGCGCCAGCCGGCCCAGCAGCTCCTCCTGG
Organism: Streptosporangiaceae bacterium; assembly: GCA_035604275.1. Taxonomy (GTDB): domain Bacteria; phylum Actinomycetota; class Actinomycetes; order Streptosporangiales; family Streptosporangiaceae; genus Chersky-822. The sequence goes on along the minus strand of DATNIU010000231.1, from coordinate 5,766 downwards.
CGCACCGTCCCGACCCGGCACGGCACGCACTGCCCGCAGGACTCGTCACGGAAGAACCGCGCGATCCGCTGGAGGAAGTCAGCGATGTCCACCGTGTCGTCGAGCACAAGCACGACGCCGGATCCCAGGGTCGCGCCGATGGCGCGCACCCCTTCGAACGTGAGCGGGGTGTCCAGCGCGTCCGGCCCGACGAACGAGCCAGCCGCGCCGCCGAGCAGCACGGCCCGGGCCGGCCGCCCGCCGCGCACCCCGCCAGCCGCCTCGATCACCTGGCGCAGCGTGACGCCGAACTCGTATTCGTACAGGCCGGGCCGCTCGACGCAGCCAGACAGGCAGAACAGCCGGGTACCCGTGGAGCCGGGAGTGCCGATCTCAGCGAACGCCGGTCCGCCCAGCCTGAGGATCTCCAGCACGCAGAGCAGCGTCTCGACATTGTTGATCGCGGTCGGCTGGCCGAACAGGCCGGACTGCGCCGGGAACGGCGGCTTATTGCGCGGCTCGGCCCGTTTGCCCTCGATCGAGTTGACCAGCGCGGTCTCCTCGCCCGCGATGTACGCGCCGGCTCCCCGCCTGACCTCGATGTCGAAGGCAAAGCCCGCGCCCATCACGTCGGGGCCGAGGAGCCCGCGGGAGCGGGCCTGCCCGACGGCGTGCCGCAGCCGGGCCTCTGCCAGCGGGTACTCGCCCCGGATGTAGATGTAGCCCAGCTCGGCCCCGCAGGCGTATCCCATGATGGTGAGGGCCTCGAGCAGGGCGTACGGGTCCTCCTCCATCAGCACCCGGTCCTTGAAGGTGCCGGGCTCGGACTCGTCGGCGTTGCAGACGACGTAGTGCGGCCGGACCGGGTTGGTGGCCACCGCGTCCCACTTGACCGAGGTCGGGAACGCCGCCCCGCCCCGGCCGAGCAGCTTGGCGTCCTTCACTTCCCTGAGCACGCCCTGCGGTCCGGCTGCCACAGCCCGGCGCAGCATTTCGTAACCGCCTAGTGCCCGGTAGGAATCGAGCGAGTGCGGGTCGACCTGCCCGATCCGCCGCAGCAGCCGAAGTGCCGGGCGATCGCCCGCTGCCTGCGGTACCAGCGGGGTGGCGACCGCGGCGGGCTGCGCGGCCGCGAGCGCCGGGCGCACCTGGTCTGCGTCGGCCGGCGCCAGCACGACCCTGCCCGGCTGCGCGCCTGCCCGCTGGATCATCACCGCCGAGCCGCGGTCGCACTGGCCCAGGCACGGGCTGCGCTGCCAGGCCACGCCGACCCCGTTGGACGCCCCGGCGTCGGTGCCCTCGGCGCCGAAGCGGCGCTCCATCTGCTCGCACAGCTGCTCCGCGCCGTTCACCCGGCAGGCGAGGTCGTCGCAGACGTGGACGACGGCGACGGGGGAAGGGCTGGTGCGGAACAGCGCGTAGAACGACGCCACCCCGTACGCCTCGGCAGGCGGGATGGTGAGCCTGGCGCCGATGTGATCGAGCGCTCCGGGGCTGATTCAGCCGATCCGGTCCTGCACGGCGTGCAGGACCGGCAGCAGCAGGTGCCGCCGCGCCCGCGCCGAGTGGCCGCCGAACGCCGCATGTCCGTCAGCCGCCTCGCGCTGCCCCCCGTCCCAGCCCGTCTCTGGCGGCCCGAGCACCGAGGCGACGGCGGACCGCTCGTCGTCGGTCGCCGCTACCGCGGCCCCGAACCGCAGATCCAACTAGGCACCTACCTTCTCGTGCTGGCTTTCGTCGTCGCCGGTGGCGGTCGCGGCCGGCTTGTCCACGCGGATCGCCGTCGCCTTGAACTCGGCCGTACCTGATTTAGGATCCCAGGCGTCCAGCGTGAGCACGTTGGTAGCTACCTGCTCGGGGAAATGCAGGGTCATGAAGGCGAGCCCGGCCCGGAGCGTCTCGTCGACGTGGACCGGCGCCTGCACCGACCCGCGCCGTGACGACACACGCGCCACCTCGCCCTCCGCCAGGCCGAGGCTGCTCGCGTCCTCGGGCGAGAGGTTGATCGTCTCCGGCCGCCGGATCGGCGTCGCGTACTGCCCGGACTGCACGCCGGTGTTGAAGGAGTCCAGCCGGCGCCCTGTGGTGAGCCGGAGCGGGAACTGCTCGGACAGCTCGTCCAGCGGCGCTTCCTGCTCGACGGGTGTGAACGGGGCCGGGGCCCCGCGCCTGGCCGGGTCCTCCTCCCACAGCCGGGCGTGCAGGAACAGCTCGCCCGGGTGCTGCTCGTCGGGACACGGCCACTGAATGCCGCCGAGCTCCTCCAGCCGCCGGTAGCTCATCCCCGCGTGCATCGGCGACAGGGTGCGCAGCTCGTTCCAGAGCTCCTCGGCGGACGGGCGTCCCCAGTCGGTGCCCAGGCGCCTGGCGATGTCGAAGATGATCTCGATGTCGTCGCGGGTGCCGGGTGGCGGCTCAAGGGCCTTGCGCACTCGCTGCACCCGCCGCTCGCTGGACGTCACGGTGCCCTCGGCCTCGCACCACGTCGCGGTGGCAGGCAGCACGACATCGGCCAGCTCGGCCGTGTCGTTGCGGAACATGTCCTGTACGACCAGGTGCTTCAGCCCGCCGAGCAGCTTGCTGGCGCGGCCGGTGTCCGCCTCGGAGCGCACCGGGTTCTCGCCGACGATGTAGCAGGCGGTGAGCTCGCCGGCCTCCATGGCGTCGAACATCTGGGACAGATGCCAGCCCCGTCTTGGCGGCACCGGCGCGCCGTAGGCCGCTTCGAACCGCGCCCTGGCGGCCAGGTCGGTCTCGATGTCCTGGAAGCCGGTCAGCTTGTTGGGAATGGCCCCCATGTCGCCGCCGCCCTGCACGTTGTTCTGGCCGCGGAGCGGGACCAGTCCCGATCCGTAGCGGCCGACGTGGCCGGTCAGCAGGGCGAGGTTGATCAGCGCGAACACGTTGTCGGCAGCGTTGTGGTGCTCGGTGATGCCGAGGGTCCAGCAGATCTGCGCGCGGTCAGCCCGGGCGTAGTCGTGCGCCAGCCGCCGGATCAGGTCGGCGGGCACGCCGGTGTCGCGCTCGGCGCGCTGGAGCGAGTACGGCTCGACCGACGCCGCGTAGGCCTCGAAGCCGGTGGTAGCCCGGCGCACGAAGTCCTCGTTCACCAGGCCGGCCGCGATGATCTCCCGTGCGATGGCGTTCGCCAGCGAGATGTCAGATCCCACCTCGATGCCGAGCCACGCGTCAGCCCACTGGGCCGATGTGGTCCGCCGCGGGTCGACCGCGTACAGCCGGGCGCCTCGCCGGACGCCCTTCAGCACGTGGTGGAAGAAGATCGGGTGCGCCTCGCGCGCGTTCGACCCCCACAGGACGAGCAGGTCAGCGTCTTCCGCTTCCTGGTAGGAGCAGGTACCGCCGCCCGCTCCGAACACTGCCGCCAGACCGACGACGCTAGGAGCGTGTCAAGTTCGGTTGCAGCTGTCGATGTTGTTACTGCCCATCACGACCCGGGCGAACTTCTGGGCCGCGTAGTTCATCTCATTCGTCGCCTTGGAGCAGCTGAACATCCCGAACGACTTGGTCGCGCCCTCGTCCCTGGCGACCGCGAACCCGGCAGCCGCGCGGTCAAGCGCCTCGTCCCATGAGGCCGGCCTCAGCGTCCCGTTGTCCCGGACAAGCGGCTCAGTCAGACGTACCTGCTTAGCCATCGACCGCACCCTCCTGCGAGCACCGGACCATGAGTGGAGCGTACCGTAGGCGCTCAGATCGGGTCTATCTCGCTAGCGGGCCGAAAGGTGATGGAACGGCAGGTCAGCAAAGCTGACGAGGCGCGGTCCGGTGCCGGGCCGGAACTCCGCCGGCTGGCAGGAACATGGGCGCGCACCGTGCGTACCCTGTCGAAGGGATGGCGAGCGGAAGGCGGTTGGTTGTCCGGGCGGACGGCGCGACGGCGGGTGCTGCGGATTACGCTGCCCGACGGCGACCGGCCGGCCGACGCCGCGGCCCGCGCCGACTTCCTCGCGGCCGAGGAACCGCTCGGGATCAGGGTGGGCGGCACGGCGCTGACCATGACCATGCGCACCCCCGGTGACGATCTCGAGCTCGCCGCCGGGTTCCTGGTGGGCGAGGCCGTGATCCGCTCGCCGGCCGACATGGCCGGGATCAGGCTGTGCGACGGGACCGCCTGCGGGCACGGCGACCACGACGGGCTCGGGAACATCGCCGACGTGACCCTGGCCGCGGGGGTCCCGGTGGCGGCGGGCGCCCGGCGCAACTTCATGACCACGAGCGCGTGCGGCATCTGCGGGAAGGCGAGCATCCAGGACATCTGCGTCCTGCCGCAGGCAGCGCTGGCCGACGATCAGACGCGGTTCGCGCCGGAGGTGCTGGCGACGCTCCCTGGCCGGCTACGGGACGCGCAGCGGGTGTTCTCGCGCACCGGCGGCCTGCATGCCGCCGGCCTGTTCAGCTCCGACGGCGAGATGATCGCCGTCCGCGAGGACGTGGGCAGGCACAACGCGGTCGACAAGGTGGTGGGCTGGGCGCTGCTGAACGGGCACCTGCCGCTGACCGGCTGCGTCCTGCTGGTCAGCGGGCGAGCCTCGTTCGAGCTGGTCCAGAAGGCAGTCCTGGCGGGCATTCCGCTGCTCGCCGCCGTGTCCGCGCCGTCCTCGCTCGCCGTCGACCTGGCCGAGCAGGCGGGCCTGACCCTGGTCGGCTTCCTGCGCGGCCCGTCGATGAATGTCTACACCGGAGCGCACCGGATAGCGGCCGAGTCGCGGTGAGCGCGCCACGAGCCGCCGACACCGAGCCGGGGCCCAGCCCGCAGGCGGCCTATGCCCGGTGGATGGACGCGTGCACTACCGCGGGCTGGCGCGCCGAGCCCGGCGCGGAGCCGGTGCCGGTCCGGGACGGTCTCGGCCGGGTCATCGCGGTCCCGGTCCGTGCCCGCTGGCCCGCGCCTCGTTCCGACTGCGCCGCGATGGACGGCATCGCGTTCAGCGCCGATGCCGCGGCCGGTGCCGCCGATGCCGAAGCCGGCCCAGCGGATGCCGAAGCCGGCCGCGCGGATGCCGAAGCCGGCCGCGCGGGCCCGGCCGGGCAGTGGCGGCTGGCGGCCTCGGCGTTTACCTGGGTCGACACCGGCGATCCGATGCCGGCCGGCCTGGACACGGTGGTGGAGCGCGAGCGGGTCAGGCTAGATGCAGACGGCAGCGCCGAGATCACCGGCGCGGCGCCGCGCGGCCTGCACGTGCGGGCCAGGGGTGAGGACTTCGGAGCCGGCGAGCTGCTCGTCCCGGCCGGCCATCTGCTGCGCCCGGCCGATCTGGCTGCCGCCGCCACGGCAGGGCATGTCACGCTCCAGGTCGCCCGGCGGCCCGTCGCCGCCATCATCCCGACCGGGGATGAGATCGCGCCGATCGGAGCGACGCTGCGGCCGGGCGATGTGGTCGACAGCAACTCCCTCATGCTTGCCTCGCGAGCCAGCCAGGTCGGTGCCCGGCCGCTGATCAGCGACGTGCAGCCCGACGACCCTGACGCGATCGCCGCCGAGGTCAGACGGACCGCGCTGACCGCCGACATCGTGCTGATCATCGCGGGATCAAGTGCCGGGCGCAGCGACTACGCGGCCGCCGTTCTGGCTCAGGTCGGCGGTCTGGCCGTCAGGGGCGTCGCGGTCCGGCCTGGCCACCCCGTCCTCCTCGGCTATGCCAGCCGGAACCCGGTCCAGGCCAGCCGGAACCCGGTCCAGGCCAGCCGGAGCCCGATCCAGGCCGACCGGAGCCCGATCCAGGCCGACCGGAACCCGGTCCAGGCCGACCGGAACCCGGTCCAGGCCGA
>DATNIU010000230.1:0-23744 GCA_035604275.1 Streptosporangiaceae bacterium | reverse complement strand
GGCGGCAACGGAATCCTGCTGGACCACCACGTCATCAGGCACATGGCCGACCTCGAGGCCATTCACACCTTCGAGGGCACCGAGACCATGCAGACCCTGATCGTCGGCCGTGACATCACCGGCATCGGCGCCTTCACCTAGCCGTGCGGGCCGTGCTAGCCGCCTGGCTGCGATCGCCCTTAGCCTCGCCGGATCCAGCGCCCTTGACCCGCGTCGGGCCAGCGACGCCGAGCTGGACGGTGACTAGGCTGGCGGCTTACCTGCCGCTGTGATCGCCCCGCCGGCGGGTGCTCGCCGCCGGGCGATCTCGGTGGCGAGGAGGATGCCCGCGGACTGGGCGGCGCAGTGGGTGCCGAGCGCGAGCCAGATCACCCGGTGGCGCCGGCCAGGGCGCGCGGCAAACGCCAGTGCGTACAGCGCCGTGCCCGCCGAGCCGGCCAGCGCCAGCCCGTAGGCCAGCGGGTGGTCGGCCAGGTACCGGGCCGGGTCCCGGCCGTCGGGCAGCCCGCGCGGCATCACGATCTCCCTCAGCTGGCCTGGTGGGGTGACAGCACCGCAACATTAGGCCGGTCACCTGGAGCAGCCACAGGGCCGAAAGTCCCCTGCCGGGACTCCGGCGGCCCTGACGGCTGTGGCCGGGCCGGGTGATCTTCGACCCGGCCCGGCCAGCCCCCGCGTGCCCGTGTTACAAGATGACAGGCTCGGGCACCAGCTCGGCGTCGGCGCCAGCTGGCTGTATCTGGACGGCCGCCGGCCCGCTGGCGAGGTCCTCGCGCCGGACCCGGATGGTGACCGCGGTGATGACGAGGGCGGCCAGGGCGATCCCCGACGCGACCAGGAATCCCCGGGAAATGCCCGCTGCCAGGGCGTGGTGGTAGAGCGACGCGGACAGCTGCGCGCCGGGCCGAGGCGGCAGCGCGTGGCCAGACCCGGCGGCCGCCGTGACGATCTGCGCGGTCTGGCTGCGGAGGCTGCTCGCGACGGTGGTCCAGGCCACGGTGCCGAGCGCGGCCAGCCCGATCGCGCCGCCGACCTGCTGACCGGTGTTGAGCAGGCTGGAGGCCAGGCCGGAGTCCTCGTCGCGGACGCGGGCAAGCGCGACCAGCGAGATCGGCACGAACAGCAGCCCGAGGCCGGTCGCGGTGACCAGGATCGGTCCGAGCAGGCTGTCCAGGTAGCCGCTGTGCACGCTGATGTGCGAGAACCAGTACAGGCCGGCAGTGGTGAAGGCTGCGCCGGCCAGCATCAGCGGCCTGGGGCCGGTCCGGGCGATCAGCTGGCTGACGATCCCCGACACAAGGACGAGCGTCCCGGCGAACGGCAGGAACGCGACACCGGACTTCAGCGCGCTGTAGCCGAGCACAGTCTGGACGAAGATCGTGAGGAAGAAGAAGATGCCGAACATCGCCGTGGCGAGCAGCAGCATGATGAGGTAGGCGCCGGAGCGGCTGCGGTTGGCGAGGATCCGCAGCGGCATCAGCGCATGCCGGCTCCGCGACTCGATCGCCACGAAGCTGATCAGCAGCACCGCCGCCGCGATGAGCGAGACGAGGACCTTGGGCTCGGTCCAGTGCGAGACGCCGGTCTGGTCGGTGCCCGCGTTGGACAGTCCGTAGACCAGCAGCGCTACGGCGCCGGTGCCGGTGATCGCACCTGGCAGGTCGAAGCGGCCGCGGCGCCTGGCTGACTCGGCGAGCACGAGCGGTGCCGCGACGGCGACGGCGATGCCGATCGGGACGTTCACGAAGAACACCCAGCGCCAGGACAGGTAGGTGGTGAGCAGGCCGCCGGCGACCAGGCCGACGGCAGCGCCGCCGCCGCTCATCGCGGCGTACACGCCCATCGCCCGGTTACGAGCCCGGCCTTCGGCGAACGTCGTGGTGATCAGCGCGAGCGCGGTGGGCGCGATCAGCGCGCCTCCGACACCCTGGACCGCTCGCGCTCCGAGCAGCCAGGCCTCCGACGTGGCGAAGCCGCCGGCCAGCGAGGCGGCCGAGAACAGCAGCAGCCCGCCGGTGAACACGCGCCGCCGCCCGAGCAGGTCACCGGCCCGCCCGCCGAGCAGCAGCAGGCCGCCGAAGGTGAGCGCGTAGGCGGTGACCACCCATTCCAGGCCGCTGCCTGAGAAGCCGAGCGCGCGCTGAATGTGCGGCAGCGCGACGTTCACGATCGTCGCGTCGAGCACGACCATCAGCTGGGCTGCGGCGATGACGACGAGGGCCAGGCCGAGGTTACGGTGGCCGCCGTCAGCGGGCGGCCGGGCGGGCGATGCCACGCGCCTGCTCACGGATTGTGTGGTGGCCATTACAGCTCCTTAGGCTTCCTGGGCGTAGGGATCCCGCACCGCGGCCCAGTGGGCTCGGCGCTGCGAGCGTGCGGATTAACGGATGCGGTTGTCTGAGGTCTGGCGCGGGCTTGTCAGCCGGCGGGCACCGGAGCCTCCGTCATCTTGCGGACCAGGCCGAGCAGGCACACGCGCTCGGCCTCGTCCAGGACCCGGGTCCACGGCATGCGGCTGAGGAGGTCTGCTTCCAGCCGCTGCTTCACCGCCAGACCCTCAGGACTAAGCACGAGGTTCTTGATCCGGCGGTCGCCGGCACTGGGCTCGCGCGTGGCCAGGCCGCGCTTCTCCAGCGTGTCGGCGATGGAGGTCACGAACGACGGGTCACAGCCCATCCGCCGTCCGAGTTCCTTCATCGCCATGGACGTGTCGAGCATGTGCAGGGCCTTGGCACAGAAGACCGGGACCGCGAACCTCTCGGCGACGATCTCTGCCTGCGCCAGTATCTTGGTGATCAGTCCGGCCATGGCGTCGAAGATCTCCTGGTCCAGGCGGCTGACTTCGGGACTGGCGGTCACCGTCGCCTCCTTCCGGCCCGGACGCTCGCGCATGTCTTCCTGGCGGTGCGGGTCAGGGCACCTGATCATCTCAACAGTTGAGTAGCTCAACCATACGACATTCGCTTGAGTATGTCAAAGGTTAATCGAGTCAACGTTTGATCCGGTACCCGTACGGCATCGACGGCATCGACGGCACCGCCACAGGCACCGCGGTCCGCCGAGGATGGCGCTGCGTGACTGGACGGCTTTATCATGTGGTCGACTGTTAATTGGGTTTATCGGTGTGTCCGGACCCGTGCGGCCGGAGGTGCTTGTCACGCTATGGTGCGGGCTTGGCTGGCGGCTGAGGGGACCGCCGCGGCCCGCGTAGTCCGGCGTGGCCGCCGGCCGCCGGCCGCCGGAGCAGCAGGCCAGCTGAAAGGGGAGTCGCATGGCCGGGACTTCGTTCGAGCATGCGGCGGAGGCGCGAGCGGCGCTGCAAGCCATCGTCTCCGATCCTGATCTGGGTATCACGGCGCTGTCCAGCGAGCGGGTAATGGCGAACCTGCTCAAGGACTACCTGCCGGACGCTCCGAGGGAGGCGGCCATCCTGGTGGCCGCGGCCGGGTACGGGGTGGCGTCGACCCTCCGCGAGCGCGTGTCCCAGGGGCTGGATGCCGGAACCGCGGTCAGCCTGACCGCGTCTTCGTTCGCGGAGTCGACGCCCTTCGTGCCGGAGGCGTGTCAGTGGGCCGCCACCGAGATCGCGCTCGCGCTCGGGCTGAACCCGGTGGCCCCCGGCGGCTGGCCGCAGCACGGTGGCTCCCCGGCGCCCGCGGCGCCTGATCCTCGCTTCGGCACGCCCGTGGCGCCCGATCCCCAGTTCGGCGCGCCCGCCGGGCCTGATCCTCGCTTCGGGCCACCGGAGATGCCCGATCCTCGGTTCGCGGGGCCGGCGGGGCCTGATCCTCGCTTCGGCACGCCCGTGGCGCCCGATCCGCGCTTTGCCACGCCCGTGGCGCCCGATCCGCGCTTCGGCGGGCAGGCTGGGCCCGACCCTCGCTTTGGCTCGCCGGCGGCGCCAGGTCCGTTCGACGTCACGCGGGCGCCGGTGAACTGGCCGCAGGGCCCCGCCCCTTCGACCATGCCGCAACAGGGCCAGTTCACTCCGGGTGGCGCCCGCAAGTCAGCCAGGATCTGGATCGCGGTCGCGGCGGTCGTGGTGGCGGCGGCGGTCGTTGTCGCCGTGGTGCTGCTGCTCCCAGGGCCCAAGCCAACGCCCAAGCCCGTCGCGGCCAAGCCCTCGGTGCATGTCTATCAGGCGACATCGGGGCCGATCGGCGTCGCACTGCTGGGATCGCATGCCTGGATCTCGCAGACCTCGCCGGACCGGGTGGTCGAGTTCAATACCGGGGACGGAAAGCAGGTCGGCAGCGTTACCGCCGATCTGGCCTTCCCTTGGGGCATCGCGGCAGGCGGCGGCTATGTCTGGATCGCCAACGACCGCAAGGACCCCGGCTCGGTCACCAGGGTCAACGCGGCAACCGGCTCGGTGACGCAGCTGGCGGGCACGTCCTCAGGCATCGCGAATCCGACCTCCATCGCGGTCCAGGGCTCCCATGTGTGGGTAGCTAATCTCGGCACCCAGACCAAGACCGGCTTTACCGGCTACGGCTCGGTCACGGAGCTAGATGCCAGCACCGGCTCGGTACAGAAGACGATTCCGGGCGGCAAGGGCGGCATTACCTATCCGGTCTCGCTCGCCGTCGATGGTCCCTTCGTATGGGTTGTCGACGCCGGCTATAAAGGCGGGCTCGGCGGCGTGACAAGGATCGACACGAGAAACGGAAACGCCGTCACCATGACCGGCGGCAACTACGGCTTCGCCCGCCCGGCCTCGATCGCGATCGGCGGCTCCCATGTCTGGGTTCTCAACGACCCGTACCGGGGGCGGCTCTCTGTCACCGAGATGAACGCCAGCGACGGCAGCTGGGTGCAGACGCTGTCGGGGCCGCAGTTCGACTTCGGGTCCTACGTGAGCCTCTTCGGATATCGTCCGGAAGGAATCGCCGCCGACGGAGACCGGGTCTGGGTCGCTGACCCAGACGGCGGCACCGACGGTCACGGCGCCATGACCGAGCTCAACGCCCAGACTGGCGGCCTCGTGCGGGTCCTCGCTGGCAGTCCGTACGGCTTGTACACGCCCAACGCGGTCGCCGCCGCGGGGTCGCAGGTCTGGATCGCCAACTTCGGTCCCAAGAACTCCCCGGGATCGATCACCGTGCTGAAGTCGTTCCGGTAGCCGCACCAGGCCGGGCGCGCGTCGTCTCGCGGGCGGCTTCGATCGCCGAGCGGATGCTGCTGCCGACCGCCCGTGCGACCGGCGGCGGGAACGCGTTGCCGATCTGCCGGTAGGCCGCCGTCTTGCGCCCGGTGAACCGCCAGTCCGGCGGGAACCCCTGGAGCACGGCCGCCATCTCCAGCGTCAGCCGCGGCAGATGATCGACCGGATCGGCTGGCCGCGGCGGCGCGTCGGCCAGCCCCCTGCCGTCGACGTGCAGCTTGAGCCAGGCCTGGCGGGCCCGGGTCGGCCCAAGATCAGGACCGCCGTGCTTACGGGAACCGCCGACCAGGGTCGGGCCGGTGCCATCGGCCTTCCTCGCCCAGGCATCGGCCCCCGGCCAGCCGTCCGCGGCCATCAGGTCGCGAAGCGCCTGGCCGACTGTCGGCGCCGACTCGATCGCGCCTGGCCACCTGAAGTGCTGGTAGGCGGCCGGTTTCATGGCTACCAGGATGAACCGCGGCCGGAGCTGCGGCACCGCGAACTCGCGGGCGTTCAGCACCTGCCAGTCGGTCTCGTAGCCAAGCCTGTGCAGTCGGCCGAGCACCTGATCCCGGTAGTCGGCGAAGCGGGTGGCTGACAGGCCGGGGACGTTCTCCAGCATGACCGAGGCCGGATCGCACTCCTGCACCAGCCGCAGCGCCTGCGGGAACAGATCGCGCTCATCCTCCGCGCCGAGCTGCTTTCCCGCGATCGAGAAGGGCGGGCACGGGACCCCGCCGGCCAGCAGGTCGACACGCGGGAAATCGGCGCCGTTGAAATCGCGGACGTCTTTGGAGACCACATTCCACTCGGGCCGGTTGCGCCGCAGCGTCTCGCAGGCGTCGAGATCGATCTCCACGGCCGCCAGATGGGCGAAGCCCGCCTGTTCCAGGCCGAGCGACTGGCCGCCCGCGCCAGCGCAGATCTCCACACAGGTCAGCTCGCGCAACCGAACGCCTCTCGTGTCAACGGGCTTGGCCAGACGTTACGGGTCCGGAGCGTGCGTACCCGTGGCCGCCCTGCCGAAGCTGCCGGCTGCCGGAGCCCCGGCCTGGCCGCCAGGTGGCGTCAGGTCAGGAGCGCGACAGCGACTCCTCGAGCGCGCGAGCGACGAGGACGCGGGCCAGATGCTCACGATAGGCCCGGCTGCCGTTGAGGTCATCGGACGGGTCTGCTCCCTCCGCCGCGTGCGCGGCGGCCTCCCGCGGCCCGGCGCCCGATGCCAGGGCACGCTCGACCGCGCTGGCCCGGACCGGCGTCTGGCCCATGTTCACCAGCGCGACGCTGCCGCCCTGTACCGCGACGCCGACGATCGCCCAGTCGATGGCGCGCTTGGTGAACTTCTGGAACGACCAGCCGGACGCCTCCGGCTTGGGGATCCGGATCTCGGTCAGCAGCTCACCGGGCTCCAGGACGGTCTCGAACAGGCCGAGGAAGAAGTCACCCGCGGCAATCTCGCGGCTGCCGGACGGCCCGCGAGTCACCAGGGTCGCGTCCAGTGCCACGGCCACCGCGGGCAGGTCGGCCGCGGGATCGGCATGAGCCAGTGAGCCGCCGATCGTGCCGCGGTGCCGGACCTGGGGGTCGCCGACCTGCGCGGCCGCATGGGCCAGCAACGGCAGCTCGTCCGCCAGTAGGGTGCACCTCGCTACGTCGTCGTGGCTGGTCAGCGCTCCCACCGCGATGTGGCTGCCGTCGTCTCGGACATAGCTGAGATCGCTGAGGCGACCGATGTCGATCAAGATCTCCGGCACGGCGAGGCGCATCTTCATCAGCGGGAGCAGCGAATGGCCGCCAGCGAGGAACTTCGCGTCCTCACCACCGCTGGCGGCAAGCTCCAGAGCCTCATCGACCGAGGAGGCCCGTTGGTAAGAAAATTGCGCGGGGATCAACTGAGCCGCCTCTCGCTCGCCGTCGTGCCGCTAGCCCCGGTGGCGGGGATCGCGTGGTGCCCTGCCGGGCCATGCTCCCGGCTGCCGGGAGTCACTGGGCCGCCGTCTTGCCGTCGCCGGCCGCTGCGAGCACCGCCCTGACGATGTTGTGATAGCCCGTGCACCGGCACAGGTTGCCTTCCAGGGCCGACCTGACCTCGTCCTCGGTCGGGGAGGGGTTCTCGGCCAGCAGCGAGACGGTCGCCATCACCATGCCCGGGGTGCAGAACCCGCACTGGAGACCGTGCTCGGCGCGGAACGCGCGCTGCACCGGGTGCATCTCGTCCGGGCCGCTCGCCAATCCCTCGACCGTGACCACGTCGCGGCCGTCCGCCTGGGCGGCGAGCACGGTGCACGACTTCACCGACCGCCCGTCAAGCAGGACCGTGCAGGCCCCGCAGGAACTGGTGTCGCAGCCGACGTTGGTCGCGGTAAGGCCCGCGACATCGCGCAGGAAATGGACGAGCAGCGTGCGGTCCGCGACCTCGGCGGCCACCTCGCTACCGTTCACGGTCACCGTGACCTTCACCGGCTCTCCCTCGCTTCGCTGATCGCGGCCCAGACTCTGGGCGGCGTGGCGGGCATGTCGATATGGCGGACGCCGAGATGGCTGACCGCGTCGATGACCGAGTTCTGCGTGGCGGGCGTGGCGCCGATCGTCCCGGCCTCTCCGATGCCCTTGGCGCCGAGCGGGTTGATGGTCGCGGGCGTCTCGCTCGCCAGCAGCTCAAAGCTCGGCAGCTCGGCGGCGGTGATAAACGCGTAGTCCACCAGCGTCCCGGTGATCGGGTTGCCCTCGGTGTCGTACACCATCTCCTCGAGCAGCGCCTGCGCTACTCCCTGGGCGATCCCGCCGTGCCGCTGCCCTTCGGCCAGCACCGGATTGAGCACGGTGCCCGCGTCATCGACGGTCACGTGCCGCAGCAGCCGAACCTTGCCGGTCTCGGTGTCCACCTCGGTGAGCGCGAGATGGGTGCCGAACGGGAAGGTTGGCTGACCCTCGGTGTAGTTGACGGCGGCCGTCAGGCCGGCCTCACCCGCGTGCGCGGCGACCTCGGCCCAGGTCTTGCTCGTCGCCGGGTCCCCTCGCACCTGCCAGAGCCCGCGCTCGGGATCGAGCTCAAGGTCGGCCTCGCTGGCCTCGAGCATGTCCGCGGCGATCTGGCGGGCCTGCTCCTTCACGTCCACGGCGGCCCTTTGCACGGCGACGCCGCCAAGCTGGAGTGACCGCGAGGCATACGTGCCCACGCCCATCGGGATCAGGTCGGTGTCTCCGTGCACCACCGTGACCTTCGCCATCTCGATGCCGAGCTCGGCCTCGACGAGCATCGCCCACGCGGTGTGGTGACCCTGGCCGTGCGCGGAACTGCCGGTGTAGACCGTGACGGTGCCGTCCGGGTGCACGTCAAGCCGGGCGGTCTCGCCGCCGTTGGCGTCGGCTGCGGTGATCTCCACGTAGCTCGCCAGCCCGATGCCCAGCTGGAGCACGTCGCCCCGCTCGCGCCTGCGGGCCTGCTCGGCCCGCAGCTCGGCGTAGCCCGCCCCGGCGAGCACCTTGTCAAGCGCCGCGACGTAGTCGCCGGTGTCGTAGACAGCCCCGCAGGGTGAGCTGTACGGGAACTTGTCCGGCGGTATCAGGTTGATCCGCCGGACCTGCGCCGGATCCATGCCGATCTCGGCGGCGAACAGGTCGACGGCCCGCTCGATCGCCGCCGTGGCCTCCGGCCGCCCGGCCCCGCGATAGGCGGAGATCGGCGTGGTATTGGTCACCACGACCCGGTAGGCGGCCTCCACGTGGCCGATGTCGTACGGGCCGAGCGCCATCAGGTTGGTGAGGAACGGAAGGAAGCCGCCCATCCGCGGGTAGGCGCCGGTGTCCTGCACGACGTCGAGCCGGTACGCGAGGATGCGGCCTTCCCTGGTCCCGCCGATCTTGATCACATGCTGCTGGGCTCGCCCGTGCGTCATGCCGACCAGGTTCTCGCTGCGGGTCTCCGCCCACCGCAGCGCGCGCCCGATGTGCTTGGCCGCCCACGCGACGATGAGCGCGTCCCGGTCGATTCCGACCTTGGCGCCGAATCCGCCGCCCACGTCAGGGGCGACCACCCGGATGGCGTCCGGGTCCAGCCCGAACGCGCCGGCCATGATGAACCGGGAGATCTGCGCGTTCTGGGTGCTTACCCAGACGGTCAGCCTGCCGTCCGCCCACCGGGCGGCGACGGCGCGCCCTTCGAGCGGCACCGGCGCGAGCCGCTGGTTCACGATGGTCCGCTGCACCACGACGTCGCAGCCGTCGAAGGCCGCGGCGTCGGCCGGCCCGCCCGAGGTGACGGCGACGTTTGATGCTGCCGCCGGGAACAGCAGGCTCTCCCCGGCGATGGCCGCGTCGAAGCCCACCACCGCGGGCAGCGGGTCGTAGTCCACGCTGACCAGCTCGGCGGCGTCCTCGCCCTGGTAACGATCGTCGGTGATCACGATCGCCACCGGCTCGCCGACGAAGCGCACCCGGTCGACGGCGAACAGCGGCTCGGCCCACGGGCCGCCGAGCGGCAGCGGCAGGCCCTCCGTGCCGGTGAGCCCGCTGTCGGGCGGCGGCGGCGGCAGGTCGTCCAGATCCGCTGCGGTGAGCACGGCGACGACGCCGGCCGCCTCCCGCGCCGCCGAGACGTCGATGCCCGTGATCAGCGCGTGCGCGATCGGGCTGCGCACGAACGTGACCCGCGCGGCGTCCGTCAGTTCCGGTGCTCGCAGGTCGTCCACGTAGCTGCCGCCGACCGTCAGCAGCCGCGGGTCCTCGGTCCGCACCACCCGGGTACCCAGGATGCTCATGTGGCTTCCCTGCCTTCCGATCGATGGCCCCGCCGCCCCTGCCGCGGTCACGACCCAGGAGCCGCCGTGCGCGATCCGCTTAGTATCACGGCGCGCACCTGACCACTGCAACAGAGGTAACAATGTGACTACAGGCGAGAGTCTCTGTCCGTGTTAACAGCGCTAGCTCTCGGCCGCCGGCGGGCCAGCGGCTGCCGGGTCCCGCCCGCCTAAAGTTACAGCGCGACGATGTACAGACAGAAGGCGAGGCCGCCAGATAGAACAGAGGCCGCCAGATAGAACAAGGGACAGCGGCCGGCTGACGGGACCGGGCCGGCGGACAGGATGGCCGGCGGCGAGCCCTGGCCGGCCGAGGAGCCCTGGCCGGC
This sequence comes from Streptosporangiaceae bacterium, assembly GCA_035604275.1. GTDB lineage: Bacteria > Actinomycetota > Actinomycetes > Streptosporangiales > Streptosporangiaceae > Chersky-822. The sequence goes on along the minus strand of DATNIU010000230.1, from coordinate 13,473 downwards.
GGACGAGACCGGCCCGGCCGGTCGGAGGGAATGAGCATGATCGAGCCCTATCAGGCCCTGGGCCTGGTGCCCACGATGCGCGGTATCCGCCGCCGCGAGGAGATTCAGACGAACCTTGAGCACCTCTCGCACCTGATCAAGGCCGCTTCATGGCTATCCAGCCTGGATCTGCCGGTGCGGCTGATCGCGATCCCCGAGGGCGCGCTTCAGGGTTTCAACGACGAGGTCCTCGACCTCGATCACGAGGAGTTCGCGCGGGAGTGCGCGATCGACATCCCGGGCCCGGAGACGGACTATCTCGGCGCGCTTGCCCGGCAGTGGAATGTCTTCCTGATGGCCCAGGCAAAGGCCAGGCATCCCGAGTTCCCCGGTCGATTTTTCAACGTTGGCTTCGCGCTCAGCCCGGAGGGCGAGGTCATTCTCAGGCACCACAAGGTCGTTCCGCTGCTCCCGGTCGAGCACTCGGTGACGCCGCACAATGTCTGGGACAAGTGGATCGAGCTGTACGGCCGTAACCTGGACGCCTTCTATCCGGTCGCCGACACGGAGATCGGGCGGCTCGGGTTCCTGATGGCGAACGAGGGCTCGTACCCGGAGAACGCGCGCGGCCTGGCGATGAATGGCGCCGAGGTCGTCTACCGGGGCCCGTATCCGCACCCGCACGTCGGCAACGGCCTGTTCGAGGTCCAGAACCGCGCGCGCGCGCTCGACAACAACCTGTACCTGATCGCGTGCAACGTCGGGACGTACTACCTGCACGCCGAGTCCACGGTCCCGATCGACACCTTCGGCGGCGGATCTGCCGTGATCGACTACCGCGGTCAGATTGTCGGGCGGCACGACTACAGCGGCGGATCCTCATGGGTCGCCGGGACCATCGACATCGAGGCGCTGCGCCGCTTCCGCGCGAACGCGCAATGGGACAACTGGATCAAGGACCTGACCACAGAGCAGTACCAGATCATCTACGAAGAGCCTGTTTACCCGAAAAATATCTACCTCGACCATGTTCCGTACGGGCACGACGAATATCGCCGCGAGGTGATAACGAAGCAGATTCAGCTCATGCACGAGCGGGATATCTGGGTGCGGCCAGACAAATGAGACGAATCCTGAGCGCCTGAGCCAGTCCCGCCCGGCGGGCTGAACCAGTCCCGCCCGCCGGGCGGGCCGGCCCGATAGCGTGGTCATTGTCATGTCAGGACCCCAACTCACCGTGCTGGTGACCTTGACCGGCCGCGACCGGCCGGGTGTCACCTCCCGGCTGTTCTCCGAGCTATCGGCGCACGAGCTGACGGTGCTCGACGTCGAGCAGGTCGTCATCCGCGGTCGCCTGGTCCTCGGGGTGCTCGTGGCCGGCCCGGAGTCGCCCGACCTGACGGAGATCCACCGGCAGATCACCTCGCTCGCCGCCGATCTGGGCATGGACGCCGAGATCACCCTCGGCTCAGGCGAGCAAGCGCCCAGGCAGCGGGGGCGGCTGCACGTGACCGTCCTCGGCAGCCCGCTCAGGCCGGCCGCCGTCGCCGCCATCGCCGGCCGGATCGCGGCCAGCGGCGCGAACATCGACCGGATCGGGCGGCTCGCGCACCGGCCGGTCACCTGCATCGAGTTCGACGTATCCGGCGCGGATCCGCAGGCGCTGCGCTCGGCGCTGGCACGGGAGTCGGCCGGGCTCGGCGTCGATATCGCGGTCCAGCGCGGCGGGCTGTACCGCCGGGCGATGCGCCTCGTCGTGATGGATGTCGACTCCACCCTGCTTCAGGACGAGGCCATCGACCTGCTCGCTGCCCGGGCGGGCCGCGCCGCCGAGGTGTCGGCGCTGACCGCCGCCGCGATGAGCGGGCAGCTCGACTACGCCCGCGCCCTGCGCCAGCGGGTAGCGCTGCTCGAAGGGTTGGACGCGGCCGTGGTGCGCGACCTGCCCGACAGCCTGCGGCTCGCTCCTGGCGCGCGGACCCTGCTGCGGACGCTGAAGCGGCTCGGCTACCGCTGCGGCGTGGTCAGCGGCGGCTTTACGCAGGTCACTGACTGGCTGACGGCCGAGCTCGGGCTCGATTTCGCGGCCGCCAACACGCTGGAGATCGCCGACGGCAGGCTCACCGGGCGGATCACCGGGCACCTGATCGACCGGCCGGGCAAGGAGCGGATGCTGCGGCTGTTCGCGGCCGAGGCCGGCGTGCCGCTCAGCCAGACCGTGGCGGTCGGTGACGGCGCTAACGACCTTGACATGATCGCCGCCGCCGGCCTGGGAGTAGCCTTCAACGCCAAGCCGGCCGTCAGAAGCGCCGCCGACACGTCGGTCAGCGTGCCGCATCTCGATGCGATCTTGTACCTGCTCGGCATCTCCAGGGATGACGTGGAGGCCGCGGACGCCGCCGACGTCGCGCTGACCGCGCGGTAGCCGCGGTGCCGTGCGGCGCGCCCGGGCGGCGGAGCTCGCGGGCACCGGGCAGCGCGGCCTGGCCGGATGCCCTGGCTACCATGAGGCATGCCTGGGGCGCCACGTCCGACTGCCGGGCCGGTCATCACCAGCCTGGCCAATCCGCAGATCAAGCGCCTGGTCACGCTGCGGCGGCGGCGGATCAGGGAGGAGGCTGCCGTAACGCTGGTCGAAGGGCGCGAGGAACTCGCCCTCGCGCTGTCGGCGGGAGTGCGCCCGGTCGCCCTGTACTACTGCCCGGATCTGGCCGGCGACGGCCCCGCGGCGATCGCCGGGCAGGCGGCGGGACTGGGCGCCGACGTGGTGCGGGTCAGCCGGCCGGTGTTCGAGAAGATCGCCTACCGTGAGTCACCGGACGGCTGGCTGGCGGTCGTCCCCGCGGTCCGGTCGGTCCTGGCCGGGCTGGAGATCGGGAGCGATCCGCTGGTCCTGGTCTGCGACCGGGTGGAGAAGCCGGGCAACCTTGGCGCGATGCTCCGTACCGCGGACGCGGCCGGACTGGCAGCGGTGATCGCGACCGACCCGGTGACCGACTGGGGCAACCCCAACGTGATCCGGGCCAGCAAGGGAACGGTCTTCTCCGTTCCGGTCGCGGCGGCGAGCACGGCCGAGGTCATCGGCTGGCTGGCGGAGCACGCGCTCAGGATCGTGGCGACCACTCCAGGCCCCGGCGTGGACCTGGTCGATGCCGACCTCACCGGCCCCGTCGCGATCACGGTCGGATCGGAGACCAGCGGGCTGCCGGCGGAATGGCTGGACCGGGCCGACCTTCGCGTGCGCATTCCCATGTTCGGGCACGCCGACTCGCTGAATGTCGCGACCTCCGCCGCCATCGTCATCTACGAGGCGGTGCGTCAGCGGATGCTGAGCCGCCGCGGGTAAGGCGCGTCCGGCGCTCGACGGGCTCGGGACCAGGTTGTAGCGTCCTGTCCATGACGGTGAAGCTAATGGTCCTGTACACCCATCCCGGCGACGCGGACGCCTTCGATGAGCATTATCTCGGCACTCACCTGCCGCTCGTGGGCGCCATTCCCGGCCTCGAGCGCGCCGAGTCGGGCCGCATCGTGACCGCGCTCGACGGCGGCGAGAAGACGTTCTACCGGGTCGCCGACCTGTATTTCGCCGATCAGAAGGCTCTTGAGGCAGCGTTCGGCACGGCCGAGGGGCGGGCGACCGCCGCTGACTACCAGAAGATCGCCCCGCCCGGGTCGCGGATGTTCGTGGTGACGCTGGCCGACTGACCGGCGCGTATTCCGAGGTGGTGATCCGCATGATGGTCCGTATGCCGAGTTGCCTGCGGCTGGCCTGCGCCGCCGTCCTCGCCGCCGGGCTGATCGGGGCCGTCGGCGTGCCCGCGGTCGCGTCTGGCGCGGCGCCGAAGCGCTGCCCGGCCGCGGCCTACGGTCCGAGGTTCTACGCTCCCGGCCGCGCCAAGACCGTGGCGCTGACCTTCGACGACGGCCCGGGAAAGACGACGTCCAGGATCCTGTCCATCCTGAAAAAGCATCATGTTCCCGCGACATTCTTCAATATTGGCGAGAACGCGGCGGCCCACCGCCATCTGGTGGCGCAGGAGGCCGAGGCCGGCTACACGGTGGGGAACCACACCTGGGACCACCCGGACATGGCCACCCTGCCGACCGTGCGGCAGGCAGCCGAGATGGACCGGGCAAGCGCCGAGCAGAAGTCGATCACCGGATCGGCGCCCTGCGTCTTCCGGCCGCCCTACGGCGATTACAACGCGACCACCCTTCGCCTGGCGCAGCACCGCCGGATGGCCGTGTGGATCTGGTCCGTGGACACCGAGGACTGGGAAGCCGATGGCTCCGGCGCGGCCTACTGGGTGCACCGCATCATCCGGCTGGCCGAGGAGGAAGGCGGGAGACTGCGCAACCCGGTCGTCCTGATGCACAACCAGCCCATCGGCAACCCGGCGACCGCGCTTGCCCTGCCGACGATCATCGCGTACTTCCGCCACCACGGATACCGCTTCGTCCGGCTCTGAGCGCGCGGCCCCGGGGGAGCGATGGCGCCTGGGAGCCGAGCCATGACGGCAGGCTGATCGCCTGCCAGTTCTCTGTCGGCGGGACCGAGGAGTCGTTACTCTATGTCGTAGATTCCGGCTCCGGGGCGTTCGTCGGGCCGCCGATAGGCGGGTACCGATTCTCGTCGGTGGCCTGGCGTCCGGGCCGGGACGCGTTCTACTACGCGCGCGACTCCGTCCGCGGCGGCCCGCGGGTCTGGCTGCACGAGGCTGGCACGCCCGCCGGGGACGACGCTCAGATGCAGGCTGCCGAGGCCAGGGGCGAGTCCTTCGGCGAGGACACCGCCGCGGCGCCGGACACCGCCGTGGCGAGCTAGCCGACCGGCGCCGGACACCGCCGTGGCGAGCTAGTCGAACAGCCCGCGGATGTCGTCGGCGTCAAGAGTGGCGCCGAAGAAGTTGCCGCTGTCCATGACGCTGGTGAACAGCTCTGCCTTCCTCGCCTTCAGGGCCATGACCTTCTCCTCGATGGTGCCAGAGGCGATCAGGCGGTACACCATCACGTTGCGGGTCTGCCCGATCCGGTGTGTCCGGTCCACCGCCTGAGTCTCCGTCGCCGGGTTCCACCATGGGTCGAGCAGGAAGCAGTAGTCGGCCTCGGCGAGGTTGAGCCCGAACCCGCCGGCCTTCAGGCTGATCAGGAATACCGGCGCCGCGCCGTCCTTGAAGCGCCGCAGCACGGCGGCCCGGTCCCGGGTCTTGCCGTCCAGGTAGCAGTATCCCAGGCCCTCGGCGTCCAGCCGGTCGCGCACCTTGCCGAGGAATCCGGTGAACTGGCTGAATACCAGCGCTCGGTGCCCGCCGCCGATCACGTCGCCGAGCTGGGTGACCAGTGCGTCGATCTTGCTCGACGGCAGGTCCGCATATGCGTCGTCGACGAGCCCGGCGTGCAGGCTCAGCTGCCGGAGCAGCGTCAATGACCGCAGGATCGTGAAGCGGTGCGCGTTCATGTCGTGCAGCAGGCCGAGCACCTTCTGCCGCTCCCGCTGGAGATGGGTCTGATAGACCTTGCGGTGCCGCGGATGCAGGTCCACCTCAAGCACCTGCTCGTGCTTGGCCGGAAGCTCGGCGGCCACCTGTTCTTTCGTGCGGCGCTTGACGAGCGGCCTGATCCGCCGCCGCAGCTGTGCCAGGAGCTCGGCGTCACCCTGCCTCTCGATCGGGCGGGCATAGCAGTCATTGAAGCGGGCCGGGCTAGGGAAGAGGCCCGGCGCGGTGATCGACAGCAGCGACCACAGCTCCATCAGGTTGTTCTCCATCGGCGTGCCGGTGATGGCGATCTTGAACGGGGCCGGCAGCCGCCGCGCGCACTGGTAGATCTTCGAATGGTGGTTCTTGGTGAACTGCGCCTCGTCCAGGATCAGTCCCGACCAGTCAAGCTCGCCGTAGGCATCGGAGTCGATCCGGAAGAGCGTGTACGAGGTCACCACCGCGTCGGCGCCCTCGATGATCTCGCCGATCCCCTGGCCGCGGCGAGCCGTCGTTTCGGTGACCGGCACGACCTTCAGGCCCGGCGTGAACCTGGCAGCCTCCGCTGCCCAGTTCGACACCACGCTGGTCGGCGCGACGATCAGGAATGGCGCGCTGGCGGCCGCGGCCTGCCTGGCGTGGCAGATCAGCGCCAGGGTCTGCATCGTCTTGCCGAGTCCCATGTCGTCGGCGAGGATGCCGCCGAGACCATGCTCCCAGAGGAATGCCAGCCAGCCGAAGCCGTCCAGCTGGTAGCCGCGCAGCTTGGCCCGCAGCGGGGCCGGGGACTGCGGGCGCTCGATCGCGCCGATCGACAGCAGCCCGCCGACCTGCCGCTGCCAGGCGGCCGCCTGATGGCTGATCACCCCGAGCTCGGTCAGCTCATCCCACAGCCCGGCCTGGAACTGGCTGATCCTGAGCTCGCCGTCAGGGGCATCCGCCAGGGCCCGTGCCTCCTCGATCAGCCTGGCCAGGTTCTGGAGCTCGGGCTTGCACAGGGAGAAGTAGGCGCCGTCGGCGAGCAGCATGTGCGATTCGCCGCGGCTCAGCGCCACGAAGACGTCGGCAAACGGAACACTTTGCCCCTCGACGGTGATGGTGACCCCGAGGTCGAACCAGTCCGGGTCTCCCGATACCTCGTCCGTGGAGACGCCGATCCGGATCGAGTCGGTCGCCTCGCGGTAGTTGGCGGGATCTCCGGCGATCTCGACGGCGACTCCGGGCCTGGCGGCGAGCAGCGGCAGCAGCTCGGTGGTGAACCGCATGGTGTCGGTGCCGCCGAGCCGGACCCGCGGCAGCAGGACCAGATCCGCTGATCGCGGATCGGGGCCGAGCAGCCCGAAGCGGTCGAGCGGGAGGTCGAGACCGGAAAGGACAGCGGCCTCGGCGTCCAGATCCCGGTATCCGGCATCAGCCGGACGCTGGTCAGGCGCTGCGGTGAGCCGTGAGTCGCCGACCTGGTAGGCCCACTCCCAGCCGATCTCGACCATATGGTCGGCCGCGTACGACGCGCGCAGCATCAGGGTAGGTCCCGAGATCTCCGGTGGCGTGAAGGATCCGTCGGAGGAGATCACAGCGGCCGCCTTGCGCAGCCGCGGATAGTAGCCGTCGCGGAACCTGGACTGCTCGGCGGCGGGAATCTCGAGTCGCTGGCCAGCCAGCGCCATCCGCTGGAGCTGGGGCGCGACGGTCCCGGTGGTCTTGGCCAGCCGGAATCGCCAGCGGCTGTGATCGGAGTTCTGCCGGGCTTCCGCGCGATCGACGTAGACCAGGCCGTGCCCCTTGGACCCGATGAACCGGATCGGCAGCACATCGGCGAGTGTCCCGTCGACCCGGATCGCGGGTGCGATCACGAGCGCCCCCGACTGCTCGCCGCGCGTGACATCCAGGCAGAGCTCCGCGGAACGGTACTTCGCCACCGCGCCGAGCTTGTGCCCGTGCACCAGCCGCAGGCCTGCCGATTCGGCCTCGTCAAGCAGCGGCCACAGCTGGCCGGAGTCGAGCGCGGACACCTCGATCGACTTGTCCCCGGCATAGGAGTAATAACCGGAACGGCCAACCTGCCACCGGTACAGGGCATACAGCTCCTGGAGCAGCTGCACGTGCGCGGCGGGGAAGCTCCCGTAGTAGCGCAGCGAGTCCAGCTTGCCCCAGCTCACAGAGCCGCCGATCCAGCCGCCGTTGCTGCCCTGCTGCACCAGCCTGGCCATCAGCGCCGGCGGTGGCCCGCCCGCCCCGTGGTCCCGCCCGCGGGACGGGCTGGCGGCGGACAGCGTCAGCTCGATGGCCAGCGGAGTCTCGTCCGGACTGCCCGCGGCACCGGCCGGCCGAGAGTCGAGCAGCGAGTCCAGGGACTCCTGCCATGCCGCGGAACGCCGGCCCTGGCGCGACCCGGCTCGCGGCGCGCAGGAATCGGCCGCCGTCAGCACCAGCGCGACCGCGTGCTTGCAGTTGAACCCGACCGGGCAGGTGCAGGCGCCCTGCAGGAACTCCGGCGGCAGCCCGTTGTCGGGGGACAGGTAAACGGTGGTCCGGTAGAACCCGCCGGTTCGCCCGTGCACGGTGCCGTGCAGCGCATTCTGGGCCGGGTCCCACCACATCTGGATGACCGCCCGCTGCCGCGCGTACTGAGCACCTCGCGCGAAGCAGGTGGCCCCGACCGTGTCTTCGACCGAAGCAAGATCGATGCCACGCGACATCACAGGCTGCATGCTGGCGACGCTATCCGCCGGCACTGACACGGGCCCGGCGAACATGCCGGCCGGGACGCGTGACTTCCTGTTTTCAGGCGAGCCCGCACCGCCGTGCGCCGTCGGTCCGGCAAGCGACGACCAGGCGCTGATGCCGGTCACCGGCCCAGCCACGACCAGCCTCCGCGGTGACCGTGAGCGCGGGGCGGATCAGCTACCCCGGCCCGAGCTCGGCGCGGATCTGCGCGGTCGCGGCGACCATGCTGGCCAGCTTCTCGCGGGCGGCCTCGGGCGCCAGGTGCCGCAGCCCGCAGTCGGGGTTGATGACCAGCTGCTCGGGCGTCACGTACCGCAGCGCCCGGCTGATCCGGGCGGCCACGAGGTCTCGTGACTCGACCTGGTCGGTCTTCACGTCGATCACGCCGAGACCCAGGCCGCGGTCCCACTTGTGCTGTCTGAGCAGCCGCAGGTCCTCGTCTCCCTTGCGGGCGAACTCCAGGGCTAGCCGGTCTACCTTCGTCTCGTGCACGGCGGGAAAGAGGAAGTCGTAGTGACCCTGCCAGAGCGGCCGGGCGTAGCGGTTGCCATAGCAGACGTGCAGCACCCAGCTGACGCCGGGAACGTCGGTCACTATGTTGATCGCCTCGACCGCCAGGCCGATCTGATCGGGATAGCCGGCCAGGAACGGCTCGTCGATCTGCAGCAGCCTCGCGCCGGCCGCGGCCAGATCCCTCGCCTCGGCGTTGAGATGCCGGGCCAGCGCCCGGACCAGCTCGGCCGGGTCGGAATACGCGGTATCGGTGATCCTCCTGGACAGCGAGAACGGACCCGTGATGGACACCTTGACCGGGCGGTCCGTCAGCTGGCTGGCGAACCGGAACTCCTCGGCGAGGCCCAGGCCCTGCCCGTCCGGCTCGGGCAGCGGGCGGCTGACCTCCGCGTTGTAGTAGTCCAGGTAGTCCGCCTTGGCGCGATGCGCGATCGTCACCCCGGGGATCCTGGCGAGCAGGTAGTCGATGTCGTTGTCGCGCCGCAGCTCGCCGTCGGAGAAGATGTCGATTCCGGCCCGTTCCTGGTCCAGGATCGCTGCCTTGATCGCCATCTCGTGGATCTCGTTCAGGTACTTCTGGCTGATCCGGCGCTGGTAGTAGTCGTTCCTTAGCTGGCCGAGCCATTCTGGCACCGCGTAGGAACCGATCACGGTCGTCGGCAGCATGCCGGTGTGCCGATTCGTATCACTCATTCCCGCACTCCGGCGGTGAGCGTCTTCACGTTCGCCGAAGGTCGCTGCCGGAAAGGGGAGATCCGGACATCGAAGCCGCCGCGGCGGCCGACGTGACGCAGCAGCGGCCCGTTGACCCAGTTCACCACCGAGCCGTCGTACTTCCCTGGACCGTGGAACCCGCGGCGGTAGTCGCGGACGTCGGTCACGAACAGATCGTGGCACTGCAACCGCCCGAACGGGTGCAGCAGCGGCAGGGTCTCGGCGAAGCTGCTGAGCGCGCCGTTGTTGACGTGTATCCGGATGTCCCCGTCGGACTCGAGCTGCGCGCGCAGCGTCTCGCCGGTCAGCGCCGGCCCGATCTGGTAAAGGTCGAGGCCCTCGAACGGCACGTACCGTTCCTGAAGGCGGAGCGCCGCCCATACCTGCTGCCAGAAGGCCACGGCCCGGGCGGGCTCGCCGAAGTGCTGCGGGAACACGTCGCAGAGCAGCTCGGGTCCGAGCCGGAGCAGCTTCTCGACCAGGTCGGGCAGCTTCCTGACCGGCGCGCCGTACCGCCTGGCGATCCGGCGTGCGGCGCCCATCGGCAGGAAGGCCCGCACCTCCACCTGGTAGGCCCGCCCGCTGACCCGGGCTACCTCGTCGGTCGGCAGGTTGTCGTAGACGTTGGAGATGTAGACGAGGAAGGCCTTCCCGCGCAGGAACCCCAGGCTGATCGCCGGGTGAGTGGCATCCACCACAAGCGCGTTCACATGATCGCCGTGATGGGCCACCGCCTGCCTGGCGCGGTTGAGCACATGGGGCGAGTAGTCGCCCATCAGGTAGTGCAGCCGCCGGTAGTAGTCCCTGCTGTGCGCGTTGGACAGGGCGACGAACTCATCGAGCCAGGTCCGCGCCTGGCTGCCGTTGCCGACGCCGAGCTCGACGACGTAGAGCTCGGCAGGCAGCGCATCCCGCGCGTCCAGGTCGTCCCAGACCTTGAAGAGCTCCAGGATCAGCTCCCTGACGGCCTCGACGTTGCTCGCGTCGCTCTTGCCGCCCGGCAGCGACCTCTCGTACTCGCGCCCGGTGGCCTGCTCCCATGCCGACAGCGCCTGCCAGTACAGCGAGTTGAACCGCCAGATGCAGCTCGCTGTGCCGGTCACCCAGGGTTCGAGCGAGAGCCTCGCCGATGACGCCGGGCTGGCGTTCTCGGCCAGCAGGCCGGTCACCAGCGCCCGCAGGTCCGCGTCCGCGCAGCGGCGCAGGTCGACAGCGAGCTCGATCCCCGGCTCGGTCGTGTCCGCGTGCGCCGCGGCCGGCAGCACGACGCGCAGGTCAGCCACCTCACGGAAGCTCGATCGGTACTGGATCCAGTCGCAGGTCACGCGTACCTGGGACAGGTCGATATCGCTCGCGGAGAGCGACTCGACGATCGACGCGAGGGAATCGGTGAACTCGACCGGTTCGGGGCCGCGGAGCCTGCTCACCGGCCGGATCTCAATGCGCACGAGAAGCACCTCGGCGGCCGCCGCGATCGCCCGTCACGCCCGGTGGCGCTGGGGCGTCCGTCATGCCCGGCGCCGCCGGGGTGCCGGTCACGCCCGCCGCCGGGGCGCCCGTCATTCCCGGTGGCCGCACGGCGCCGGTGACCCTGCCGGGGAGGCGTCCTTGACCATGGCGACAGCTTGGCACCGGGCCGGACGGCCGGTCAACGGCAGCGATCCCGTGCCGCGCCAGCGCCGGTCCCGGCCCGGCGGGCGCCGGCGAGTACCCGCCGCTCAGACGCTCTGGCGGTGCTGATCAGACCGACGCGGGTGCGCGAGCGCCGCCTGGCCCGCTCGGCCCGCTCGGACGCCCCAAGCCGTGGCCGGCCGCGGGCCTGGCCGCGCTACGCCGCCTCCCACCGTGATGAAGAAGTCGTGCCATTGCTCGGGCCGGTAGGGATCCATGACATCGGTAAGGATAGGACCCCATCTGGCTATTCACCGTTCGCGGGTCGAACGGGCTGCTGGGCCGCGGGCGGCGGGGAACCTGCCAGGCCGCCTCTTGGCCGGTGATCCAGCGCCGGGTCCGCGGCGCCGATACCGGCCGCACCCGGGGCTGGCTGGTGCCGGGCTCACCCGCCTGGCTCGCGGCGTCTCGTGCCAGGCGGGCTGAGCAGCGAGCAGTCGCCGCACAGGGTCCCGTACGGAACGCGGTAGTACAGACAGCAGCTGCGCCGCCCGAAGTTCAGGTCAGGCCCGGCAAAGCCGCCCGTTCCGCGCAACCGCCCGGTGCCGAGCAGCAGGTCGGCTAGCTGCCTGGCGGATGCGGCGAGTTCCGGGCTGGCGCGCACGATGACGCCGAGCGCTCCGGCTATCGCCGACGCCGAATTGCCGCGCAGCAGTCCCGCGGCCGGCCGTGCGTCCAGCCCGGCCGCGAATGGCTCCAGGTGCTCCTCGACCACCATGCGGTACAGGAGCCGGGCGGCGAGGTCAGGTGTCGCCGGATGCCAGCCGCCAGGCCGGGGCAGCCGCAGCCGGACCGGGATGTCCTTGCTGATCTGGAGGCCGCGGAGATCGGGGACGATGCCGTGCTTGAGGGCGCAGGCCAGGCTGGGTGACCACAGGCGCGACGCGTAGCCAAGCTGTGCGATGGATACCGCCACCCGGCCCGGGACGACGCCCAGCGCGGCGGCCGTGTGAGCGACGAGATCGCGCATGCCGTGCCGGTACGCCTCGTCGGCCCGGCGCCAGGTCGGGCCGGCGCCGCCGGGCGCCATGCGGAAGTACTCGCCCAGCGTCGCGGCGTCCGCCAGGGCGGCGATCACCGTTCCAGGGGCGGCCCGCCATGCCCGATCGCCGGCGTCGAGGGGATCGCGTCCGGTGCCCGCCCGGTCCTCGTCCACCGTCCCAGCTTGCCAGGCTCGGTGCGGGGTCAGCCGGGAGGCGTCACCCGGTGTGCCGCGCCCGCTGGCGGGGCGGGCACGGCGTCCGGGTGCAGTATCGAGGCGATGGTCTCGACCCCGTCGACCAGGCGCGGTCCCGGGCGAACCACGATGCCGTCGGCGTCGATCGCCCACACCGGCACGCCGGGCAGGTGGCCGGCCACCGTCCGGGCCTGGTCGATCGCGCCTGGCAGGTGGAAGCCGCACGGCGCGACGACGACGAGCTCGGGCACCGCCTCGGCGATCGCTGCCCAGGTGGCCGGCACCGAGGGCGCCCCCGGCGTGGCCGCGACCGGCAACCCGCCCGCCGCGCTGACCAGGTCGGGGATCCAGTGCCCGGCGGTGAACGGCGGATCCGTCCACTCGATGACCGCCACCCGGGGCCTGGCCCGCCCGGCGACACTCGCCTCGACCCGGGCGATCCGGGCGCGCAGCTCGTCCACGAGCCGCCTGGCACGGTCGGGCACGCCAGTGCGCTGTCCCACGGCCAGGATCGAGTCGAGCACCTCATCGAGTGAGTACGGATCGAGTGACAGCACGTCTGCCCGGCAGCCCAGGTAGTCCAGGGCGTCTTCGACGTGACCGGAGGGCAGCGCGCATACCCGGCACAGGTCCTGGGTCAGGATCAGGTCGGGTTCCAGCGCCGCCAGCGCCTCCGCGCGCAGGGTATAAAGGTCCGTCCCGGCTGCGAGCTGGGCGCGGACGTAGCTGTCGATCTCCCCGGGAGTCATCCCGCTGGTGTCCTTGCCGCCCACGACGACTGACTTCTCCGAGCGCGCGGCCGCTGGCTCATCGCACTCGAACGTAACCCCGACCAGCTCGTCGCCCAGCCCGAGCGCGTAGACGATCTCCGTCGCCGATGGCAGCAGCGAGACCAGGCGCACGAGGCAAGTCTAGGTGCCGACGCGATTGACCTCCTGGTTCTGCTCGGAGATCTTGCGTCCAACCGTCCACGCGGTCAGCGGCCAGATGACCACAGTCAGGCCGCCCCACTGCGATACTGCCAGGAGCGCCGCTGTTGCTCCATTCCGTCGCAGATAGTAGGAAGGAACGATGGGAAGACAGGCAGCCGTCGTGCCTTACGTGCTCGCGCTGGTAGCCGTCGTGGTCGGCGTGGACGTCCTGTTCTTCAGGAACCAGTTCTGGGAGCGGCTGATAGTAAACGTCGGAATTGTCCTGGTGTTCGCGGCGTTCTAT
>DATNIU010000229.1:0-30602 GCA_035604275.1 Streptosporangiaceae bacterium | reverse complement strand
CGGCCGGCACCGCGCTCGCAGCCGGCACCGGACCCGCGCCCGCGGTCGGCACCATGCCCGCGACCGACGCTGGAACCCCGTCGGCCGAGGGATCCCGGCAGGCACTCCAGGTGCCTCCCGCCCTGCACACCGCGCCAGCGTTTACCGGGGACGCCGCCGCGGCCGGACGGCTGCCGCGCCGGATTCCGGTGCCGGTGCTACGACCGCCGATCGAGTGGTGCTCGGCCACAGGCGTGACGCTGGATGACACCAAGCGCGTGATCGTGATGGCAGACGCGGGCGGCATCGCGGACGCGCTGGTCAGGCGCCTCAGCCCGCTCGGCGTGACCGCGCTCGTCCTGGCGGCCGGGTCGACAGCCGCGGCGATCGACGCATCGCTGACCAGCTGGCTGGCGGACGGGCCGGTGCACGGGCTGTACTGGCTGGCGGCGCTCGACGCCGAGCCGGCGATCGACGAGCTCGACCTGGCCGGCTGGCGCGAGGCGCTGGCCTGCCGGGTCAAGAACCTGCATGCCGTGGTACGGCGCCTGGATACCGACGGCCAGCTCGGGCCGCGCGGCACGTTCCTGGTGTCGGCGACCAGGCTCGGCGGCTACCACGGCTATGACGAGGCAGGCGCCGTGGCGCCGCTCGGCGGCGCCGTGACCGGCTTCACCAAGGCGTACCGGCGCGAGCGGGCAGAGGTTCTGGTCAAGGCGGTGGACTTCGCCGTCAGCAGGAAGACCGCGTCGATCGCCGACATGCTGATCGAGGAGACGCTGCGCGACCCTGGCACGATCGAGGTCGGCCGGGTGGCCGGGCGCCGGTGGGCCGTCGGCCTGCGGGAGGTCCCGTTCGGTGACGGAACCGGCGGGCTGGCTCTCGACCGCAGCTCCGTGTTCGTCGTCACCGGCGCGGCCGGCAGCATCGTGTCGGCGATCGTCGCAGACCTAGCTGCCGCCAGCGGCGGCACGTTCCACCTGCTCGACCTGACCCCTGAGCCCGATCCGTCCAGCGAGGATCTGATCGCCTTCACGACCGACCGGGACAGCTTCAGGGCGACGATCAGCGAGCGGCTCAAGGCGGCCGGCCAGCGGCCGACTCCCGTGCTGATCGAGCGCGAGCTCTCCCGCTACGAGCGGCTCCAGTCGGCGCTCACGGCGATCCAGGCCGTGACCGACGCCGGGGGCGACGCGTGCTACCACGCGGTCGACCTCACCGACCCCGACGCCGTGGCGCAGGTCATCGCTGACATCCGCGAGCGGCACGGGCGGATCGACGTGCTGCTGCACGCGGCCGGCCTTGAGATCAGCCACGCGATCGCCGACAAGGACAGCCGCGAGTATGACCTGGTCTTCGACGTGAAGAGCGACGGCTGGTTCAACCTGCTGCACGCGGCGGCTGACCTGCCGATCGGCGCGACCGTGGCGTTCAGCTCGGTTGCCGCCCGGTTCGGCAACGCCGGCCAGACCGACTACAGCGCCGCCAACGACCTGCTATGCAAGATCACCTCGAGCTTCCGGCGGACCCGGCCGGGAACCCGCGGGATCGCGCTCGACTGGACGGCGTGGGGCGGGCTCGGCATGGCCACGCGCGGATCCATCCCGAGGGTCATGGAGCTGGCCGGCATCGAGATGCTGCCTCCCGAGGCCGGCATCGCCTGGATCAGGCGTGAGCTGACGGCAGGGCCCTTCACCGGTGAGGTCGTCGTGGCCGGGAGGCTCGGCATGATGCTGGCCGAGCTCGATCCGGCCGGCGGGCTGGACATCGCGGCGGTCAGCACGGGCGCGGCCGGTCCGATGGCCGGCTCCGTCACCGGCATGGGCGTCTACTCGGGGCTGACGGTGCAGACGACGCTGGATCCTGCGGCGCAGCCGTTCCTGCACGATCACCAGATCGAGTCCATCACCGTGCTGCCTGGCGTCATGGGGGCCGAGGCGTTCGCCGAGGTCGCCAGTCTCGCGGCGCCCGACCTGCACGTAGCCGGCGTCGAGCGAATGGAGTTCATGGCGCCGGTGAAGTTCTACCGCGACGACCCCCGCACCCTGACCATCCGGGCGGTCATCCGCCGGGACGGCGATGACCTGGTCGCGGATTGCGCGATGGCCGGCAGCCGGTTGCTCAAGGGGGACGATGTGCCGCGCTGGACCACGCACTTCACCGGCAGCGTGCGGCTCACCGCGCAGCAGCCGCCTGCCGAGACTGACAGCTCCCCCACGACCCAGGCCGCTGTCCGGGTCGGCCGGGCGGACATCTACCGGGTGTTCCCGCACGGGCCGGCGTACCAGGTGCTCGACGAGGTGTGGAGCTGCAACGGTGACGCGGTCGGCCGCCTGGCCGAGCAGCTGCCGCCCGACCGCGCGCCGGCCGCAGATCCGACCGTGACGGAGCCACGGCTGGTCGAGCTGTGCTTCCAGACGGTCGGCATCTGGGACGTCGGCCAGGCCGGGCGGCTGGCGCTGCCTGGCCACGCCGACCTGATCCGCATGGTGCGCCGGCCGAAGGGCGACGGGCCGCTGTTCGCGCTCGTGCATCCGGCGAGCGACGGCAGCTTCGACTGCCGGGTCGTGGACTCCGCGGGCGACGTGCTGATCCGCATCGACGGATACCGGTCCACGCCTTTGCCCACCACGGTCGCTGATGACCTCCGCCGCCCGATACGCACTGCCATGAAAGGCTGACATGTCTGCCCTGCGGGCCGGTGATCCGGCATGACCACCATTCGCCGGCTGGCCATCGTGAACCGGGGAGAACCGGCGATGCGCTGCCTCGCCGCGGTCGCCGAGCTGAACTCCGGGCCCCGCGAGCCGATCGTCACGATCGCCCTGTACACGGAGCCGGACGCGGCAGCGTGGTTCGTTCGGGAAGCCAGCGAGGCGGTCCTGCTCGGGCCGGCCACCTGCGCCGCGCCTGGCGGCCGCCGGATGAGCAGCTACCTGGATCTCGACCGGCTGATGACAGCGCTGGCCCAGGCGCGCGCCGACGCCGTCTGGCCGGGCTGGGGCTTCGTGGCCGAGTCGGCGGAGTTCGCCCGCCGCTGCGAGCGGGCCGGCATCACCTTCGTCGGCCCCGGCAGCGACGTCATCGAGCTGCTCGGCGACAAGGTGCGCGCCAAGCAGCTCGCCGAGAGCCTCGGCATTCCCGTCGTGCCGTGGAGCGGCGGCCCGGTCCATGACGCGGACAGCGCGGCGGTCGCCGCGAGCCTGCTCGGCTACCCGGTGCTGGTGAAGGCGGCGGCCGGCGGGGGCGGCCGGGGCATCAGGGGGGTGGAGTCGGCCGGCCAGCTGAACGACGCGTTCGCGGCCGCGCAGGCCGAGGCGGAGCACGCGTTCGGCGACCGCACGATCTTCATCGAGCGCAGGCTGGAGGCCGCGCGCCACGTGGAGGTCCAGGTGGTAGCCGACGGCCACGGCACGGTGTGGGCGCTCGGCGTCCGCGACTGCAGCATTCAGCGGCGCAGCCAGAAGGTGATCGAGGAATCGGCCTGCACGCTGCTCGACCCGGCCGGCCAGCAGGCGCTGTGCGAGGCGGCCGTGCGGCTGTGCACCGCGGCCGGCTACCGCAGCGCCGGCACCGTCGAGTTCCTGGTCGACCCGGCGACCGGGGCGTTCCTCTTCATGGAGGCCAACACCCGGCTCCAGGTGGAGCACCCGGTCACCGAGATGACCACCGGAGCGGACCTGGTCAAGCTCCAGCTGGAGATCGCGGAGGGCGGTCGGCTCGGTGAGAGCCCGCCGCCGGTCCGCGGCCACGCCATCGAGGTCCGCCTCAACGCCGAGGACCCGGAGCATGCCTTCGCCCCCGCGCCGGGACGCGTCTCAGCCCTGCGGCTGCCGGCCGGCCCGGGCATCCGGGTTGACACCGGCGTGGCCGAGGGCGACGTGATCGCGCCCGAGTTCGACTCGATGATCGCCAAGGTCGCGGCCTGGGGCAAGGACCGGCAGGAGGCGCTCGCCAGGCTGCGCCGCGGCCTGGCCCAGTCCATCGTCGTCGTGGACGGCGGCACGACCAACAAGGCCTTCATCCTCGCGCTGCTCGGCCGGCCCGAGGTCCGCAGCGGCGGCTACGACAACCAGTGGCTCGACCGGCTGACCAGCACCGGCCGGCATCTTCCGCCCCAGCACCCCGTGGCGCTGCTGGCCGCGGCGGTCGAGACGGCCGACGCCGACCAGGCCGCCGTGCAGGCGAACTTCTTCGCCGCGGCGGCCCGCGGCCGTCCCGAGCTGCCCGACACCGTCGGGCACTCGATGGAGCTGAGCCTGCGCGGCAACTCCTATCCGCTGCATGTCTGCTGCCTGGGGCCGACCAGCTACCGGGTGCGGACGCCCAACGGCGTGGTCGACCTGGATGTCAGGCATCTGGGCCGCTACGAGCGCGCCGTCAGCTGCGGCGGGCAGCGTCATCGCGTTGTCGCCGACATCCAGGGGCCGAGGCTGATCGTCGAGGTGGACGGCGTTCCGCACGTCATCGCGCGGGACGGCGGCGGGCACGTCCGGGCGCCCGCGCCCGCGTTCGTGGTCGCCGTCCTGGTCGCCCCCGGCGATATGGTCAGGGCCGGGGATCCGCTGGTCGTGGTCGAGAGCATGAAGATGGAGACCACCATCACTGCGCCGCTCCCCGGCACCGTCCACGCCGTGCTCGCCTGCGTCAACACCCAGGTGGAGGCCGGCGCCCCGCTGGTGCAGCTGCAGCCGTCGGCTCAGCCTGACGGTCATGCCGCCGCCGGGCCGCGGCTCGATCTGACCGCGCTGGCTGACTGGGCCGACGCCGACGGGCACGGCCAGGACGGCCACGGCGATCCCGCGACGCTCCGCGGCTACCTGCTCGGCTACGACGTCGATGCCGACGTCGCGCGTGAGCTGAGCCTGCGCCAGGAGGCGATGGCGGTCGCCGCCGACCCGGCCGACCCCGGACTGCTCGACGCCGAGCAGGAGCTGCTCGAGATATTCGCCGACATCACGGCGCTGGCGCGGCGTCAGCCGGACGAGACCGAGGATGCCCGCGCCCACAGCGCCGAGGACCACCTGTTCAGCTATCTGGCCCTGCTCGATCCCGAGCACAGCGGGTTGTCAGCGCGCTTCCTGCGCCAGCTGCGGCAGGCGCTCGCGCGCTACGGGGTCCTGTCGCTGCGGCGCACGCCGGAACTTGAGCAGGCGCTGCTGCGGATGTACCGGTCGCTCGCGCGGGTCCGGCTCGGCGCGCCGGTGGTGATGGCCATCCTGGACCGGTGGCTCCGGCGGCGCGACACCCTGACGGCGATGATGACCGACGAGCGGCTCGCGGTGCTCGACCGCCTGATCGCCTCGACCCAGGGACGGCATCAGGAGGTCTGCGATCTGGCTCGCGACGTGCGGTTCAACTACGTCGACGCGCCGCTGCTCCGGTGGATGCGCCCGAAGATCTACGCGGAGATGGGGCGATGCCTCGACGAGCTCGCCGCCCATCCGTCCGGCGACCGGGTCGCCGAGCTGACCGAGCGCCTGGTCTGGTGCCCGGAGCCGATGCGAGCGCTGCTCAGGGACAGATACCGCGAGGCCGATGCCACGACGAGGGTACGGCTGCTCCAGGCACGTACCCGCAGGTTCTACCGGATCCGCGAGCTGCGCGGGCTGCGCTGCCAGGCGTTCGGGCCGCACCTGGTCTGCCTGGCCGAGTACGCCGAGGACGGCCAGGACGTGCAGCTGGTCACCGGGTACGTGTCCCTGGCCGGCCTGGCCGGCTTCGCCGCCGAGCTGCGCGAGTTCCTCGGCGGGTTGCCCGCGCAGCAGCGGATCGTGGTGGACATCGAGTCCTGGCGGGCCGGAGAGTGGCTGAACGTCGAGCCGATGGCGGCCGAGCTGGCCGGCCTGCTGACGCGGGCCGATTTCGGCCACCCGCTGCACCGCCTGGACATCACGGTCACCAGCGACACCGGTCCGGATCCGGGCCGGGAATCAGCCGAGCACCTGCGCACCTCGCATTTCACCTTCAGGCAGGGCGACGCGGGGTTCGCCGAGGACCCGCTCTACCGCAACCTGCACCCGATGATCGCCGAGCGTCTTGACCTGTGGCGGCTGTCGAACTTCACGCTCCAGCGGCTGCCGAGCGCCGAGGACGTCTACCTGTTCCACGCGGTCGCCCGCGAGAACCCCAAGGACGAGCGCCTGATCGCGATCGCCGAGGTTCGCGACCTCACCCCGGCACGGGACTCGGCCGGGCGGACGATCGGCTTCCCGCACCTGGAGGGAGTCCTCGCCCAGGCTCTCGCCGACATCCGGCACGCGCTCGGCCGCAGGCCGCGCAATCAGCGCCCGCTGAGCAACCGGGTGATCCTGTACGTCCGCCCGATCTGGGACATCGCGCCGGGGACGTGGCGCGGCGTGGCGCACCGGCTGGCGCCGATGGCCGCGGGCCTGGGGCTCGAGAAGGTCGCGGTGCGAATCAGGACGCAGGACGCGGCCACCGGCGATAGCCGCGACGCGATCCTCGATGTCGAGAACGTCGCCGACCGGGCGGTCACCGTCCGGGTCAGGCAGCTCGCCGACCGGCCGATCCGGCCGCTGACCGAGTACAAGCAGAAGCTGCTGCGCAGCCAGCGCCTGGGAGTGCCTTACCCGTACGAGCTGATCCGGATGCTCACGCCGCCAGTAGGCGCGCCAGCCGACTTCCCGGCCGGCCAGTTCACCGAGTATGACCTGGACGACGGCGGCGATGAGCTGATCCCGGCCGACCGGCCTTACGGTCGCAACCTCTCCGGGATCGTCGTCGGCGTGATCAGCAACTTCACCGCGCTGGTGCCAGAGGGCATGCGCCGCGTCGTGATACTCGGCGACCCGACCGCGGGGCTCGGCAATCTCGCCGAGGCCGAGTGCCGGCGGATCCTGGCCGCGCTCGCCCTGGCCCGTCGCTTCGAGCTGCCGGTGGAGTGGTTCGCGCTGTCCTCTGGCGCCAGGATCGCGTGGGACAGCGGCACGGAGAACATGGACTGGATCGCCGCCGTGCTGCGCCGCCTGATCGAGTTCACTCAGGCAGGCGGCGAGGTCAACGTGGTCGTCACCGGGATCAACGTCGGCGCGCAGCCGTACTGGAACGCCGAGGCGACAATGCTCATGCACACCAGGGGAATCCTGGTGATGACGCCGGCCAGCGCCATGGTGCTGACCGGCAAGAGCTCGCTTGACTACTCGGGCGGGGTCTCCGCCGAGGACAACCTGGGCATCGGCGGGTTCGACCGGATCATGGGCCCGAACGGGCAGGGGCAGTACTGGGCCCCCACCCTCGCCGACGCGTGCGCGCTGCTGCTGCGGCACTACGAGCACACCTACGTCGTCCCAGGGGAGAGCTGCCCGCGGCGGGCGCCCACCAGCGACCCGTTCGATCGCGACGTGTGCGATTCGCCGCACAAAATCGTCACCGGGTCGGAGTTCGAGCGAGTCGGGGACATCTTCTCCGCTGAGATGAACGGCGAGCGGAAGAAGCCGTTCGATATGCGGTCGGTGATGCGCGCCGTCACCGACGCCGATCACGAGCCGTTCGAGCGCTGGGCGAGGTGGCGTGACGGCGAGAGCGCGATCGTGTGGGAGGCGCACGTCGGCGGATTCCCGGTCTGCATGATCGGCCTGGAGTCGCAGACTCTCCCCCGCCCCGGGCTGGTTCCCGCCGACGGGCCGCCGTCGTGGACATCGGGCACGCTGTTCCCGCAGTCCTCGCGCAAGGTCGCCCGCGCCGTCAATGCCGCGAGCGGCAACCGCCCGCTCGTGGTCCTGGCCAACCTCACCGGGTTCGACGGGTCCCCCGAGAGCATGCGCAAGTGGCAGCTCGAGTACGGCGCCGAGATCGGCCGCGCGGTCACCAACTTCCGCGGCCCGATCGTGTTCGTGGTGGTCTCCAGGTACCACGGCGGCGCGTTCGTGGTGTTCTCCAAGCGGCTGCACGACGACATGGAGACCGCCGCGATCGCTGGCTCGTACGCGTCCGTGATCGGCGGCGCGCCCGCCGCCGCGGTCGTCTTCGCCCGGGAGGTCAGCGCCAGGACCGAGAAGGACCCGCGGGTCGCGGCGATCCGCGAGAAGGTCGGCGCCGGCCCGGCGGCCGCCCACGCCGAGCTGCGGCACGAGCTCGCCGACACCCTCCAGGCCGTTCGCGCCGAGAAGCTGCGGCAGGTGGCGGACGAATTCGACAGCATTCACGATATCCAGCGGGCCATGCGGGTGGGCTCGGTCGATCGCATCATCGGCGCCAGCGAGCTGCGCCCGTTCATCATCGGCGCGCTCGAGCGCAGGCTGGCCGCGGCGCTGGCTAGGCCAGCGGCCGGTCCAGCCAGCGATGCGACGGGGATGCCTGGTCCAGCGGAGATGCCGTCTCAAGCGGAGCCGGCCGGGGGAAGTCGCCTGACGCGCAGGCCGTGAGCACGAACGGCCCGCTCCGCCGCCACCAGCCGGGGAAGAGGGCGTCCTCGCTGGTCCGCGCCAGGAGCGGGGACCAGGCATGCTCCGGCGGCATGAGGTCCCGCACGGTCACCTCGACCGAGCGGGTATCCCGGCGCAGGCCGGTCCTGAGCACCTTCAGCGCGCTCTCCTTAGCCGACCAGATCAGGTTGGCTGCGACATCGCGTGCCTGGCCGGCGGCCAAGACAAGATCGCGCTCGGCGTCGGTCAGGTAGTCACGCACGAACGCGTCACTGCGCGGCTCCACGAGTTCCAGGTCGCATCCGATCGCCGCGGGCCGGTCCGCGACCAGGCACGCGGCCCAGCCGGCCCGGTCGGTCAGCGAGATCCCGCGCGCCACGGGCCGCCCGTCGGCGAACAGCTCGGGCGCGCCGTCGGCGGCCGAGCGGGCCTCGATCCTGGTCAGCCCGGCATCATCAGCCGGCCAGCCGAGTATCCGGGCCACCGCGAGCTTGAGCGTCCAGCGGCTGAGCAGGAAATCGGTGCGCCGCTTGGCGTAGCGCATCCGCGCCGCGACGCTGCGCTCGGCCGGAGTCAGCCAGCCGGTTCCGCCGGGAAGCCGTTCCTCCGGCCGCGCGAGCCACCACGTCAGCACGTCCCACTCCCGCCCGCGACAAACCCGCCAGCCAAGCATAGGCGGCAGCCGGCCGTGACCGCAGGACGACCAGCCCGATCAGGGCCTAAAGCCTGGGCGGCCGGGACCATTGACACGAGTGAGCCAGAATCCGCCCGGCTTACGATCGGCTTAGGAAACGATCGCCGGCCGTCGCCTACGGGGCGTTCGGACGAAGCGGCCGAACAACCGAAAGGGGGCGTCATGGACCGGCTGAACCCGCTGGATGCCCAGTTCGTCGATGCTGAGGACGAGGACAAGCACACGTCGTTCGCGATCTCCTCGATCGCGATATTCGAGGGCCCGCCGCCCACCTATGACGAATTCCTGACGGCCCTGGCCGGCCGCCTGCCGCTGGTGCCGCGCTACCGCCAGAAGCTCCGCACGATCCCGTTCCGGCTCGGGCGGCCGGTATGGGTCGACGACCCGAACTTCGACCTCCGCTACCACGTCAGGGAGACGGCGCTGCCAGCTCCGGGCGGAGACGCACAGCTCAAGGCGCTGATCGGGCGGGTGATGAGCCAGCGGCTCGACCGTGACTATCCGCTCTGGGAGTACTGGCTGGTCAAGGGGCTTCAGCAGGATCGCTGGGCGCTGATCTCCAAGATCCACCACTGCCTGGTGGACGGCGTGTCGGGCACCGACCTGTACCGGGTGATCTTCGACCTGACACCGGAGCCCTCGCCGCCCGTTACCGACGACCGGGCCGTCGCTCCCGAGCCGACCAGCCTCAGCCTCGCCGTTGACGCGGCCGCCGAACTCGTGCTGCTGCCGGTGCGGGAAGCGCGCGCGCTGATCGGCGCCCTGTCCAGCCCGGGCGAGGCGGTCAGGCAGGCTTCCGACATCGCGCGAGGACTGGCCAATCTGGCCAGGTCCCTGCTGCCGGCCACCGGGTCGTCGCTGAACGGGCCGATCGGACGGCAGCGCAGGTACAGCTGGACCCGTGCCTCCCTCGAGGACATCAAGACGATCAAGCGGGAACTGGGCGGCACGGTGAACGACGTCGTGCTCGCCGCGATCAGCAGCGGCTTCCGCGACCTGCTGATCGCCCGCGGCGAGCGGCCGGAACCGCACATGATCCGCTCGCTGATTCCCGTCTCGGTGCGCGCGCCCGGCGAGGAGAACATCTACGAGAACCGGGTCTCTGTGCTGCTCGCCGACCTGCCGGTCGATCTCGCCGACCCGATCGAGCGGCTCGCCGCGATCCGGTCCAGGCTGTCCGCGCTCAAGGAGAGCAAGGAGGCACTGGCCGGCGAGGCGATCGTCGCGCTCGGCCGGTACGCTCCGTACCTGCCTGCCGCGCTGGGAGTCCGGCTCGCGTACCGGCTGCCGCAGCGGGAGATCGTCACCGTCACGACGAACGTGCCCGGGCCGCGCCAGCCGCTGTACGCGATGGGCCGGCGGCTGGCGGAGATCGTTCCCTACGTCCCGATCGCCACGTCGCTCCGCACCGGAGTGTCGATCTTCAGCTACTGCGATGGCATCACGTTCGGCGTGACCGGTGACTACGAGACGACACCCGATCTCGAGGTGCTCGCCGACGGCATCACCCGCGGCGTCGCCGAGCTGCTGGAGGCCGCCAGGCGTCACGCCGGGCACGCGGACCGGCCGAAGGCGCCAGAGCAGGCCGCTCAGCCAGAGCAGGCCGCTCAGCCAGAGCAGGTTGTCCAGGCAGAGCAGGCCGCTCAGCCAGAGCAGGCCGCTCAGGCAGGGCAGGCTGCCCAGGCAGGGCAGGCTGTCCAGGCAGGGCAGGCCGCTCAGGCAGGGCAGGCCGCTCAGGCAGGGCACGCTGCCGAACCAGCCCAGCCGGTCAGGTCTGAGCCGGCCGCACCTTCGGGTCCGAAGAAAACGGGGCCCGCGCAGGCGAAGAAGACCGGGCCCGCGCAGCCGAAGAAGACCGGGCCCGCGCAGCCGAAGCAGCCGAGACGATCGCGGCCGACGCAGCCAGCCGGGGCAGGCGCCCGTGAGCCCGCCGGGTCGAGGCAAGATTCGTGACTGCCAGCCCGGGCGGGCGAGCGGAATCCCGGCCGCGCGGCGCCGGCCGGCGGCGCCGGGCCGCTGCCGACGGCATCACCGTGGCGGTGACCGGGCCGACCGGTGCCGTCGGCAGGGCGGTGATCAGGGCGCTGGAGGCAGATGACCGGATCGGCCGGGTTATCGGCATGGCGCGCAGGCCGTTCGAGCCTGCCGAGCTCGGCTGGCACAAGACCGTCTACCATCGCGGCGACGTGCTGGACAGCGGTGCCGTCAGCCGGCTGGTGGCAGATGCCGACGTCGTGGTCCACCTGGCGTTCGCGATCCTCGGCTCGCGCGGCGAGTGCTCGCGGATCAACCTGGCCGGAAGCCGGAACGTCTTCGACGCCACCGTGACCGCCGGGCGGGCGGCCCGGCTCGTCTTCATGTCCTCGGTCGCCGCCTACGGCTACCACGCGGGCAGCCCGGCGCCGCTGACCGAGGACGTTCCTGCCCGCGGCTCGCCCGAGCATTACTACTCGGCCCACAAGGCGGCATGCGAGGCGCTGCTCAGTGAGCTGACGGTCGGCTCGCCGCTGGCCACGTACGTGCTCCGGCCGTGCATCGTAGCCGGGCCGGACGCGACCATGCTGATCAGCAACCTGCGGCTGAGCGTGGTCACCGAGCGGATCCCGGCAGCGGCCAGACAGCTGCTCGCCCTGGTACCTGGCCTCAGGCCGGTGGTGCCCGATCCCGGAGTGCCGATCCAGCTCGTGCATTCCGACGACGTCGGCGCCGCGGTTCTCGCGGCGGTCACCGGCACCGGACCGCCCGGCGCCTACAACCTCGCCGCTGACGGCGTGGTCACGTTGACCGACCTGGCGCGGGCCGCTGGCGCCACGGCCGTGCCAGTGCCGCATGTCATGACCGTCGCCGCGAGCAGCCTGGTCGCCGCGCTCCCCTGGGTGCCGCCCGAGGTCGAGTGGGTGCACGCGGTCCGTCGCCCGATGCTGATGGACACCGCGCGGGCGCGCCGCGATCTGGGCTGGCAGCCCAGCTTCACCGCGCGCGAGGCGCTGACGGCGATGGCCGCGATGACCGCCTGACCGCCGCACCCCTACCGGACGATGATCTCCCCGGTGTTCCACGGGAATCCGGCGCAGTCGTTGTAGAAGTAGTCGCCCGGCTTGACGAAGTGATACGAGCCCGACTGGCCAGGGGCAAGCGGCCCGACCGTGAAGCTCGCCGGGTCGAAGAAGGACTCGGCGCAGTGGCTCTTGCTGTTTCCCGACGGGTTGGTGAACGTCACCGTCGTCCCGGCTGGCACGGTCATGATCGCCGGGGCCATCGCCGTCTGGCTGGCCAGGTTCTCGGTCGGGCTTGGCGAGTTAGTCGTGGTGTCCCAGGTCCGGCCGAGGACCACGGTGTCGCTCACCGCGCTTCCGGCCACCGTCACGCCGATGACCGGCACCCGGTCGGGTATCGGCGGCAGCGCTCCGGCCTGCGGGACCGGGCCGCCCAGCCGAAGCGCCCAGAGGCTGTCACCGCCCGCGGTGCCGAAGGCTGCGTTGCCGCCGGCGAAGATGGCCACGTACTGCACGCCGTTCACGGTGTAGCTGACCGGGGTCGTCGCGATCCCGGCGCCGGTCTGCCAGGTCCACAGCGACTTTCCGGTCCGCGCGCTGCGGGCATCCAGGATCCCGTCGGGCGAGCCTTCGAACAGCAGGCCGGTCGCGGTGGTCAGGACGCCGTCCCCGTTCGACAGCCCGTACGGGGTGGTCACCTGCCAGGCGATCTTGTTCGTCCGCGGGCTGACCGCGTCGAGCACCCCGCCGCGGAACTCGCCGGCGGGCTTGAAGTACGTCGGCTGTCCGTACGGGAGACCGTCGCTGTACGCGAAGTCGAGCTCGGCGGCGGGCACGTAGAGCAGCCCGGTCCTGGGGTCCAGGGACATCAGCGCCCAGTTAGCGCCGCCGGCCCCTCCTGGCGTCACCAGGACGGGCTGGTGCAGGTACGGCGTGAACTCGCAGCCGCTGGCGTAGTCAGGGATCGGGCGGGTGGGGCCGGCCTGTCCCGGGCACGTCGGCACGAGCGGCTGGCCGGCCGGGATCGGCTGGGTCCGCGAGGTCGCCTGCGCCGCGAGCTGCGGTACCCGCCGCTCGCGGACCGGCAGGGCCGGCTTGCCGGTCCGGGCGTCCAGGTAGTAGAGCCATCCCGTCTTGCTGCCGTAGATGACCACCGTCTCGGCGCCGCGGGCATACCGCACGCGGGCGATCAGCGGCGTCATCGTGTTGTCGTAGTCCCACAGGTCATGGTGGACGGACTGGAAGTACCAGACCAGCTTGCCGGTGGACCAGCGGAGCGCGACGAGCGAGTTGGTGTACAGATCGCGGCCCGCCCGCGCCGCGCCGGCCACCCGCGGCTGCGGATTGGCCAGCGCGAGGTAGACCAGCCCGAGCCGGGAGTCGATGGCCGGCGCCATCCAGACATCACCGCCGCCGAGCTTCCACGAGGTGCCCTTCCAGCTGCTGTGACCAGGCTGGCCTGGGCCTGCCGTGGCTGCGAAGCTCCAGGCGGGCGTTCCGTCGGAGGCATGCAGCGCGTACAGGTGACCGCGCATGCCGGCCCCGCCGCCGTTCTCGGTGCCGACGTAGACCAGCCCCCTGAAGTACCTGGTCCACGGCGTATCCGAGCCGTTGGCCGCGGTGTCCTGGCCGGGGGTGCCGACCTGCGCCAGCCAGATCCGCGCGCCCGTCTGCTGGCTGAGCGCGACCACGTGCTCGCCGCCGAGCGCCGCGAATACGCGCCCGCCCGCCACGGCGACCCCTCGCTCGGTACCGGGGAAGCCCGACTTGTACTCCCAGACGACCTGGCCGGTGACGCCGTTCACCGCGAACACGTCACCCTGGCCGGTCTGGACGTACAGCGTGCCGCCGACCGCGACCGGCGTGCTCTCCTGAGCCGTCGTCGCCGCGCCGCCCTCCAGATGGTCGACCCAGGCGCCGGCCAGGCTGTGCACGTTGCCCGGCGTGATCTGCTTGAGGGGCGAGTAGCCCTGACCGCCGGCGCCGGCCGCTGGCCGACCGGCAGGGCGGCCGCCGGCCGCCTGTGTCGCTGGCGCGGCCCCGCCGAGCAGGAGCGTTCCGGCCAGGACGGTCGCGGCCAGGGCTGTCCTGGCCATGGCTGTTCTGGTCTTGGCTGTCCTGGTCAGGGTAGCGGCACCGGCCCGGACTCTGGCGATCATGGCATGCGCTCCTTCGCTCGGCTCCCCCGGAGTGCAGACTCCCGCTCCGGCCGAGTGGTTGACACACGCGGGCAGCCTGTCCGGTCAGGCATGCAGGCCGAGCAGCGAGCGAGCACGGGCGAAGGCCTCATCCGGCCTGGTGACGTCGACCTGGACCGCGATCATACCGACCGCCGTGGCGCCGGCCAGATTGACTGGCTGGTCGTCGAGGAATACCACCGCCTGCGGCTCGACGCCGAGCTTCGCGGCCATCATCTGGTAGATCCGGGGGTCCGGCTTCATGATGCCGACGTCCGACCCGTCGACCAGCGCGTCGGCGAGCCGGAGCACCGCGAGAGCGTCGATCCACTCACGGGAGTGGAAGGCCGCCATGTCATTGGTGAGGATGCCGACCGGCAGCCCGGCAGTCCTCGCGTCGGTCATCAGCGCGACGGCGCCCGCTCGGACCAGCACGTCCTCGCCGTCGCGGTACATGGCGCCGATGAGCTCCCGCCGGTCCTGAGCCGGTCAATGCTCTCGCTCGTAGATGGCCACGTGGTCGTAGCGCACCACGTCGCCCATCCACGAGCACCGGGCGCACCAGGTCAGGAAGATCCGCTGGTCACCGGCCCAGGACTCGGAGACCAGGCCCCGCTCGAGCGACGCCGCGCACATCGGGCAGAATCGCGGCCGGTCGAGCAGGTGGCGCTCGGCGTCGGGCGCGAACCACTCCCCCGGGGGTGGCAGCCGGTGCGGGTCGGCCGGAAGCCGCTGATCGGCGACCGGCCCGGGCGGCCCGTCGTCAGCCACCGGCGCCCGCCTTCTCCCGCGCGACCGCCGCGGCGCGGTGCAGCGCGAGCAGTTCCTCCCTGATCGGGGCGTACCGCATCGACCCGCCGTTGATCCACTGGTCGGTGAACGCCGTCCCGGCGCCGAACTTGTCCTTCTCGCACGGCAGCTCGATGACCTCGTGCGGCACCCGCACCGTGCCGAGCGGGTCGCCGCCGTCCTCGACGATCTGCATGTTCTCCTTGAACATCTTGCGCAGCATCGCCACTCCGGCATCGCTCCGGCCGAGGTGCTCGGTCGACCGGTCCACGATCGGCCCCTGGGAGACCCAGGCCATGATGTCCTGGCCCTCGACGTAGTCCGTGATCAGCGTGCCGTCATCGCGCCGCCACGGGAACTCGTACGCAACGGGCCGATCCTGGTGCTCCCAGCTGCCGCCCTCGGGATGATGCAGCGTGTAGAACAGCTTCCAGGTGTGGGTGTCGTCGATCGGCACCCGGATCTGCATCTGATCCACCCACTGGCCGCCGACCCGCATTCCGTACGGGAACATCAGCGGGTGGCCGATCTTCCAGTCGTCGTCGGCCTCGCTGTGGCCCTCGAGCAGGCGCCGCTTGATGATCCCGTACTCGAACTCGTCGAAGGCGACCTTGACGTGCTTCTTCTGGAACGACTTGGGCGCCTCGAATCCGTCCGTCCGGCCGAGGAACTCGAAGTAGTACCCGTGCAGCCATTCGACGTGATGCGGGTCGACCGAATTCTCCATGATCTGGAGCCAGTTGCAGGGCAGCGTGGTGTAGCCGACGTCGCGGATGCCGTCGAGCACGTAGACATCGAAGCGGGGCAGCTCCGGCGCCGGATCGGGGCCGATGTAGACCCAGACCATCCCGCCCAGGGTCAGCGCCTGACCTGCCTTGGCGCGTACCCGGTCGCGGAAGCTGGAGTTGTCGGTCTCGGCCGGCTGCTCCAGGCACTGCCCGTCGAATCCGAACCGCCACCCGTGATACCCGCACCGGATGCCGTCGTCGTGCACCACGCCGTAGGTCAGCGAGGCGCGCCGGTGCGGGCAGCGCTCCGCGATGATGCCGTACCGTCCCGACGGCGTCCGGTACAGGGTCCAGTCCTCGCCGAGCAGCCGGACCGTCCTGGCCGGCCGGGCATCGAAGTCCTGCTCGAAGGCGATCGGATACCAGTAGCGGCGCAGCAGCGCGCCCATCCGGGTGCCCGGACCGACGCTGGTCAGTTCCTCGTTCTGTTCGACGGTGAGCATGCCAGCCTCCTTCAGTCCAGGACCGTGACCGTGCCCGCGTTCCCGTCGACGCGGATGCGCTGACCGGTCTTGATCCTGGCCGTCCCGAAGGCGGTGCCGGTCACCGCGGGCAGGCCGTACTCGCGGCAGACGATCGCGGCGTGGCTCATCATCCCGCCCACGTCGGTGACGGTCGCGGTGATCTTGCCGAAGATCGGTGCCCAGCTCGGGGCGGTGAGCGGCGCGACCAGGATCTCGCCTTGGCGCACCTCGCCGATCTGGTCGGCCGTG
The DNA here is from genome assembly GCA_035604275.1 of Streptosporangiaceae bacterium. Classification (GTDB taxonomy): domain Bacteria; phylum Actinomycetota; class Actinomycetes; order Streptosporangiales; family Streptosporangiaceae; genus Chersky-822. The sequence continues at coordinate 14,079 of DATNIU010000229.1, read as the reverse complement.
AAGATGACCCTGGCCCGGCCCTCGGCCACCCCGGGCGAAGCGCCGAAGCCAGACACCGAGCCGTCGGGGCCTTCCTCGGACGCGCGCAGCCAGCCGGCCACGCTCTCCGACGTGATGCCCCAGAGCATCACGGTGAACGGCTCGGTGACCACCTCGGGCGGCACTCCGAGCGCGGGCGGCGCGGTCCACTCGCGCAGCGCGGTGAGGATCCGCTTGCGGCGCTCGATCTCCGGCTGCCAGTACCTGCCGCCGCGCGGCTCGGTGCCGACCGCCCACGCCGAGTACATGTCCCACAGCGCCTCGGGGACCTCGTCCCGCTTGAGCTGGAAGACGTCGTCGGCCTCGGCGAAGAAGCCGGCCTTGACGAAGACCTCGCCGAACGCGCGCATCTTGCGCCACAGCACCGAGTGCGCCCAGTGCTCGACGTAGAAGTTGTGGTTCTCGACGTACGGGAACACGGTCCGCGACAGCCCGAGCTTGGCGTCGAAGGCATCCCGGTCCTCGTCGGAGGAGAGCAGCTCGCGGTACTCGGCGACGATCCGGTCGCGCTCGGCGTGGATGGCGGCCACCGGGCGGGCCAGGTCGGTGCCCTCCTTCAGCCGGCCGATGTAGTCGCGGATGAACCCGAACGGGATCTCGACGTGCTCGATCCAGATCCGGTCGGTGTGATAGAAGCCCGAGCCGCTGGAGAAGTTGAACCACGGCTCGCACGCCTCGTCCCACTGCGCCAGCCAGGCCTGCCCGGCCTCGGTGCCGCGCAGCGCGTCGCGGACATCGTCCGGGCTCTGCGCGTCGAAGGCGCCGTCGACGCCCGATTCGACGGCCAGCCTGGCCAGCTTCTTGAGCTCGTCGTCCGGCCGGAACAGGTCCACCTCGACCCCGGCCACCATCTTGGCGATGCCCAGGTCGGGGATGGACGGGAACGCCTGCTTGCAGAAGCCGAAGAAGTCCAGGTAGGCGGCGTAGCCGAGGTTGAGGAACTCGAAGTGGTACTGCCACAGCCGGAGCGCCAGATCGCACAGCCGGTGGTAGCTCTCCTGCAAGGTCAGCCCGCTGCCGGTGCCGCGGCCCTCGGTGACGACCTCGATCGCCTCCTTCTCAGGCAGCGGCTCGACCGCGACCTCGCTGATCTCCCTGACCAGGGCCCGGATCTTGACCAGCCAGTCGTCGTAGAGCCGGTCCCAGTTGCCGAAGTAGAACCCGGCCCGCTCGAGGAAGTGCGGGACCCTGGCCTCGATCTCGGCCGGGTTCGCGACGCCGACCGGGGAGAGGTACGCGTAGCCGTTGAGAATGCGGAAGTCGACGCCGAGCGCCGGCGGGATCAGGTAGTGCCGTGTGTTGTACTGCGACAGCGAGGCGAGGGCGAACTCATAGAACGTGGCGTCCCACGGCGTCATCACCTCGGGCCAGTGCACCCCGTCCTGGAACCAGAAGCCGCCGTCCTCGTAATCGCGGCGGTCCTCGCTGAACAGCGAGGAGTACAGATAGAGCTTCTCCCAGCCCTCGGCGCCTGGCGGGGTCTGGATCTCGAACGGGCTCGGGAACCGGTCTGGCATTGCTTCCTCCAAAGTTGCGGATCAGGGCTGGCAGGCGTAAGGAGCTCCGATGTGCTCGCACGTGACTACTTCCGGGCGTAGAGGGGGTTCACCAGGGTGGCGACGATGCTGGAGAGGGGATCGGCGCCGGTGGAGACGACGACCTTCTTCTTGCTCCACACGGTCTCCGGGCGGGCCTGGAGCAGGACGATGTTCGCTCCGTCCGGCAGGTCCGCATCGAGCGCCCACTCGACGTCCTGCGGGCAGCCGTAGTGTTTCTCCGCCGCACGGGCGTATCTCGCGATCGCGATGATCTCGGCATCCGACAGGCTCGGGGCGGCTGCCTCCTCGGGCGGCAGCTCGACGCGGCGGACGTGACCGTCGTCGCACAGCCGGTGGGCGTGCGTCTTGGCCGACACGGTCCGCCGGGTGATCGAGCCGAGGACCTTGTCGATCAGGAAGTTGTCCGGCGTCACCTCGCCGGAGACCACCCCCTCGCCGAAGCCCCAGGCGCTGTCGATCGCGACGGTCGACCGGTCGCCGTCGGCCGGGTTCAGCGTGAACGCGACGCCGGCCGAGCGCGGGCGCACCATCTTCTGCACGGCGACGCACATCTCGAGCGCGGCGCGGGCGTAGCCCATCTGCACCCGGTAGCAGACGGCGCGGTCGGTGAACAGGCTCGCCCAGCAGCGGCGGACATGGTCGATCACCTCGTCCTCGCCGCGCACCCACAGGTACGTGTCGTGCTCGCCGGCGAAGGATGCGTCCGGCGAGTCCTCGCACGTGGCCGACGACCGGACGGCGACCGGCAGGTCCTGAACCCCGGTCCGCTCGCAGAGCTGGCGGTAGCCCGCCCTGATGTCCGCTTCGACCTGAACCGGGACCGGCCAGCTCATGATCAGCTCGCGCACCGCCGCGGCGCGGGCGGAGACCGCCGCGATGTCGCTCACGTCGAGCCCGGCCAGCCGCTCGTGAATCGCCGGCATCGCGCCGGAGGAATCGCGCGCCATCCGGAAGGCGCGCGAGGTAACGGCAAATCCCGGCGGAACGGGTAGCCCAGCCCTGATCATCTCGCCAAGGCTGATGCTCTTCCCGCCAAGCGCGGCCCTGTCCTGATCGGTGACCGAGTCGAACCAGACCACTATCCTCACTCCGGTGCCTCCTCTCCGGCGGTGTTTGCCGCGAACCGGGAGTCGGGCCCGGCGGGCAGGTCGGCCGGCGCGGGCACCCGGACCTCCTGCACCCGGTTGCGGTAAAGCACCAGCGCGGTCACGCCGCCCTCGATCAGCCGGACCCGGACGAACTCGGCATTGAACGGCTCGCCCGGGTCGTAGCCCATCGCCCAGGTGGCGAACGCGCGGATCGGGCCGGAGTGCGTCGCAAGGACGATCGTGTTGCCCGAGGTCTCGCGCTGGATGCGGAGGATCCCCGACCAGAACCGGCGCACGCAGGAGACCGGCGGCTCGAAGTACATCAGCGGCATCGTCAGCCAGTGCGTGATCGGGTCGCCGCCGCCCTGCTGCACCGCCCAGAACCGGTCCATCTCGACCAGCCAGCCCGGACGCTCGCCCAGGCCGATCCGCTCGTACCGCTCCATCTCCCGCTGGTACAGCCGGAAGGCCGCGGTGACGTCCCGCGGGCCGGCCGGGGTGGCCACCGAGAAGTTCCCGAACTCAGCCTGCGCCGCGACCTTGCTGACGTCGGCGTCCCGGCCGAAGAGCGCGGCGTTGTCGACCAGGCCGCGGCGCAGGTGCTCGGCGCTCTGCCTGGCCCGGTTGGTCGGGGCGCAGGCCATAACGACGCGGTGGCCGGTCATCACCCGGCGGGCGATCTCCTGCCCGCGCCGGTGCGACTGCCACGAGCCGAGCGGGGTGAGGCCGGACTCCGACGAGTAGCTCTGCGTCTCACCGTGCCGCACCAGGTAGACGTCGGTGACCACGGCCGCGGCCTGGTCGCGCCGCTGCGGCACAATCTCCTTGGTCCTGGTGACCTCGGCCCAGGCGCGCGTCACGCCCAGATCCTCGCCCTGCCACGTCATCGCCTGGTCGACAGGGGCCTGACCGGCAGGTGCGTGGTCGCCAGAGGCGCCGGCGCGGCGAGCACGGAAGGTGCGCAGATACAGCGGAACCTCCCCGTTGCCGCGGTTAATGTCCTTGTCCTGACTGATCGTGCCGCCAGTCCGGGTCTGGTACCTGGTCAGGTAGGCCGGGGCGTCGGGGCGATCGGTCCTGGGCAGTTCAGGCTGCGGCGGTGCGGTCTGCGGCGGTGCGGTCTGCGGCGGTGCGGTTTGCGGCTCTGCTGGCTGCGTGGGGCCGGTGCCGTTGTCGGCCGGTGTCATGTGTGCACCGTGAGGAAACGCTGGTTGACGACGCCGTCGTAGTAGAAAAGGGCCCGGCCCATCTCCGCCTCGGTCCAGGTGACGGGCTCGGCGTCCGGGTCCACCCAGTACCCGCCGGTGTAGACCTCGTTGCGGTTGCCGCACGGGTCGAAGAAGTACAGGCACTGCCCGCGGGTGACGCCGTGCCTGGTCGGGTTGGTCTCGATGTGCACGCCGTGGTAGGCGCAGGTGTCGGCGGCGGTGCGGATGTCGTTCCAGTCGTCGACCCAGAACGCGAAGTGGTGCAGGCCGGAGTTCGGCCCGGTGATCAGCGCGATGTCGTGAGCGGTGTGCGACACCTCGAGCCAGGTGGCGATCTGGAACCCGTCGTCCCCGACCACCTGCTCGGTGAGCCGGAAGCCGAGCAGGTCGCGCAGGAACGCCGTCACGGTGTCGACCTCCTCGGCGGTGAGGAAGATGTGGTCGATCCGCGGCGGCGCCATCCCGGTCAGGCCCATCGGCCGGGGCGGCGGATTGGTGCGCGGCAGCAGGTTGCCGACCTGCTCCATGCCGTGCACGAGCTCCATCTGGTGTCCGCTCGGCAGCCTGAAGCGGATCGCCTGACCGTGGCCGGGACCCCACTGCGCCTTCTCGTAGCGCCGGACGGCCATGCCTGCCGCCTCCAGGCGCGCCGAGTAGAGATCGAGGTCCTCGGCGTCGGTGACCTTGAAGCCGAAGTGGTTCAGCCCGTGCGTGGGCGCGTAGCTGAGGATCACCGAGTGGTGCTGGTGCTCGTCCCAGCACTTCATGAAGACCCGCTCGGGCTCGCGCGCGGTCTCGATCAGGCCGACTACCTCGCTGTAGTACGCGGTGGCCAGCTCGAGGTCGGGTACCCGGATCTCGACGTGGGACAGCCGCAGGATCGACATCAGGTGTGCACCTTCATGAAGCGGTCGTTGAGTTCGCCCTCGTAGTAGAAGATCGCCCGGCCCGCGTTGTCCGCCGTCCACGTGATCGTGGGGAAGTCCGGGTCGGGCCGGTAGCCCCCGGTGAACACCTCGTTGCGGGTGCCTAGCGGGTCGAAGAAGTAGATGGTGGAGCCGCGGGTGATGCCGTGCCTGGTCGGTCCCACGTCGACCGAGATCCCGTTGTAGGCCAGGATGTCGGCCGCCGAGCGGACCTGGTCCCAGTCGTCGAGCCAGTAGGCGAAGTGATGCAGGCCGCCGTTTGGCCCGGACACGACGGCCAGGTCGTGCGGGCTGTGCGAGCGCTCCATCCAGGTGCCGATCTGGTGGCCGTTGCCGTCGAGCAGCTGCTCGGTGACCCGGAAGCCGAGCACGCTGGTGTAGAACCTGGTCGACTCCCCCACCTCCTCGGCGGTGACCAGCACGTGGTCCATCCGGGGCGGGGCGATTCCCGGCGGCGGATCGAACAGGTACGGCGCCGGGTTGATCTTGGGCAGGCTGCCGCCGACCTTCTCGACCTCGTAGACGAGTTCCATCGGGTGGCCGCTCGGCGTGTCGAAGCGAATGGACTCGCCCTGGCCGACGCTGGCGCCCCGGCTGGCCCGCTGAACCGGGAAGCCGTAGCGCGAGACCGCGTTCTCGAAGCTGGCAAGATCGTCTTCGTGCTCGACCTTGAATGACATCTGGTCGAAGCCGACGCGGGGCGCGTAGGTCAGCCGCAGCGAGTGGTGGTCCGCCTCGTCCCAGCACTTCAGGTAGACCGAGCCGGCCTGCCGTTCCACTTCGAGCATGCCGATGACGTTGGTGTAATAGGCACAGGCAAGATCAAGGTCGGTGACGGTGATATCCACATGGGACAGGCGCAGGATGCCCACGGGCTGCCTCCTCCCCGCATCGGCCGCTTGCTGGGAAGGTAGATCTGGTGTCCCGCATATAGGACCGATGTACCTCCATGCGGGACACAGGTCTTACCGTCTTCGCATGCCGGCGGTCGCGTCTTCCCCGCTCGGGCGCCCCGAGGACGCCCGGGCACAGCTGCGCGGCTTCGTGCTCGCGCTGCACCAGGCGTATGTGGGCGGCGCGCGGCTGCTGGCCCCTGGCGAGCGGGCCGCCCTGCCGCTGCTGGCCGCCGCCCAGGTGACCGTCGTCGTCGCCGCGGCGCGGCATCTGCACCTGGTCGCGACCACCGACCGGCTGCCGCCGCCGAGTGGCCAGGAGGTGGCCGAGGCGGACTCGTGCGATCCGCTGCGCTGGACGGTGCGCTTCTACGATCCCGTCGTGCTGCCAGAGCTCGGCCTGATCACCGAGGACCCGGACCCGGATCCGGTTGCCGTGCGGCGGGTGCTCGGCATCAGCGCCGTCCTGTATCACCTGTCCGTGACCCCTGGCGGCGGGCTCACGCCGCACCACGCGCAGCACGCGGGGACCGCCCTGCTGAACGAGCACGCCGCCCTGGCCCGCGACGGAGCGAGCCTGCGGTCGCTGCTGCGCGGGCGCGAGGACCTGGTCGACGAGTTCGTCATCGCGGAGCGCCTCGGCCTGCACCGGAGCCTGCGCCTGCTGGCGACCGCGCTCGCGGACGGCGACCCGGGTGTCGCCGACGCGGTCGCGCGGTCCGACGACGCGGCCGTGCGCCGGGCACTGCTCGCCGCCGCGAGGTCCGCGGCATCCGCGAGTTCCGCGGCATCCGCGAGGTCGGCAAGGGCCTCGGGCCGATGACGGCGGCTTCGCCGAGAGCCGGCGGCACGCAGGTGCTGACCAGCGTCGCGAACGCGGCCAGGCTGCTGCGCGAGTTCGGCCGCGGCGAGCCGCAGCTCGGGGTCAGCGAGCTTTCCCGCAGGCTCGGCATCGCCAAGAGCAGCGCGCACCGGATCGTGCACACGCTGGCCAGGGAAGGCCTGCTCGAGCGGGTCGAGGAGACCGGCGCCTACCGGCTCAGCGTCACCATGCAGATTCTCGGGGCCAGCGCCCAGGCCACCTCGGGCCTGCACAGCGCCGCGACCGCCGCGCTCGACCAGCTGCGCGCCCTGACCAGCCAGACCGTGCACATGTCCGTGCTCGACGGCCTGGAGGTCGTCTACGTCGAGCGCAGGGAGAGCCCGGGCGCGGTCCGCATGTTCGGCCGGATCGGCAACCGGGGACCGGCGCACTCCACCGCGTCGGGCAAGGTGCTGCTCGCGTACCTGCCGCCGGCCGAGCTCGACCGGCGCCTGGCCGGCGTGCGGCTGGCCCGCCGGACGCCGTACACGATCACGAGCCCCGAGCAGCTCCGCGCGGAGCTGCGGCGGATCAGGGCACGGGGCTGGGCCGAGAACGTCAACGAGGCGCAGCTGGGCTTCGCCTCGGTCGCCGCGCCGATCCGCAACCCGGCCGGAGAGGTGGTCGCCGCCCTGTCGGTGGCCGGGCCTGTGCAGCGGTTCGACGGTGATAACCTGCGCCGGTTCGCCCGGCCGGTCACCGAGTGCGCCGCCCAGATCAGCAGGCGGCTTGGCTGGGGCGAGCTGGCCCGTGCCGGGGAGGTACCTTCATGACCGCGCTCGCAGACGCCGTCGTCGCCTCGCTCGGCGAGGCGCTCTACGCGGCCCGGCGCTCCGGCGCCCCGATCGAGCCGCTCACTGACAGCCACCGGGACCTGTCGATGACCGACGCCTACCGGATCCAGCGGGACCTGGTGGGACGGCTGCTGGCCGACGGAGACCGGGTCGTCGGCTACAAGCTGGGCCTGACCAGCGGGCCGATGCAGCGCATGCTTGGGGTCGACTCCCCCGACTTCGCGCCCGTGCTCGCCTCGCACGTGCACGCCGACGGCGCTCAGGTGGCGGCGGCCGCCTTCATCCACCCGCGGGTCGAGGCCGAGATCGCGCTGGTGCTCGGCGACGACCTGGCCGGACCTGACTGCACCGCGCTGGACGTGGCCAGGGCGGTGGCGGGCGCGGCGGCCGCGATCGAGATCGTGGACAGCCGCATCGTCGGCTGGCGGATCAAGCTGGCGGACACCATCGCGGACCTGGCCAGCAGCGGCGCGATCGTGCTCGGCGCCGCGGTCACCCCGGTGGACGGCATCGACCTGCGGCTGGCCGGGATGGTGTTCACCCGCGACGGCGACGTGGTGGCCACCGGGGCCGGCGCGGCCGCTCTGGGCAGCCCGCTCCAGGCCGCCGCCTGGCTGGTGCGGACGCTCGACGGCCTGGGCGAGTCGCTGCGGGCGGGCCAGTTCATCATGACCGGCGCCCTGCACGCGGCGGTCGACATCGCCCCCGGCCAGCGGTACCGGGCCGAGATCGACCGGCTCGGCCCGGTCAGCCTGCGAATCATCTGACGAGTCGACGGACCGGCTACCCGGCAGCGAGGAGCGCGAGATTGGCCATGCGGTGCGTGATCATGGGATCGGGCAACATCGGCACTGACCTGATGATCAAGCTGATCCGCTCGGAGACGCTCGACCTGGCCGCCCTGGTCGGGATCGACCCGGCGAGCGACGGCCTGGCCAGGGCACGGGCGCTGGGAATCGAGGCGCCGCACACCGGGATCGACTGGGTGCGCGCACACGCCGCCGACGTCGACCTGGTCTTCGATGCCACCAGCGCCTACGTCCACGTCCGCACCGCGCCGGTGCTCGCCGAGCTCGGCATCGCGGCGATCGACCTGACGCCGGCGGCGCGCGGCCCGAAGGTCGTGCCGACCGTGAACCTGGGCCAGCACCTCGACGCCCCGAACGTCAACATGATCACCTGCGGCGGCCAGGCGACGGTGCCGATCGTCGCCGCGGTGAGCCGGGCCGCGACCGTGCCGTACGCGGAGATGGTCTCGACGGTCGCGTCCCGCTCGGCCGGGCCGGGCACCCGCCAGAACATCGACGAGTTCACCCGCACGACGGCCCGCGCGCTGGAGGAGATCGGCGGCGCCGCCGTGGGCAAGGCGATCATCGTGCTCAACCCGGCCGACCCGCCGATCCTGATGCGCAACACCGTGTTCTGCGCGCTGCCCGAGGGCAGCGACCACGACGCCGTGCTCGCCTCGGTCGAGCAGATGGTCGCCGACGTGGCCGGCTACGTGCCCGGGTACCGGCTGACGAACCCTCCGGTGATCGAGGAAGGGCCGTTCGGGACGCCGGGCGGCGCGGTGCCGCACCGCGTCGTCGTGCTGCTCGAGGTGCAGGGCGCGGGCGACTACCTGCCCGCGTACGCCGGGAATCTGGACATCATGACCGCCGCGGCGACCGCGGTCGGCGAGGCGAAGGCCGCGCGCACCGCGGGGGTGGCGGCATGACCGCGCCGTTCAGGCTCACCGACTCCACGCTGCGGGACGGATCGCACGCCGTGGCGCACCAGTACACGCTGGCCCAGGTGACCGACATCGTCGCCGGGCTCGACGCGGCCGGCGTGCCGGTGATCGAGGTCTCGCACGGCGACGGGCTCGGCGGGTCCTCGTTCAGCTACGGCTTCTCTGGCACCGACGAGATGACCCTGATCGCCCGTGCCGTGCAGACGGCGAAGCAGGCCAGGATCGCCTGCCTGCTGCTGCCCGGGATCGGCACAGCCGAAGACCTCAGGGCGATCGCCGACGCCGGAGTCAGCGTCGCCAGGATCGCCACCCACTGCACCGAGGCCGACATCTCCGCCCAGCACATCGGCATGGCCAAGCGGCTCGGCCTGGAGGCCGTCGGCTTCCTGATGATGAGCCATATGATCTCCCCCGACGAGCTGCTGGCACAGGCCAGGCTGATGCAGGACTTCGGCGCCGACGTCGTCTACTGCGTCGACTCGGCCGGGGCGCTGACCGTCCGGGCGGCGCGGGACCGGATCGAGGCGCTCGTCGGCGGCCTGGACATCGGCGTCGGCATGCACGCGCACGAGAACCTGTCGCTGTCGGTGGCGATCTCGCTGGCCGCGCTGGAAGCCGGCGCGACGCACATCGACGGCTGCACGGCCGGCGCCGGTGCCGGAGCGGGCAACTGCCCGACCGAGACGCTGGTCACCGTCTGCCAGAAGATGGGCATCGAGACCGGCATGGAGGCGCTCGCGCTGATGGACGTCGCCGAGGAGATCGTCCGTCCGGCGCTGCGCCGGCCGCAGATCGTCGACCGGGCCGCGCTGACCCTCGGCCTGGCTGGCGTCTACGGCTCGTTCATGCTTCATTCGGAACGAGCGGCACAGCGTTACGGCGTCTCCCAGGCCGAGATCCTGCTCGAGCTCGGCAGGCGCAAGGCAGTGGGCGGCCAGGAGGACATGATCATCGACGTGGCACTGGAGCTGGCGGCGCGGAATGCGGCAGCACGGGAAAGGGTGGCACAGCCTTGAGCGGGAAGACAGCACAGCCTTGAGCGGGAAGACAGCACAGCCTTGAGCGAGGTTACCGAGCTCGCGGCACGCCTGATCGAGGCCGCCGCCAGCGGCGCCGGGATCGAGGCGCTGACCACGGCCGCTGGCCCGTTCGACGCGGCGACGGCGTATCAGGTGCAGGACGCGGTGGTGGCAGACCGGGTTCGCCGCGGCGCTGACATCGTCGGCGCCAAGCTCGGCCTGACCAGCGTGGCGAAGCAGCGCCAGATGAAGGTCGACGAGCCGCTCTACGGCTGGCTCACCGGCGACATGGCGATCGACGTGGGTCAGCCGCTGGCATGCGGCCGGTACATCCAGCCGCGCTGTGAGCCGGAGATCGCGTTCGTGCTCGGCGAGGATCTGGCCGGTCCGCATGTCACCGCCGCCCGGGTGCTCGCCGCGACCGCAGCCGTGTACCCGGCGATCGACGTGCTCGACTCGCGGTTCGCCGGCTACTCGTTCACCCTGCCCGATGTCATCGCGGACAACGCGTCAGGCGCCGGATTCCTGATCGGCGGGCAGGTCACCGACCCGGGCGGGTTCGACCTCCGGCTGACCGGGGTGATGCTGGAGAAGAACGGCGAGCTGGTTGCCACAGCCGCGGGCGCCGCGGTGCTCGGGCACCCGGCCGCGTCCGTCGCCTGGCTGGTCCGGGCCCTCGCCGACCGCGGCCGCGGCCTGACCGCTGGCCAGGTCGTGCTGTCCGGCGCGCTGACCGAGGCGGTCCCGGTGACGCCGGGCGATGTGGTCGTCGCGCGCTTTGACCGGCTCGGGACCATCGAGCTGGCCTGCCGCTAGCAGAGGAGGACTCTGGTGCCGCTGGTGCAGGTGACGATGGTGCGCGGTCGTACCGTCGAGCAGAAGCATGCCCTGATCGCATCGGTGTCGCAGGCCGTGGCGCAGTCGCTCGGCACGCCGATCGAGCGGGTCAGGATCGCCATCTACGAGGTAGGCCCCGACGAATGGGGCATCGGCGGGCAGCCGTACTCGATCGCCCGTGCCGCGCTGCCGGCGTCCGGCCACGATCCAGCCGCCGCCGGGCCGGAGACATGACAGTGCGCCGGGCTGGCCGGTCGTCCGCCGTCATCGGGTTCGTGTACTGACCCCATGGCCTGGGTGCGGGTCTGCCGGGCGGACGAGCTGAGCGAGGGCGCTGCCCGCGCGGTCACCATCGACGGCCGCGCGATCTGCCTGGCGCTCGCCGACGGGCAGCCGCGCGCGATCGGCGACCAGTGCCCGCATCGCGCGATCGCGCTGTCCGGCGGGCTGATCAGGGACGGCGTGGTCACCTGCCCCGGCCATTTCCGGCGTTTCGACCTCCGCACCGGGCAGTGTGTCGGTCGGCCCTGGGAGGCGGTCCGCAGCTACCCGTGCGCGGTCATCGACGGCTGGGTGCAGGTCGACGTGGAGCCAGTTCAGCCCCGGCTATCCATCCGCGAGCTGCTGCTCAGCCACGCACGGGCTCGCGCGCAGATCGATGATTAGTCAGCCTCATCGCTAGATAGCCCTTCTAGGGCTATTTAACCGAATTCTCCTGCACTGGGCGGAGTATCCTGCAATGCTGTCGGACTGGGAACGAGTCAGGCCCGGCGAGAAGCGCAGTAAGCCGAGTAGCTGGGCGCGGATCAGGCGTTGGGCAGGTCTTGGGGACAGCCAGACATGGCAGGAAACGGAAGATCAGAAGGACCGGGCGGCACGCCGCGGACTCAGCTTTGCGGCATGCCGCCCGGCGGGCCGGCCGGGTTGCTCCGGCCGTCGGCGCAGTGGCCGCGATCGCGGTCGGATCGCACGTGGCCTCCGGGGCGGCGGGTCCGACGATGGCCGAGCAGATGGATCCGGCTCAGCTGTCCCACTCCGGTCAGGCAGCGGGCGGGTTCCCCGGTGGTGCGCGCAGGCTCCGGGCGGTGAGCTCGGCCGGTCGCGGCGGCCACGACAGAACTGCCAGGACGGCTGCGGCCGGCCCGGCTCGCACCCCGGCCAGGCCGGGCCGATCGCCCGGCCGCCGCCGGCACGCCGCTGACGCCGGAGCGCGCAGGGCCATGACGTGCTTGGCATCCAGCGGGACGGTCCCGGCGAACTACGTAGCGATCGTGCGCTTCCTGACCGCGCACGGGTACACCGGCATCGCGGCGGCCGGGATCGCGGGGAACATCTACCAGGAGTCGAAGGGCAACCCCGAGTCGGTCGGCTCAGGAGGCGGCGGGCTGATCGGGTGGACGCCGCTGCCGCCAGGCTTCGTCACCGGCGCCGCGCCGGCCGATCTGCGGACTCAGCTCAAGGCGATTCTCGCCTACAACCAGCAGTGGTCCGGATATCTCCCGGCCCTGAACGCGGCCACCAGCGCGGCCCAGGCCGCCGACATCTACATGTACGACTTCGAGCGCCCTGGCATCCCTGCCGCGTCCAACCGCGAGGCAGCTGCCAGCGCGGTAGCGGCGGCGTGCGGCCTGTGACGCGGCCTTCGGCCTGTGACGCGGCCTGCGGCCTGCGGCTGCGACTCCGCGATCCTGCCCCGGCCGCAGACCGGGGCCGCTCGGCGAGCGGAAGCGGTCGTGAGCTGTCGCTGACGGCTGGGTGCGGTCAAGCTGGAAGCTGACCGCCACCGAGTGTCCTTGCGCGAGATGCTGTTCGCGGACGCGGGAGCCGAAGGAGACGTGCCATGAAGAACCCCAGGGTCGCGCTCGCTGCGGTGGCAGCCGGAACGCTGATCGCGATCGGGGCCGGGTACTGGCTGGGCGTGACCGTCAGCCGGAGTTCCGGTCAGCTGCTCTGCACCGCCAACCCGTGCCGAGTCACGATGACCCGCAACGGTGTCGACGGGCTGGTGATCCAGGACGCGCGCGGCCCGAGGCTGGAGAACGCGCTCCTGATCGTCGACCCGTCTGGGCTGGCCGAGTTCTGGCAGAACGCAGCCGGCGCCTACGAGGGCCCGAAGGGCGAGATCTGCACGACCAACGCGGCCCTCGCCCCGGTGGCCTGCCTGGGCAGCGACGGGAGATCCGGCTGGGTGCGGATCGGCGGCAACGTGCTGACCAGCGCGGACATCGCCTGGCTGCACCGGGCAGAAGGCGCGGTGCTGACCGCCCGGCACGGGCCGCCCGGCCACGGCGGCTGCCGAGGGCATCACTCAGCCTGCCGGGCTACACCCGAGAAGCGAGACGACCTGGCGGTAGAGCTTGTCAAAGGAGGGTGATCCCGCCCGTGCCTGCTTCAGATCGAACGCCGATGCCAGTGCTGGCTGGTCGACCGGCCGCGTCGGCAAAGCCGAAGACGGGAATGCCGGGACCAGGGAGGTCAAGCTGGTCAGGCTGTTCACCCAGTCCGCGCTTGACGCCAAGGGCAGGCCGGTGATGGACCGGGCTCGTCCAGCTACGCCTTCACCTTCGACGGCAAGGACGCCTTCGACGCCGTGGGAGCCGCCCGGCGGCCAGAGCAGTTCCGCCGCCCGCATGACCTGCTGCGGTTGTGGCGGCTGGGCGCGATCACCTATCGCAGCGACGCGAGGCTGGTGATTTACGTAGCGATCGATGCATCGCGTGGTGTATCATCCGGGAAATGGGCGAGAATGAGGCCACGAGTGCCCTGGGCTTCACCTGGGATGTTTCCGCCGTACCGGAACTGCCGACGCACGACATCAGGAGGGCACTATGGCGGTTCATGCGCATGCTCCCCGAGTATGTGTGGGACGCGGCAGTGCTGGAAGGCAACCCGTTCACCTACCCTGAGGTGCAGACTCTCCTGGAGGGCGTCACAGTCGGCGGCCGGCGCCTCAGCGATGAGCGGCAGATCCTCAGCCTGTCGGAGTCAGCGACCCACCTGCAGGATCTAGTGGAATCAGGCCGGTTCGCTCTAAGCAAGAAGACATCTGACAACCTCAACCGCCTGATAGCCCGCTATGAGGCCCTGGAGGCGGGGCACTTCCGGGGTGAGGGGCCCCAGTT
>DATNIU010000228.1:0-28216 GCA_035604275.1 Streptosporangiaceae bacterium | reverse complement strand
CAGCGCCGGAAACCTCGGCCGGCGTCGCCTCCCTAGGCAGCGCCCGCCCGCGGCGCGCCGCGCGGTCGTTCTTGTGTCGGCGGCGGCCGCGGTACTGGGCGGCGCGCTGACCGCGGTGGCCATTCACGGCGGCACGGTGATTCCCTGGAACCCGGCCGGGCCACCGCAGGTGTACCACTCCCGCTTCGCCGCTGCCGTGCTATCCGGCTACTCCAGGTCGGCCGGCAAGGACCGCGAGCTGGCAGGCGGCTGGCGGCTGCTGAGCTATCTGAGCACGCCGGACTGGCACGCCAACGACATCGGCACGCCGCCCGACGGCCTTTCCTGCCCGACCACAGCGGTCTGCTACATGACCGCAGCGCGTCCGGTGCCGGAAAGCGGGCCAGGGTATCTCACCGACCCGCGGTACAACCTGCTCGAAGTATCCAGGGACGGCGGCGCCAGCTGGACGACACTCAGCCTGCCGTCGGATATCAGCATCACCACGCCGTTGCAGTGCCCGGTGTCGGCAACGAGCTGCTACGCGGCCGGGTACGACGCCGGCCGCGTCGTCCTGCTTGCCACCACGGACGGCGGTCAGCACTGGGCGGCGCGACGGATTCCGGGGTCGGTGAACTTCGCGGACGCACTGGCCTGCACGACTCACGACACCTGCGTCGGGTTGTTCGTGGAGAACGGCTATGCGCCCGGCTACGACCTGAAGGCCAGCGACGCCACTGTCCTTGTCACCCGTGACGGCGGGCTGACCTGGTCGGCGGGACCGCCCGCGCCGCACGGTCAGCTGCCCGACTACCTGGCCTGCGGCGGCACGACCTGCGTGCTGCTCGATCAGCTGATCACCCAGGACAACAGCCGGTCAGTCAGCGGCAGCGGCTCGCTCACGATCGCGCCAGGCAGCTGGGCTGCCTGGTACAGCCACGATGGCGGCGCGACCTGGCGGCGCGGGGCACATCCTGACTCGCTCTGGACGATGGCGTCCAACGACCTGCCCGAGGCCGGCACGATCTCCTGCTCGGACCGGCTGCACTGCTGGGCAGCGATGAGCAGCCAGATCGGCGAACCCGCCATCGCAACCGCGTTCGCCGCCACCAGCGACGGCGGCGCCACCTGGGTTACCCAGTCCCTGCCGGTGCGGCGAGCGCGGCAGTTCATCCCGCAGGCAATGAGCTGCCCCACCGCGCTGCGGTGCTACGCCGCCGGGGGTGATTCCGCTGGCCCCGTCATTCTCATGACGCGGGACGGCGGCCATGTCTGGACGCCAGTCAACCTGCCGAAGACGAACACCGGCAAGCCACGGGAAAGCGGAATCGAGCCAGCTATCGGCCTGATCGCCTGCGCCGCAGCGGGCCGCTGCGTCGCGGCGCCGGACAATTCGCAGTCGGCGCACTCGGTCCCTATCTATAGCCTCGGCTCCAGCTAGCTCGCCCGGGCACTCCGCCGAGGTGGCGGCATTCCCTCGAACGGATGCTCATCGGCGGCGGGCTAGGTCTCGGGGATGATGGATACGCCGGCAGCCTGTGTCACGCCGCTGCGGGCCTGCCGGAGCGAGCGGATGACCTCGCCGGGTTGAGGTCCAAGGCGGCCGGCGGGAACAAGCTTTGCCACCGGCACACCGTGCTTGGTGATCAGGACGCTCTTGCCCGCTGCGACTGCCTCCAGCAGCCGGGGCAGATGGGTCTTGGCCTAGTAGGCGCCGACTGATTCCATACGTTCGACTAGTCGCCAACTGGTCGGATCGAGACCTGGTGACGCGCCGGCCGCGGTCCGGGCAGCGCTGGCCCGCCCGCTGAGCGCCCGGCGACCACGTCGCCACGCTCGAACTCGCGCTGGTCCTTGAACCAACGCCGCAGACCAGGCGGTAATAGACTCCAGGCCAACGTAGGAGCCCCCGTGGATATCTGCCTGCTGACTGGCCGGCCCGGATGCCGGACTGGCGAGGTCCAGGAGACTGTAGGGCCGCTCATGAGGAGGATCGGTGAGAAGGTTAGCCAGGACTACCGCCGCGCTTGCCGCTCTGGCCCTGCTGGCCGCCGGGGGCGGCAGCAGTAGCGCGAGCACACCGCACGGCCGCTCGTCAGGCACGGCTGCCGCCGCCAGGTTCAAGGCGTGCCTGGTCACCGACACTGGCGGCATCGACGACCGGTCGTTCAACCAGTTGTCATGGCAGGGCATGCGCGGCGCCGCGGCCACCAGACCGAGAAAGATCAAGGTCACCTTCCTGGAGTCCACATCGACGGCGGATTACGCCAGGAACATCGACGCCTTCATCGCGCAGAAGTGCGGGATCATCGTCACGGTCGGATTCCTGACGGCGAGCGCGACCGAGGCGGCAGCCAAGGCGCACCCGAAGCGGAAGTTCGCGATCGTTGACTGCTCCTATCGCTCGGGCTGCCTGTTCGGCACGAAGGTCAGGAACATCGACCAGCTCGTGTTCAGCACCGTGCAGGACGGCTTCCTCGGCGGCTACCTGGCCGCCGGCATGAGCAAGACGGGCGTCGTGGCGACCTATGGAGGCGAGAACTTCGGCACCGTCACCATCTACATGGACGGCTTCTGGGACGGCGTGCGGTATTACAACTCCCGGCACCACACCCATGTCAGGGTGCTCGGCTGGAACGAGAAGACCCAGAAGGGCGTCTTCCTCGGCAGCTTCACCGACATCTCGGCTGGCCGGCGGATCGCTAACACCTTCATCAATGAAGGCGCCGACGTCATCTTCCCGGTGGCCGGCGGAGCTGGCCTCGGCACCGCCGAGGCGATCAAGACGGCCAACGCCTCAGGTAAGAGCGTCTCGATCGAGTGGGCAGACACCGACGGCTGCCTCACCGCCGCCATGTACTGCAAGTACTTCCTCACCTCCGTGACGAAGGGCATCGCCGAGGCGGTCAAGACCGTGGTGCTCGCGGCGGCCAGAGGCAGCTTCAGGAGGGCCTACATCGGCACCCTGGCCAACGGCGGCGTGGCGCTCGCGCCGTATCACGACTTCGCCGGGAAGATTCCGGCCGTGCTCAAGGCCGAGATCACCAAGGTCAGGTCGCAGATCGAGAGCGGAAAGATCGTCCCTGCCACCAAGAGCCCGGTCTGAGCGGAGCGTGTGCCAGGCCCGGACCCGGCCGACGGCGTCCCGCACGGAATCGCGGCGCAGATAGACGAAGCGCGATCAGGTCGCGCCGGCAGCGGCTCTGGAGGACGAGTGGGCTCTGGCATTCCGTGCCGCAGCCAGCCAGTTGCTCGCGACCTGGCGCGCTGCCGACATGGACCGGCTGGTTGCCTGGAGCGGCGGGCAAGTTCCACTGCGCGGCTACGCCGATCAGCAGATCACCGAGCTGGCGATGCACGGCTGGGATCTCGCGAGGGCCACCTCGCAGGACGCGCCCCTTGACCCCGCGCTTGCCGAGCACGCCCTGAACTGGTCACAGCCGATGCTCCGGCCCGAACACCGCGGGCCTGGCCAGGGCTTCGGCGCCGAAGTACCCACATCCAGGGACGCCCCCGTCTACGACCGGCTCGCAGGCTGGTTCGGCCGGGATCCCGCCTGGCAGCCGCCGGCAAGCCAGGATCAGTAAGACCCCTGGCCCCAGCGGCATCCCGCTTCTGACGCCCCCGATCGTGCTCGACTTCAGCGGAACCGGGCTCGCGGCCTGGCAGGGGAGGACCGCACCGGATGCCGCCGCGAGGCACAGTGCCTCGCTGTCAGCCGGAGCGACCTGGCAGGGTCTACCAGGGCCCAGGACCGGCGTCGACGATGGGGATGCCCGGCGCGACCGCCGCGGCGATGGCGGCAAGGCGGTCGCGGTCGAGCCGCCAGGTGATGATCTTGCGCGATGCCCCGCTTGCTCGGCCCGGCACCGGGCGGCCGGAGCCCGGCTTGCTGCCCGGGGCAAGTCCCACGGTGCCCTGGCGCCGCCGGATTCCGATGCACTGGACGTGCGCGTACCGGCTTCGCGCTCGCGGGTAGAGCGGGTACAGGATGATCTGCTCGACGTCCGCCCAGTGCACGAACACGGCGGGGACGCGGCGAAATGGCCAGCCGGCCGGATCGGTGCCGAGCGTGATGCCGACCGGGTCCGCGCGGAAGGCGACCATGCGGCAGACCGGCCCGATCAGCCACGGCAGGACGAGGATCACGCTCAGCACGATGAAGATCACCTGCACCGATAGCGGTCCGACCGACAGGACAGCGAACGAGCAGATGCCGCCGGCTAGTGACGGGCCAGCACGGGCGGTCAGCCGGTAGCGTTCTTCGTAACAGCCTAGATCCGTGATCACTCCACAATATTTCCACCTCCACGCGGCCCCTGCCAACGGCCTGACGGCCCGCGGCCCGCGCCAGCGGCCTCGCCCGCCGCCCGCGACCCGCCATGCGTGCCGCGCCGACTGGTCCGCGGTCGCGACCGGGTTTCCGGATATGCTCGTCCGGCTGCCGGGGGAGCTGGGGTGCACGCTGATGGCCGAGGGACTAAATCCGATCGAGGCCGGCAAGAAACTGCATGAGCACGGGGCGGGCTCGCATTCATCAATGGGCGAAGCGGGTCATCACAAGCCCGGTGATCGTCATTCCCAGATCGTGCAGATCTGCGAGGCACTGCTGCTCGCGCTGGTCACCGTCACGGCGGCCTGGGCGGGCTATTCGGCGGCCAGATGGGGCACGGCTTCGCGCGTCGACCTTGCCCAGTCATCGACGCTGCGCAACCTGGCCACCAGGGATACCCTGGCGGCCCTCTCGCTTCGCAACTTCGACTCCTCGACCTTCGAAGCGTGGTTCATCGCGTTCACATTGAACAGCCCGCAGAAGGAAGCGATCGCCGAGCACAGGTTCCGGCCTCAGTTCCGGGTCGCCTTCAACGCGTGGCTGGCGACCGATCCGGCGCACAACGGGCATGCCCCGCCCGGCCCGACGTACATGCCGCAGTACAGGCTGCCGGTCCAGGCCAGGGCCAACGCCCTCGACAGCGCCGCCGATGCCCGGTTTCACGCGGGCAACCAGGCGGGGCTCGTCGGCGACAACTACGTTCGGATCACGGTCTTCCTTGCTGCCGTGCTCTTCCTTGTCGGCATCGGCAGCTCGTTCAAGCTGCACGGTGTCCGCTATGCGCTGATCATCTTCGGCTCCGTGCTGCTGATCCTCTCGATCGTGCTCATCCTGAGGCAGCCAGGGCTGTCGAGCTGACGCGACGACGGTGCGTGCGCGCCAGGACACCGCCGCAGGGCAGCGGGTCGGCCGGCCGCCGCCCGACGGCGCGAGACCTGAGCGGGCCAGGTCACCGCGGGAAGACCGGCGCCGGGCCGGCGTCAGCGACCTCGCCGCGGTCACCGGCGACCGCTCGCCGCCGCTCGGCGATCCGATCGCCGGTAGCAGGACAACGTGACCGACAGGGTGACCTCAAGCGGATCCGGCAGATCGGCGATCCTCGCCTCGAAGGCCAGCGGATCGGCGTGCCAGGCACTCGGCCCCATCATGACCGCCGCCATGATGTCCGCACGGCTCAGCGCGACAGGCCGGGAGATGTCGCGTTTCTCGGTGCGGGTGAAATGCGGATCCAGCGTCCGTGCCAGCCGCTGCTGCTTGTCCTGGTCCACGGTCAGCAGCCCGAGAACTCCAATCAGCTCGCTCAGGTGCGCCGGAGTCGGCGTGATCACGATCAGCTGCCCGCCCGGGGCCAGGATCCGCCGGAACTCCGCGCCGTTCCTCGGTGCGAACACGTTGAGCACGACCGCCGCTGCCCCGTCGGCTACCGGAAGCGCGCACCGCACATCGCAGCCGACCGCCCCGATCCTGGCGTGAGCGCGTGCCGCCCGACGCAGCGCGAATTTCGACGCGTCCAGCGCCAGTCCGCCGCGATCAGGAAGCTCGTCAAGCACGGCAGCCAGGTAATGACCGGTTCCGGCGCCGACGTCGGCCACGCAGGCGTCACCGGTCACGCCGCGGCCGCCGCGGGCCGCTGACCGCACGAGCTCGGCTGCCACGTGATCGAGATGGCCCGCCGCCAGGAAGCTCTCCCTGGCCAGCACCATCGCTGCCGTGTCCCCGCTGATCCCCTTCTGGCCGGCCGGCAGCAGGCTGACGTATCCCTGCCTGGCGACGTCGAATACGTGCCCGGCGGGGCAGCGCAGCGAACCGCCGTCGCGTGCCAGCGAGGCGCCGCAGCGGGGGCAGATCAGGAACCGCAGGACCTCGTCGAGCACATGCCGATTCTCGCAGCCAGACACGCGTTCGGAGGCACCGTCGCCGCGCCGGATGCTGCCGCCGCGCCGGGATGCCGCCCGCGCTGCCGCCGCGCCGGGATGGTAGCGCCGCGCTGCCGCCGTGCCGGGGTGCTGCCCGCTGTTCCGGGGTGCTGCCGCTGTGGCGGGTGCTGCCGCCGTGCCGGGATGCTGCCGCCGAGCCGTCGCCGTGCGGGGACGCTGGCGTGGCGGCTGGTCAGCGACGGGCCACGGTGATCATCCGCCGGCTATCCATGCTCAGCGCGCCGCCGTTCTCGTCGTAGCCGTCCACCCGGGCGAAGCCAGCGCCGAGCAGGCAGTCCCGCAGCTCGGTGAAGGTGTACATGCGGACGAAGAACGGGACGCGGCGAATCCGGCCGTCGCGGACCGTGGTTCGCTCGGTGACCATCCGGCCGGTCAGTGGTTCGAATGTGTGCTGGTCGATGAGCAGGTCACCGTCGCGCTGGTGCACGCTGGACGGCTGAAACCGGCGGAGCACCCCGTCCCGATTGTTCATTTCGAGCGCGAAAAGGCCGCCCGGCCTGAGCACGCGGGCTACCTCATCGATTACCCGCTGATTGCCGGCGTCGCCGAAGTAGCCGAATGCGGTGAACCAGTTGATCACCCGATCGAACCGTTCCGTCCACGGCAGCTCTCGCATGTCACCGGAGATGTAGGTCACCGCGATCTCGCGGGCGGCGGCGTCGCTTCTGGCCAGGTCGAGGAAGTGCGATGTGGTGTCCAGACCGGTCACCTGGCAGCCGCGGGCGGCCAGCGCGTTGGCGATCCTGCCGTGGCCGCAGGCGAGGTCGAGTACTTCCATGCCCGGCTCAAGCTCAAGCAGGCGCCAGATCAGCTCGGCTTCGGCGTCCGCCCTGCCCCCGAGCGACTCCGCGTAGAAGTACAGGTAGTCCTCGCCGAAGAGGCCCTCGACATCGAATGCTGGCTCGGTCACGGACACTCCTTCCAGACGCAGCGGGTGATCAGGCCACCAGACTGACCGAGCGGCTGCGGCGGTGCCACCCCATTTCCGGCGAACGCCCGGTGACCGGCTGGCTGTCAGGCAGGCGCCGTTACCAGCGGACCTTCACTTGCTCGCGGAACAGGTCAAGGACGCTGCCGTCCCGCTCGATCGTCAGCGTGTCATCGCCCTGGCGGTTCCACAGCGCGAGATACAGATCCGATGCCAGGCCGCTCACCTCGCAGTCGGCGTCACCGGCATCTTCCGCCGGGCACCGCGTGGTCTCGACGCGACCGGTGCCGATCCGCACCAGCCAGTCGCCGGCCGTGTCGGTGCACCGCAGGCGCAGCGTGCGAGGAGGGTCGGCACGCAGCCGACCGTGCCCACGGGTGATGAAGCACGAAACGAGCTCGTCGACCCCGTCCGCGCCGAACGGAGCACCGAAAGCCGTCGGCACCCGGCCCGCCGCGAGCTCGGCGTCGGCGCGGTGGATCGCGGTCTCGTGCGCCTGCCGGCGCGCCCACATCGCCAGCGGCGACGGCGCGGCCAGGAAGGTCCAGCAGGCCAGCCCGGGATCCGCCTCGGTCAGGGCCGCCACGAGCGCGGCATGGCCCTGCCCGAACCAGTCGACCAGGTCGCGGTCGGCCGGCCAGGCTCCGACGACCTCGTCGAGATCCACGCGCCACGGTTCCGTGCGCGGGCCGGTGACGATCCCGGTCGCCCACCTGTGGACGCCGCCTATGTGCCGCAGCAGGTCGCGCACCGCCCAGTCGGGGCAGCTCGGCACGGCCGCGGACTCCCCGGCCGCCGCCGCGGCCGCCGCCAGCCGCACGCCATCGGCCTGCAAGGCGCTGATGTGCTCCTGGACCTCCATGGGCGGCAACTTATCTCCCAGGGCGAGCGCCAGACGTCGCGGGGTGGCTGTGCGCGGCCAGCGGTTTCTGGTAGATCGCGAACGGCTCGTGCCGCGCGGAGAACCCGGCGCGCTGGTAGATGCCGACGGCGCCGGTCGGGCTGTCCGGGCCGGCGCCGGCCGCGGTCGGGCTGTCCGCGGTCGCCGGCCGGCACGGCACCGCGAACGGCCAGGTCATCGATGTCCGTTGCTTCGCCACATCCGGCCGCTGATCACCACTGCCGGGTGCGCTGTCATGGGCGCAGGGCGCCAATCCGGTCGCCGACATCAGCTGCGTCAATAACGCGGGCGCGCGGGCCGACTCGCGATTCACCATCCAGTGGGTCGTCGCCTGATGAGGCGGACCGGCGGCGCGATCCGGGGGATGCCCCGGCAGCGCCGGCTGCCGCATGTGCTTGGCTTTGTCAGATGCATAACGAATCGCTCGGCGCCCGTCTTCGCAGCGGAGAGCCGCTGTATGGCGGCTGGGTCACGATCCCCGACATGCTGGCGGCGGCTGCGATGGCGGCGGCCGGCCTGGACTATCTGGTCATCGACCTTCAGCACGGCGGCGCCACGGAAAGTGATCTGCCGGCCCTGACCACGGCGATCAGGCAGGCGGGCGCGGAGCCGGTCGGCCGGGTCAGGCATGCCCACCCCGCCGATATCGGCCGTGCGCTCGACCTCGGCTGCACCGGGGTGATCGCGCCGAATGTGGAGTCGGCCGAGCAGGCGCGCACGGTGGTCGGCGCGTGCCACTACCCGCCGGCCGGGTACCGGTCCGGCGGCGGTGTCATGGCCAGCGCGGTCGAGCCGTTCTGCATAATCATGGTGGAATCGAGGGCGGCGATGGCGAGCCTCGAGGCGACACTCGCGGTGCCCGGGGTGGACGGGATCTACGTCGGACCGAGGGATCTTTCCTACTCGCTTGGCTGCGCGCTTGACCCGCACGACGCCGTGCTGCGTCCCGCGCTTGAGCAGATCTGGGCGGTGTGTGCCGGGGCGGGCAAGCCGGTGGGAGTGCACTCAGCCGACGGCGTCACGGCGAGGCTGTACCGCGAGAACGGATGCCGCCTGATCAACGTCGCCTCCGATGTCCTGGCGATCGCCAGGACCACCGCGAGCGAGCTCGCTGCCGCGCGCGGCTGAGCGGTGCACGGGCACCCTGGCCGCTACTCTTCCGCCCGTCGGCGTGGCACTCTACGCTGAGATGGCCGTCATAGGCTCCGCGCGAGCGGGACGGGCCAGGGCCGCTGGCCGCAATTGGCGCAGCCGGTCGGAAAACGTCCGTCGTGCGCGGAATCACCATTACTGTGGTGCTGACAGTCGCTTAGAAAGCACGCTGGGCCTCGTTCCTGACGTCCGCCCAGGTCACAGGCTTGGAGAGGCAGGAAACATGGGACTGATGGACAAGGTCAAGGCGCAGGCGACCACGCTGGCGCAGAAGACCCAGGAGACAGCGAACGCCGGCATGGCCAAGTTCGACATGTCGCAGGCGAACCGCCGGTCAGACGGGCTGCTCCGCGGCCTTGGGCTCGCGATCCTGGCCGAGCGGACCGGCCGGGCCAGCGGCGACACGCAGGCTCAGATCGACCGGCTGATCGCGGATCTCACCGCGCACGAGACGCAGTACAACGTGAACCTGGTCCAGCAGGCGACACAGGTCCAGCAGCCGCAGATGGGACCGGGTGACTTCCTGACCAGCACGGACGCCCCACTGGACCCGAACGTGTCGGCGACTCCTCCGGGCGCGGCCCCGGCGTACGGCGGCGCTCCCGCCTATGGCGGCGCTCCAGCGTATGGCGGCGCCCCGGCGTCCTTCCCGCAGGCTGGCGGGCCGACCGGATTCCCGGATGCGGGCCAGGCCACGTCCTTCCCCGGTGCGGCGCCTGCCGGCCCGGCACCGTCTGGCTTCCCTGGTGCGATGCCTGCTGGCCCGGCTCAGGCTGGCTTCCCCGGTGCGGCGCCTGCTGGCCCGGCCCCCACAGGATTCCCTCCGGCGGCGCCGACGGGATTCCCGGAGGCCGCGCCGACTGGGTTCCCTGGGGCTCCCGCGCCAGACGCGACGCAGACTCCGCCCGAGGCTGACCCTGCGCCGGGCGGGTTCCCTGACGCCGGTGGCGCGACTGGCTTCCCGCCTGCCTCAGGAGTCTGAGCCGCCGCAGCCGACTGCGGGCAGACGGTGCGAGCGCACGCCCGGCCCGTTACCGGCAGGCGGCCTGTGCCGCCGTCTTCGGCCGGTTCCCTGGGCTACTGGCCCCGCGAGCGGGCTGGCCGGCCCGGCGGGTTCTCGCCCGCCGGTGCCGGACCAGCCGGTCGCTGGCGATCTGCGCGAACAGAGTCCTCGCCGCCTGCCAGTTCCAGAGCACGGCCGACTGGCCGGTGGGAGTCAGGTAGCTGGTGTTCGCGAGCGGCACCGTCACAAAGGTCACGTCGTTCGGGCGCACGAAGCGGAGCTGGCGGGCCAGGCTGACGACGTCGAACCCCTGGTCCACCCGGATCGCCGAGGTGATCGCCGCCAGGAACCTGGCGAACCGCAGCGGATCGGTCAGCGTGCCCGAGCTGACCGCCTCGGTCAGGACCGAGGCGAGAAGCTGCTGCTGGTCGGAGATCCTGGACAGGTCGGACAGCGGGAACGAGTGCCTGTCCCTGGCGAACTGCAACGCCCTGATGCCGTTCACGTGGTGGCGCCCGGCCGACAGGTGCAGGCCGGTGTAGGGATCGTCCACCGCATACGGCAGGCAGATGTTCACCCCGCCGAGCGCGTCGATCACCTTGACGAACCCCAGGAAGTTCACCTCGACGTAGTCATTGATGGTCAGGCCGGTCAGTTCCTCCACCGTCCTGACCATCAGCTTCGGTCCGCCGAGGCCGATCGCCGCGTTGATCTTGTTCATCCCGTAGCCGGGAATCCGGACCCAGGAGTCTCTCGGCACGCTGATCGCCTCGACATGGCGGTGGTCGGCCGACACGTGCACGATGATCAGGGTGTCCGAATTGTGGCTGGCGACATGACCGACGTGCAGCAGGAACTGCTGATGCCTGGTCAGGCCCGATCTGACGTCCACGCCGGCCAGCAGAATGTTCAGCGGACCGCTCGCCGGGGTGCCCGAGGTGCCCGCGTCCAGCCTGGTCAGATGGTCACTGACATAGCTCGCCAGCAGCCAGCCGCTGCCCGCCGCCAGCAGGACGAGCGCCGACATCGTGCTCATGACCAGCACCAGCGCTCGCTGCATGCGTGCCGACCTGCCAGCGGCGATGGTAGCGAGCAGCCGCCGCTCGGCCGGTGCCTGACCGGCCGCGCGCCCTTCCTGCCAGGCGGTGCTCGCCGCGTCTTCCCTGGCTCTGCCCGCCGCGCCCTCGGGGGGTTCGCCGCCGGTCAATCCACCTCCACGGAAGAATCGCTCTGAGAAGGCTAACCTCGCACAGGGTAAATGTGCGGTATCTGTCAGCGGCGGGTCGTCCGCCTGCGGTCCCTGGGCTGCTCAGCTGTCCGGCGGTGGCTGAGCGGCGGTTCACGTCGCCGGAGGATCGGGATCGCGCGGCAGGCCGAGTATGCGCTCGCTGATGATGTTGAGCTGGATGTCGGTGGTGCCGCCGCCGATGGTCAGCGCCCTGGTCAGCAGGACCTGCCTGGCCCACTGGCCGCCGTTTGGCTGGCCGTCCGGGCCGACCGACGGGCCGAAGCCGGCGGCCAGAGCGCCGCTGTCGCCGGACATCGCCCAGCAGGCCTCGGAGATCTGCTGGGCGATGCGCATGCCAAGCAGCTTCCGCACGCTGCCGGTGGCTCCCGGCTCGGTGCCGGATAGCCGCTTGAGCGTCGCCCGGAGCCCGAGCAGGTCGATTGCCCGGCCCTGGCACACCAGCCTGCCCACTTCGGCAAGCGGAGGGTGGCTCGCGGCCCTGGCCACCTCGAGCAGCTCGGGCACGCCTGAGCCGAACGTCCATGACTGCGACAACGAGACCCGTTCGTTGGCCAGCGTCGTCCTGGCGATCTGCCAGCCGCCGTTGACCTCGCCGACCAGGCGGTCGTCGGGAACGAACACGTCGTCTAGGAAGACCTGGTTGAACAGAGCGTCGCCGGTGATCTCCCGCAGCGGCTGGACCTCGACGCCCGCCGAGTGCATATCGACCAGGAAGTAGCTGATCCCGTCATGGCGGGGAGCGCTGGGATCTGTCCTTGCGATGCAGATCGCCCAGGCAGCCTCGCGGGCCAGCGACGTCCAGATCTTCTGGCCGCTGAGCCGCCAGCCGCCGTCGACCCGCTCCGCGCGAGTGCGGAGGCCCGCTAGGTCTGAGCCGGCCCCTGGCTCGCTGAATAGCTGGCACCACAGGTAGTCGCCGCGCAGGGTGGGCAGCAGGAAGCGTTCCTGCTGCTCTGGCGTGCCGTACTTGATCAGCGCGGGCGGGACCCAGGCGCCGATGGCGAGGTTCGGCGGCCGGATCCCGGCTGAGCGCATCTCGGAGTCGATGACGAGCTGCTCAAGCGGGCTGGCGTCACGCCCCCAGGGCCTGGGCAGGTGCGGCGCGACCCATCCGCCGGCCGCCAGCCGGTGCGCCCTTTCCCTGCCGCTGAGCCGGCCGATCTCGGCGAGCTCGGCCCCGATCTGGGCGCGGAACTCCGCGTCGCCTTCCGGCAGCTCCACCCGGATGGACTGGGGAGCGCCCGCCAGGGCCAGGCTGGCCACCCGCTCGCGCCAGGCGGCGGCAGAGCCGAGCAGCGCGCGCAGCGACATCGCCCGCCGGTAGTACAGGTGAGCGTCGTGCTCCCAGGTATAGCCGATGCCGCCCAGGGTCTGGATGCAGTCGTTGACGGTGTCGACCGCGGCGTCGATCGCCACCGCGGCCGCGACGCTCGCGGCGAATTCGCGCTCGCCTCCCGGCCCGGTCCTGGCTGCGTCCCAGACGGCGGCCGCGGCCTGCTCGGCCTCGGTCAGCATGCGCGCGCAGCGATGTTTCACCGCCTGGAACTGCCCGATCGGGCGCCCGAACTGCTGGCGTACCTTGGCGTACTCGGTGGCGGTGTGCACGGCCCAGTCGGCGATGCCGCACGCCTCGGCGCCGAATATGACCCCCGCAAGGCTGGCGACAGAGGCCCGATCGAGCCCGGTCAGTATCCGGTCCGCCGGTACCACCACGCCGTCGGCGCGCACCCGCGCGAGCGGCCTCGTCAGGTCCAGGCTGTCCACCGCCGCGACCTGAAGATCAGCCGAGTCGAGCACGACCCAGGCCGTGCCCTGGCCGGCCCGCACGCCCACGAGGATGACGTCGGCCATCGACCCGGCGAGGACCGGACCTGACTCACCGGAGACGACCAGCCCGCCGTACGGGGCCGGCTCGCCGGTCAGGCCCCCGGCCAGGGATACCGCGCCAGTCTTCGAACCGTCGGCCAGGCTGGCGATCAGCTTGCCGATCGATCCGGCGACGATCGGGCCATCCCCGGACCCGCCGTCCCCCGGCCGCTCGCTGCCTTGCCGGTCGCTGCCTTGCCGGTCGCTGCCTTGCCGGTCGTCCCCTTGGCGGTCGTCGTGGGAACGGGCGAATTGCGCCTGCGCGAATTCGGCCAGGACGGCGCTGGCGAGTACGGTCGGCAGGAACGCGCCGGGCAGCAGCGCCCGGCCGAGTTCCTCTGCCGCGACCGCCAGCTCAGGTATCCCGTATCCCTGCCCGCCATCGGCCTCGGGCAGGTGCAGTCCGAGCAGGCCCTGCTCGGCCAGGCCCGGCGCGAGCACGCCGTGGTACAGCTCGGCACCGTGATCTGGCCCGTCGGCGGCGGCCCGCACCGCCTGCGCCGGGCTGCGCCGCTGTGCCCACCCGCGCACGGCCGCGGCAAGCTCCAGGTGCTCTGAGGTCAGGCCAAGCGCCATCGTCCACCTCGCTTGCCGGGGGGCCAAAACGTATCGATGGCGACACTTTAGATGGCGATCCGGCCGCACGGAATGGGCATGCGGCCACAATGAGCCTATGACCGAGCATGAATCAGCAGCTAGTCGGGCTGACGAGCCGCCGCGGGCCGACGGCGCACCCGGCGAGGCCAGACAGCCCGAGGCGGGCCAGGCCGCGCTAGGGTCCGCAGGAAACGGGTCGGGCGAGCAGTCCGAGACGGGGCACATCGACTACGCCGAGCATGCCGAGCACGCGGAGTTCGCCGAGTTCGCCGAGCACGCGGAGTTCGCCGAGTTCGCCGAGCACGCCGAGCATGTCGAGCACGTTGATCACCCGGCGTCGGCTGAGGAGGCCGGCGCGCAACCACAGCACCATCACGTGCACTTGCCAGGACTCGGACGGCCGGACGGCCAGCAGGACCTGCTCTGGCGGAACGAGATGCTGCACCTGCTCGATCACGCCGCGAAGTCGCTCCAGTCCGCTGGCGCCAGCAGGCTTCATCGCCAGGATCGGCCCGAGCCGCGGTGGCCGGTATCGGCCGCGGTCGTCGTCGCAATCGTGCTGCAGCGGCTGCTGCCCTCCCAGCTCCTGCTGCGCCCCGTGTACCTGCATTACCTGATCTTCGCCCTGGAGGGCGCGCTCCTGATCGGGCTGTTCGCCGCGAACCCGGTTCGGATCGAGCGACGGTCCCGCCCGATCCGCGCGGCGAGCATCGCGCTGATCCTGCTGATCACGGCGGGCAACGCGATATCCGCGGCGCTGCTGGTCAAGGCGATCGTGACGAACCAGCTGCATGCGGGCGGGCACAACGCGATCGACCTGCTGCTCTCCGGCGCCGCGATCTGGGGCACCAACGTCATCGCCTTCGCGCTGTGGTACTGGGAGTTCGACCGGGGCGGCCCGGTGAGTCGGCTGGAGGGCAAGTCGCCCTATCCCGATCTGCTGTTCCCCCAGATGACATCGCCGGAGCTGACGCCTCAGGGCTGGGGGCCGCGCTTCGTCGACTACCTCTACCTGTCCTTCACCAACGCCACGGCATTCAGCCCGACCGATGTCCTGCCGCTCGCCCGATGGGCCAAGCTGACGATGCTCGTCCAGTCCGCCGTCTCGCTGGCCCTCGGCGCCCTGGTCATTGCCCGCGCGGTGAACATACTCTGAATCCCGACTAATTACCCAAAACCCCCGGCCACTGGCGGTGGTCGCAGGCCGGCAACCGCACTTAGCACGGTCTTCAGTCAGGTTAACGCCCGTTATATACGAAATGTAGCCACGGAATCCGTGCTATGTGCGTTCTGGCCCGCAAGTAACCGTCTCACGGGCGAGCGCTTCCCGTAGTTACCGACCAGTAGTACACTCAAGTTACTGACCGGTAATGGCAGTGGAGACTCCGGCGGGAGATGAGCATGGCCCACTACAAGAGCAACCTGCGTGACATCGAGTTCAACCTGTTCGAGGTGCTGAACAGGCAGGCGATGCTCGGTTCCGCACCGCACGAGGATCTGGACGAGCAGACCGCTCGGGGGATTCTTGCCGAGGTCAACCGCCTGGCCATCGGGCCGCTCGCCGAGTCTTTCACCAAGAGCGACCGCCATCCGCCGGTCTTTGACCGGGCGACCCACTCGGTGCGGATACCAGAGGCGTTCGCCAGATCGTTCCGCGCCTTCATGGATGCCGAGTGGTTCCGGCTCGAGCTGCCGGCCGAGCTCGGCGGCACTGCCGCGCCGCGCTCGCTCTGCTGGGCCGTCGCCGAGCTGATTCTGGGCGCGAACCCGGCGGTCTGGATGTACGCAAGCGGCGCGTCGTTCGCGCACGCCCTGTGGCTGATGGGCACCCCGGAGCAGCGCCGGTTCGCTGAGCGCGCGGTCGAGGGCAGGTGGTCCGCCACCATGGTGCTGACCGAGGCCGACGCCGGGTCGGACGTGGGCGCGGGCCGGACCAGGGCGATCAGGCAGCCGGACGGCACCTGGCACATCGAGGGCGTCAAGCGGTTCATCACCAGCGGCGAGCACGACCTGACCGAGAACATCTTCCACCTGGTCCTGGCCCGGCCAGAGGGAGCAGGCCCGGGCACCAAGGGGCTGTCGATGTTCCTGGTGCCCAAGTACCTGCTCGCGGCCGATGGCTCCCTCGGCGAGCGGAACGGCGTCTATGCCACCCACCTTGAGCACAAGATGGGTCTCAAGGTCTCCGCTACCTGCGAGCTCACCTTCGGCGCCAGCCATCCGGCGATCGGCACCCTGGTCGGCGACGTGCACGACGGCATCAGGCAGATGTTCATGATCATCGAGTTCGCCCGGATGATGGTCGGCACCAAGGCGATCGCGACGCTGTCCACCGGATACCTGAACGCGCTCGAGTACGCCAAGGCCCGGGTGCAGGGCGGTGAGCTGTCCAAGCTCAGCGACAAGACGGCGCCGCGGGTCACGATCATGCATCACCCGGACGTCCGGCGGACCCTGATGCTTCAGAAGGCCTACGCCGAGGGCATGCGGGCGCTCGTGCTTTACACGGCCACCTTCCAGGACACCCAGCAGATCGCGCGGGCGAACGGCGAGAGCGACCCGCTGGCGGCGGGGATGAACGACCTGCTGCTGCCGGTGGTCAAGGGCGTCGGCTCGGAGCGCGCGTTCGAGATGCTCACGCTGTCGCTGCAGACCCTGGGCGGTTCCGGCTACCTCCAGGACCACCCGTTCGAGCAGTACCTCAGGGATGCCAAGATCGACAGCCTGTACGAGGGAACCACGGCGATCCAGGGCATGGACCTGTACTTCCGCAAGATCGTACGGAACGAGGGCAAGGCGCTGGCCTACCTGCTCAATGAGGTCAGGGAGACGGCTGCGGCCGAGGGCGGCAACGGCAGGCTCAAGAAGGAGCGGGCGGCCCTGGCCAGGGCGGCTGGTCACGTCGAGGCGATGGTGAGCAGCATGCACGGCTACCTGGCCGCCGCCATGGAGCAGCCGGACGAGGTCAACCGGATCGGCCTGAACACCACAAGGTTCCTGATGGCGCTGGGTGACCTGGTAATCGGATGGCTGCTGGTGCGGCAGGCCGAGGTCGCGATGAAGAAACTGGACGCCCGCGGCCCGTCCGGGTCAGACACCGCCGGCGAGCGTGACGAGGCGTTCTACCAGGGCAAGATCGCGGCCGCCCGGTTCTTCGCCGAGGCCGTGCTGCCTCGGCTGGCAGCCGAGCGCGAGATCGTCGAGGCAACCACGCTTGATCTGATGGAACTGCCCGAACAGGCGTTCTGAGCGGCTCAGCCGTAGATATCCGCCGTGAGCGGGTCGGCGCTTTCCGGCCGCAGCCCGGTGCGCCGGCGCGGAGGCACTGGCTTCTGCCGGTCGATCTCCCGGCAGATCGGGATCAGCATGGCGTTGTAAGCCGTGCCGCTGTACTTGCCCTGAAGTGCGCGGAGAACGCCCTTGCCACTGGCTTCGCCGAGCATCTTGCTCAGGATTCCGTAAGGAACCTCGCGGTCGTTGGAGAGGATCTCGTACGCCGACTGCGCCAGCCGCGCGAGTTCCTGATGCTCTCCGGACTCTGTGAGGATCATGAGAACCGAGTCCTTCAGCTCCATGCCGGGAGTGTACGACACATGCCACCGGGCTAGTCCTGAGATTGCGAGTCCGACAAGGTGGCCGCAACGCACGCAACGGGCCGTCGCGTCCGGAGGAACGTGAGCACGAGGCGCCGCTTTCGTTCGCGCCGCGCCCTCGGACCGGTCAGATCTCGATCTGGATGGTAGTGCGCTGCCTGGCGATGGGCTGGATCGCCCGGTTGACGACCTCCACATGGGCCGGGTGATGCCGGTAGGCAAGATATGCCTCGGCGTCCTCGAAATCCGCGACGACCGCGAAGTCGGCATTGCCCTCCACCAGGTGTGCGTCGGCGCCGAAGAGGTAACCTCGCAGCCCTCGCATCAGCGGCGCCAGCGCGGCGAGCTCGGCGGCCACTCGCTGCTTCTGCTCGGCGGTCGCCTCGGGTATCCAGGAGAACATCGCGACGTGCCTGATCATGAGCGCTCCGAATCGGTGGCGAACGGCGGGACCGCGGGCTATGACCACGCGAGCATGCGCAGCGGGTCGGTCAGCATGGCGCCGACGTCGCGGAGCACCGCCGATCCCAGGTCGCCGTCGATGATCCGATGGTCGAACGACAGCGCCAGCGTGCAGACCTGACGCACGGCCAGCTGCCCCTGCACGACCCATGGCGCATCCTTGACCTGCCCGAAGGCCAGGATCGCGGCCTCGCCCGGGCTGATGATCGGGGTTCCTGTGTCCACTCCGAAGATCCCCACGTTGGTGATCGTGATCGTGCCGCCGCGCAGGTCGGCCGGCGTCGACCGGCCGGCCCGCGCGGTCTCGGCCAGCTCGCCGATCGCCCGCGCCAGGTCGGACAGCGACAGCGCGTGGGCGTCCTTCACGCTTGGCACGACCAGGCCGCGGTCGGTCGCCGCCGCGATGCCGAGGTTCACGTAGTGCCGGACCACGATCTCCTGGGCTGCTTCGTCCCAGGATGAGTTGATCATCGGATGCCTGGCGGCCGCTATCAGCAGTGCCCTGGCGACCAGCACAAGCGGCGAGACCCGGACGCCGTCGAACTCAGGCAGGGTCCGGAGCCTGGCCGCCGCCGCCATCGTCTCGGTGATGTCGATCTGCAGGAACTCGGTGACGTGCGGCGCGGTGAAGGCACTCGCGGCCACGGCGGCCGCCGTGTGCTTGCGAACCCCGCGGATCGGGATGCGCTCCTCCCGTGGCAGGGAGGTCAGCAGGGCCAGCCCGGAGACGGCGCCTGGGGCCGTGATCCCGGCGGCGCCGATCGCGGCGAAGGCGCCTGCCTGATCAGCGGCGGCCTGGACGTCCTCGCGCGTGATGGAGCCAGCGGGTCCGGTACCGGCTAGCCCCGTCAGGTCAACGCCCAGTTCCTTGGCGAGCTTGCGGACCGGCGGCTTGGCGAGAATGGCCGGCCGGGTCTCCGGCACCTGTGCTGCGGGCACCTGTGCTGCCGGCGTTGCCTGTGCTGCCGGCGTTGCCTGTGGCGCCGGCGCTTGTGCCGCGGGAGCTGGCGTCGCGAGCTGAGCGGCGGCTCGGTGCGCCGCGGTCCGGGCTGGCATGGCTTGCATCGATGCGGGTGAGCCGGCCTGGCGGCCTGCCGGCGGACCGATCGCGGTCTTCCTGGCCCGCCGGGTGGTCGCGCCGAGCTTGACCCCGTACCCGACGAGCACGGCCTGGCGCTCGGCCTTCGGTGCCGGGCTGCCGTGCAGGCCCGGCTCGACGGCGCCCTCGATCGGCGGGGAGGAGATCTCGCCCGCCGGGCCGGCCGCGACCGCGCCGCTCGCGCCCGCGGCGCCGCCGGTAACCGAGCCGAGCGAGACCGAGCTGAGCGCGTTCGAGCCGGCCGGTGCCGGGCCGGTGCCGACCTGGACCGAGATGATCGGCGTACCGACGTCGGCCGTAGTCCCCTCGGGGACCAGCAGGCTGTCCACGACTCCCTCGTACGGACTGGGCAGCTCGACAACGGCCTTGGCGGTCTCGATCTCCACGATGATCTGGTTAATGGTGACCTTGTCACCAGGTCGCACGTGCCACTTGACGATGTCCGCCTCGGTCAGGCCCTCGCCGACATCGGGGAGCTTGAACTGCTTCAGCTCTGACATGAGGCCCTCTCAGTAGGTGAACGCGCGGTCGACGGCGTCCAGAACCCGGTCCAGATCCGGCAGGTAGTGCTCCTCGATCCGGGACGGCGGGTAGGGCGTCGAGTAGCCGCCGACCCGGAGCACCGGCGCCTCCATCTGGTAGAAGCACTCCTGGGTGACCAGCGCGGCGATCTCGCCGCCCAGTCCGCCGGTGACCGGCGCCTCGTGCACGACTATGCAGCGGCCGGTCTTGCGGACCGACGCGAATATCGCCTCGGTATCCAGCGGCGCGATCGACCGCAGGTCGATGACCTCGATCGACCGGCCGTCGGCCTGAGCCGCGACCGCCGCCTCGGCGCAGGTGCGGACCATCGGCCCGTAGCAGAGCACGGTGGCGTCGGTTCCGCTGGCCAGGGTCCGCGCCCGGTCGAGCGGCGCAGCCCCGGCCACGCCGCCGGCCAGATCGACCTCGGTCTTGTCCCAGTACCGCCGCTTGGGCTCGAAGAAGATCACCGGGTCATCACAGCTGATCGACTGCTGGATCATGGCGTAGGCGTCGGCCGGATCGCCGCAGACGACCACTCGCAGGCCGGCTGTGTGGGCGAACAGCGCCTCCGGCGACTCGCTGTGATGCTCAACGGCGCCGATGCCGCCGCCACAGGGCACCCTGATCACGACGGGCAGGATGAGCTTGCCGAGCGACCGGTAGCGCATCTTGGCCAGTTGCGTGGTGATCTGGTCGAAGGCGGGGAACACGAAGCCGTCGAACTGGATCTCGCAGACCGGGCGGTAGCCGCGCAGCGCCAGCCCGATCGCCGTGCCGACGATGCCGGACTCCGCCAGCGGGGTGTCGAGCACCCGGTCCTCGCCGAAGTCCTTCTGCAGGCCGTCGGTCACCCGGAACACGCCGCCGAGCCGCCCGACGTCCTCGCCCATGATGAGGACCTTGGGATCGTTTTCCATCGCCTTGCGCAGGCCCTCGTTCAGCGCCTTCGACAGCGTCAGAGTGGTCATCGCGCGCCCTCCTCGCCAGCGAAGGAATCCAGGTACGCGGCCAGCTGGGCGCGCTCGGCGTTGAGCAGGGCGGTCGGCTCGACGTAGACGTTGTCGAACATCGAGAGCGGCGTCGGGTCCGGCATCTCCAGGCATGCCTTCCGCACCCGCTTGCCGACCTCGTCGGCCTCCGCGCTGATCCCGGTGAAGAAGCTCTCGTCGGCCAGCCCGGAGCGGATCAGATACTGCTTCACGCGTTCGACCGGATCCTTGAGCTTCCAGGACTCGAGCTCGGCGGAGAGCCGGTATCTGGTCGGGTCGTCGGTCGTGGTGTGCGCGCCCATCCGGTAGGTGTACGCCTCGATCAGCGTCGGGCCCTGGCCCTCCCGTGCCGCCTGCATGGCCTTCCTGGTCACCGCGAGGCAGCCGAGCACATCATTTCCGTCGACCCGTACACCGGGGAAACCGAAGCCGTGCGCGCGCAGGTAGAGCGGGACGCGGCTCTGCCGCTCCAGCGGCTCGGAGATCGCCCACTGATTGTTCTGGCAGAAGAACACGACCGGCGCGTTGGTGACCGACGCCCAGATGAATGCCTCGTTCACGTCGCCCTGGCTGGTGGCGCCGTCACCGAAATACGCGATCGCCGCCTGGCCGTCCTCGCCGAGCGCCCCGTCCCGCTGGATACCCATCGCATAGCCGGTGGCGTGCAGGACATGGCTGCCGATCACGATCGTGTAGAGGGCGATGTTGTGTTCCTTGGGGTCCCAGCCGCCGTGGCTGACACCGCGGAAGAGCTCGAGCAGCTTCGTCGGGTCCAGGCCGCGGCACCAGGCGACCCCGTGCTCCCGGTAGGTCGGAAAGGCCATGTCGCGGGGGCCGAGCGCGCGGCCCGAGCCGACCTGAGCCGCCTCCTGGCCGAGCAGCGACGCCCAGATGCCGAGCTCGCCCTGGCGCTGGAGCGCGATTGCCTCGAAGTCGATCCGGCGGACCAGGACCAGGTCCCGGTAGAGCGCCTTGATCTCGTCGGTAGAGATCTCCAGCGGATAGTCAGGGTGCTCGGCTCGCTCGCCCTCCGGGGTGAGCAACTGGATCAGTTCCGCCGGCTGGGGCGGCTTGAAGTCGGCTTGGGAGGCAGCTCGCCCGGCAGCTTTGACGGCCACGTGCCACTCCTTGCATGCTCAGGGACGGTCGCCAGCAAGGGCCGGCGGCCGGTCGGTCGTCCGTCGTGTTCCGCAGTGACAGTACCCGGCATTCCTTATGCTCGCTCAAGAGGAGCTTGCGCGCACGCCCGGTCAGGTAACCAAGATTGTGGCCGATTGCGCGCGCAGGCCGCGGGCCTATCGCCCGCTTCGCGGGAACCTTGCCGCGCCGGCCACTTCGCGGTCTCGGCGATGCGCGGATCGCGCGGCACGGGGCTCGAGCCTGAGACCGGCGATCTGCCCGGAGCACAGGCGAGTTTGCGCTGTCGGCCGGTGACACTGGCCGCTGCCGCGGGCCTGCTGGCCGCTGCCACGGGCCTGCTGGCCGGTGGCTGGCCCGGTGGCTGCCGGGCGGTTCAGGTCGGCGGCTATTCGCCATCTGGAGCAGGACGGCCGGGCCGAATTCGGCCGGCTGTCCTGGCGATTCTGAGCGACGCGGCACGCCCGGCGGCCCGCGCGCCCGAATACCTCGCTCTAGCCCTGCGCGGCAAGGATTCCTGGCTCCGGCAACCCGCTATTGACCTGGAAGAACGGCACTGTTCGTCCGAAGATCGCCCGAGTTCATGATTACCACGGCCCAGCACGGGAAACGCTCACAATGTGATCAGAGCGCAGAGGTGAGTTCGGAGAACTGAGGAGCGAATGCGGACACGGGCGTTGCACTCGCAGGGACCGGCCAGGGACGTGCGGTTCTGCCTTGTTTTTCCGCGCGAGACCATCAGTATCCCGGTGGTCCGCAGAGTGCTCGGCGATACCTTCAGCCGCCTCGGCGTGGACCCCGATGACATCTCTGACATGCTGCTTGCCGTGACCGAGGCCTGCACAAACGTCCTGCGGCACGCGGGTCCTGGCCGCCGTTACGAGGTGGTGGTCCAGGTCGGCAGGAACCGGTGCGTGCTCCAGGTGCTTGACAGCGGCCGCGGCTTCGATCCGGTCAGGCTGCCGAGCCGCCGTGCGCATCTGCGCAGGCCGCCGGTCAGGCCGGTCTCCCTGCTCGGGCGACGGGCGAGGAACATCGAGATCGCGCAGCTTCCCGAGTCTGGCCGGGGGATGGCGATCATGCGAGCGTGCGTCGACGACGTGAGCCTGCGGACCGGTCCTGGCCGGGGCACCGTCGTGTCGCTGCGCAAGCGGATCGAGTGGCGCGACGACGCCCCGCTAACCCAGCTGTCATCCTCGGCACTCAGGGACGCTGGCTGACGGCGCCTGCCCGCGGGCACGGTGACGCCGCGCCTGCCTGAGCCAGCCAGGCGCCTGCCTGAGCCAGCCAGGCGTCAGGCGCTCCACCAGAACGCGATCTCCTGCGGCTTGGTGCGCGCGGGACCGCACGGTGCGAGCCTGGCCGGACCGGCGTGGGCGCCAGCAGCAAGGCAGTTCCCGGCGGCGGTGGCGAACTGAGCGATCGGCTGCCCGGCCACCGTCGACAGATGCACCGGCCGCCAGCGCTGGCTCAGGCCGAGGTCGCAGTGCGCGAGCCCGAGACTGGTGCCGCGCGCGGCGGTCAGGCAGCGCCCGGTCGGGATATAGATGAAGATCTCGCTGCCATCTGCCATCTGATCCGCGGTCCACAACGGTACGCCCGCGATAAGCTCAGATTTCGGAATCGGCACGAACGCCAGCCCGGCACCGGTCAGCCGGAGCATCAGCGGATGGTCGTCGGCGTCATGGTTCGACTGGTCGCCGTCATCGTCCGGCCCGTAGTCGATCAGGCCGATCGTCTGAACCTTGAGTACCTTGAGCGACAGGGCCGCGACATCGTGATCGGGCCTGGCCGCGTGCTGCGAGCCCAGGTAGACCGCCAGCCCCCCGCCGGCGAGCAGCACGACGACGCCCATGCCGGTCACGCGCGGGATCCAGGATCCACGGGTCCGCCCCGGACTCATCCTGCGCTGGGCTGGCATAGCGAGGAATTTATCGCGTACCAGCGTGGCACGTCGCTACTTGCCCGATGAAGCGCGCGTGCGGACTGGAGTGCGGGCCGGCCTGTCGTCGGCTACGGTCTGGGCGATGCCATCCAGACGTCTCGACCCGGAGCGGCTGCTTGCCGCGGTCAATGGCCAGCGCTCGGCGCTTGGCAGCCGGCCATGGGCCGGGCCGGGCACGGTGGCCGCACTCGGAGCGGCATGCCTGGACGCGGTCGTCGCTGCGCTTGACTCCGGCCTCGCTCCGCAGGCCGCCGCCCTTCGCTGCGCTGTCAGCCACGCCCTGGGCCTGCTCGAAGCGCGGGCGCCCGGCCGGGCGGTAGAGGTGCGCATTCCGCCGTATGCCGCCATCCAGTGCGTCGCCGGGCCGCGGCACACTCGCGGAACGCCGCCGAACGTGGTCGAGGCCGACGCCGTCACCTGGATCCTGCTGGCCATCGGCCGGGTGCGCTGGGACGAGGCGGTCCGCGGCGGCAAGCTGCGGCCCAGCGGCCCGCGCGCCGACCTGTCTGAGTACCTGCCGCTCACGGTCTCCGGCGGGCCGCTCTAACCAGGCCGATGTGACCCTCGGCGGCTACCGCTGCCGCCAGCATGCCGGGCATCCTGAGCGGTCGCGAGGCGACCGCTCAGGCGTGCTGCCTAGTCGTCGTCGAGATCGTCGAGATCGTCGTCGTCGGCATCATCATCATCATCATCATCATCATCGTCGTCAGCCACGGAGTAGCGGTCGCCGTAGTCCGCATGTGCGTCCTGCCCGTCGGTCTCCCGCTGATCCGTGCCGACGCCCAGCTCTGCCCGCAGCCGGTCAAGGTCGGTTCCGCCACCGCTGTACTTCAGCTGGCGTGCCACCTTCACCTGCTTGGCCTTGGCTCGGCCGCGCCCCATTGGCTCGACCCCCTCGAACGTACGGGACCCGCCAGGTCCCTGGTCACCGCGCTGATGCCTACTGAATCAGTATGCCGACGATTATCGGGTTTCTTGCACGTTAGACTGCCCCGCTGCAGTTCCAGCGCATGGATCCCAGCGCGGCTAGTGCCTCCGTACACAGACAACCGTACCTGTTTTGGGCGGCTCGCGCCTCCGGCGGCCGTCACCGGGTGCAATCAGCCGCCCAGCCAGATGCGTCGCAGGCTGCCGACATCCGACATCCTGCGCTCGGCGAGCCGGTCAGCGGCCACGGCGGCGGGCACGCTCTCGGTGTCAGCGATCGCGAGGATCCGCTTCGTTGTCTCGAAGATCCGCTCCACCCGCGCCCTGGCCCGCTCGAAGCTGAAGCCCTCAAGCTCGTCGGCGACCTGGATCACGCCGCCCGAGTTCACCAGGTAATCCGGCGCGTAGACGATGCCGTGCTCTTGGAGCAGTTTCTCCATGCCCGGATGAGCGAGCTGGTTGTTGGCGCCGCCGCAGACTATCCGTGCTCGCAGCGATGTCACCGTCTCTTCGTCGAGCGCGCCGCCGAGCGCGCACGGCGCGTAGATGTCGGTCTCACCGCCGATCAGCTGCTGGCGGCCGGCGGCCACAAGGACGTCGGGGTAGCTGGCCCGGACGCGCTGAACCGCGGCGGCATTGACGTCGTAGATGCAGACTCGGGCGCCATCGGAGATCAGGTGCTCGAGCAGGTGACTGCCGACCTTGCCAACTCCCTCGACGGCGACCACGCGGCCGGCCAGGCTGGCGCTGCCCCAGACGTGCTCGGCGGCGGCGCGCATGCCCTGGAAGATCCCGAAGGCCGTGAGCACCGACGAGTCGCCGGCCCCGCCATACGGCACGGTCCTGCCGGTGACGTGCCTGGATTCCCTGGCGACGATGTCCATGTCCTCGCTGTTGGTGCCGATGTCGCAGGCGGTGATGTAGCGGCCGTTGAGCGACTGGACAAAGCGGCCATATGCGCGCAGCAGCGCCTCGGACTTGATCCGGTCAGGATCGCCGATGATGACGGCCTTACCGCCGCCTAGGTCCAGGCCGGCCAGCGCGTTCTTGTAGGCCATCGCCCTGGACAGGTTCAGCACGTCGGCAAGCGCAGCCTGCTCACTCGGGTACGGGTAGAACCTGGTGCCGCCCAGGGCTGGCCCGAGCGCGGTCGAGTAGATGGCGATGATCGCTCGCAGGCCGGTCGGGGCATCGTGACAGAACACGACCTGCTCGTGCCCGGCCTGATGGACGGTGCTTGCCGCCGCCGGGGCACCGTCGTCGCTGTCAGCAGTGGTCTTGTCAGCCGGTACGAGCACACTTGCCAAGGCGGTCACTCCCGGGGTCCGTCCCGCGTCCTCGTTGACTCGGGGATCCGATCCCAAGCGTATTCCCGTGATCAGTCCACGGGGAGCCTTGATGGGCGCAAGGCATGAAGACGCCCGTGCGGGGCAAATACCTCGTGAGAGAGCAT
Organism: Streptosporangiaceae bacterium; assembly: GCA_035604275.1. GTDB lineage: Bacteria > Actinomycetota > Actinomycetes > Streptosporangiales > Streptosporangiaceae > Chersky-822. Next base: position 2,141 of record DATNIU010000228.1, on the reverse strand, counting down.
GACGTAGAACTGCGGAGGATTATCCCGGCGCGGTCGATAGTTGCAGACGGCGTGGGGTTCTCCGCGACCGGGGGAGTCCAGGGGGCAGCGTGCTACCCGGCGGACGCGGATCGCAGCCGTGACACTGCGTGACCTCCCGGTGATCGGAGGTGAGCGACGAGCATACCTGCAAGCACAGTCCGGGCTGGCAGCACGAGCATGAGGGCTGCACGGCCGCTCGGTGACCGCGTGGGGGGCTACGTCCAGTAGCCGGCAGGAGGCGGACATGACTTTTCCGAATCCGCCCGTTGCGACGGTGCGTGTCTGTAGGATCACGCAACGTGACTCAGATCAACGGGGGCAACGGGGACATGGCAAAAAACTTCTGCTCCTGGTGGTCGCTTTGTCACCGCTGGTGATGGCAATATGGTAACAGTAGACCATATAGGACATCCACGGCAGGCTCCGAATGGAGCCAGGAACGTAAGAGACGCAGGATCGTAGTACCGGTCCAGGAGGAGAGGCCGTCCAAATGTCTGCACGTACCCCAGAGGCTGAGCCGCTGCTGACGCCGGCAGAGGTCGCAACGATGTTCCGGGTTGACCCCAAGACAGTGACGAGGTGGGCCAAGGCCGGAAAGCTGACGTCCATCAGGACGCTAGGCGGGCACCGTCGATACCGCGAGACGGAGGTTCGTGCCTTGCTTGCCGGCATACCCCAGCAGCGCTCGGAGTAACGCCCGGCCACAGCCTGCGCCCGGTTTGCGGGCGGCAGGCGCGTCCCGGCATGCCTAGCGCGGCTCAGCGCAGGGAACAGGGGGGTCGGCCCCGGCGGCAACGCCGTATCGGGCCGTGGTGCGCAGAGCGGTGCAGCTCTGGGCGGGGGCCCGGCGGTAACGCCGGGGTCGATCCGGCCTGCGTGGACCCAGATGAGGTCCCGCGGAGAGAGAGCTGCGGTCCCGCGAAGAGTGGTCCCGCGGAGAGTATTGAATGGGTGCGTCAATCCGTCAACAGCTATCCAGGCTAAGGCTGCTGGCATGGGCCGTGTTCCGGCCCGTGGCATAGGCGGTGTTCCGGCCCGCCGCATGGGCCGTGCTCCGGCCCCGTGATCTCGTCGCCGGCCGGGCCGATATCGGTTCCTGGCTGGTCGTCGACAAGCATGAGCTCGGGCAGCCCGAATGGCTGCTCCAGGCCAGTCAGCGAGGCTAGTGCTGGCGGTATCGCTCAGCGCAGCTGACATGCAACTTTGAGTAATCACCCGTGCCGGGCACGAGTCGAGACCATACTTGTCGCCATGCCGCCGCCCGGGGGCGCGACGGCAGACAGGCGTCCGTGCACCGCAGTGGCCCTGCCTCTGACGCGCCGCGCCGCATGGAGCTGGTGCATCGAGGCACGCCCGGGGTCCGCCACATGGGCGGAGCGTGCCATCGCTACGAGGGGATGATCGCCATGCGGGATCCAGATTTGGTATTGCAGGCCCGGCAGGCAGCGGCCGCGCTTGAGCGGGCATGGCAGCGCTGGCGAGCGGTTCACGGCCTGGCGGTAGATCCGGTCCCGCCCGTCTCTAGCTACGTGGGGTACTCGCTGGAGGAGCCGTGGGGCCAGCCGCGCGTCGTCTTCGGACTGGCCGCCGAGGAAGCCGAGCGACTCGCCGGGCTGCTTGACGGGCACGACTGCGTCGGCCCGGTATACGCGGCTGTCGCCGCTCTGCCAGGCGGGCGGGAGGTTCCGGTGCGGTCGGCCAGCCCCGCCGCACCGGCGCGGATTCCGCATCAGGCCCCGCCGGGTGCTCCCGAGCAGCGAGTTCCGGGCAGGCGGCGGTCGCAACGGCGATCTGATCCGCTTGACTCAGCGGCGATCGAGTTCATGGATCTTCCCGACTGGCGCCCCGAGCGCGGCGCACGTGGCCCTCAGGTACCAGGTTCTGGCCTCCCGGTTGCCAACGCCGTGGATGGCGAATCCAGCGGCCAGGACGCGCCGGTGTTCGGTCACGCTGCATCGCTGCCGGGGGCAGCCGCCCGCGAGTCTGCTCATGCCGCCGTCAGGGAAGCGGCGGCGCGCGAAGCCGCCGCGCGGGAGGCGGAGGTACGGGGAGCCGCCGCGCGGGAGGCGGAGGTACGGGGAGCCGGGATGCGGGAGGCGGAGGTACGGGGAGCCGGGATG
>DATNIU010000227.1:0-18054 GCA_035604275.1 Streptosporangiaceae bacterium | reverse complement strand
CGCGCCGCTGACGCGATCGCAGGCGCCGTCGCCGCCGCTGGTCGCCGGGCAGCGCGGGCGTGCCGCCATACCCGGCCGGTCACCACGACGACGTCCTTCTCAGCGAGCGGCGCCATCCGGCACCAGACCCGCGGCTCTGCGAGGTAGCGCAGCTGGGATACGACTAGCTCAGGCAGCCGCTTGCTCTCCAGGACGGGCCGGGTCGCCAGCCAGGTAAGGACTCCAGGCGGCAGCACGTAAAGCCAGATCAGCTTGTGATTGAAAGGAAGTCCGAGCACAGTGAGAAGCACCACGTACGGCACGGCAATGGCCGCGAACACCGTGAGCTGGCCGATCGGCAACGGCATGGGCAGCCGGAAGTCATACAGCTTGTAGAGCCGTTTCTCGATCCGCCAGATGTTGGTGTAGGTGGGCAAATCCACCTGGTGCTCTCCTTCCGCCTGCTGTCGTGACCGCTGCCGGAGGCTAGTGAACGCCGAACGCGTGGGCGATTCCCATCGCCAGCGACCGCACTATGCCCGGCACGTAGAAGATGACCGCGATGGCCACGGCGAGCACAAAGAATTGCACGAACCGGATGATCTCGCGGGTGAACAGGAAGAAGATTGCGACGATTCCGACAATCCCCAGGAACAGCGGCCCGAAAAGGTTCTGCAGATACGACACGAGGCCGGAGCTGCTGAGCGCGGCGGGGATCGCCGCCATGACGAGGTGGGGCGACATCTTTACTCCGGGGTTGGTGGGCACGGCCTGCAGGCGGCCCACGCTAGCTGGGACGGACTCATGAGGACGACCCTGGCAGCGCGGATGACGCGCCGATCGAGCGGACATACCAGGTGCCGTTGCGCTGGACGACGGTCATGGCGTAAGTCATCTGGACCTGCGCTGGAGTGCTGCCGACAGGCGACCCGCCGGCCGCGGATGTCTGGCCGGTCAGCCGCCAGATCACCGTGACCTCGATGTCGCGAGTAGCGCCTCCCGAGGCCGGCACGCTGATCTGCAGGATATTGCCGAATGAGACCGCGCCGTCAAGGCCGGATACCTGCGCGCCGCTGGCCAGGAAGCGGCCGAGCGTGAGCTTGTCACCGCTGGCAAAGGCTCTGAAGAAGGGCGGGAGCTGGCGGGCCAGCGTCGTCTGGGTGGCGGCGTCAGAGGGGACCGCTGGCGGCGGGGGTGGCACGACCCGGGCCGGCGGCGGTAGCAGCGCGGGCTGCCCGGAGACGACCAGCCCGCCATCGGCCGAGTAGATCGGAACGCCAAGCTCAATCAGACGTCCATCGATCCTGGCGAGCAGCCTCACGACGGCATGGTGCGGATCGCTCACTATGACACCGGCGACCTGCTCGAATTGCAGCAGCTCAGTCCCCGCGCCATCCCAGCCGAGCTGCGGGTCAGCCCCGGGCGGCAGGAAGGCGGCGAGCTCGCTGCTCCGGGTGGCGGCGCTGGCCGGGCTGAAGTTGAGATATACCTGCCCGAACGCGAGCGCGTAGGCCTGCGCCAGCGATACCGGGAATCCTCCGGCGGGCTCGCTGGCCGGTGTCGGCTGGCTGGCTGAGCTGGTCGACCCGGTCACGATCGCGACGACGCCCCGGTAGCCGATCAGCAGCAGGATCAGCCAGGCCACGACTCGCAGTACCCAGACGAGCCATCGGCCTCCCGAGCCGGATCGCGGCCTGGCCTGCCGTGACCTGCCTGATTCTTGCTCTGGAGCTACCGGGGCTCCGGGCAGCACCTGGTTGCCCGTAGCCATCACACCTCCGCCTGCTCTCCTGCGCCTACGCGGCCAAGAGCTGCGGCGCACCTTTGCTCGTGTCGGGCACCATTCTGCGGCAATACGCCCAGCCTCGCGGCTCTTTGCGGATGCCGACGCGCCGATGACCTGCGAAATGACGCCACAATTGGGATAGCAGCTGACAAGCTGGACTCGCTGGACAGTCGCCGTTGACCTGCGGTGATCGCATTGCGTAATGGGCTGCGAGCAAGGCGGTGAACGCTGCGAGTGTGCACGCGCATCGGAAACCTGCCTTCCTCCGGACAGGCGTACCTGGACATGCACAGCCCATCTCCCGGCTGTGACTGTTGCTGTGACAGTCGGCCTCAGCAGGGCAGGAAGTGTCAGCCCAGGCAGTTCCTGACCCGCCGTTCAAGGATCCGGCCTGCCCGGCGAAAGCTCATCCGCAGGACCAGGAACCGTGCCGCGTACCTACTAACCTGTGAACCTGCCTCGCGGGGACAGCAGGCGGGCAGAGTCTAGGCTCCGTCCCATCCCGGCCGGCTGCCTGATCCGCGGGCCGTGGCAAGGATCCAGGCGAGCACCATCGCCTCCTCGTGCCAGGCGTCATACCGGCCGCTCCGGCCGCCGTGCCCGGCGACCATCTCGGTCTTGAGCAGGAACGGCCCGCCGCTGGCGAGCGCCTGAAGCCTGGCGATCCATTTGGCTGGCTCGGCGTATTGCACGCGAGTGTCGTTAAGGCTCGTGACAGCCAGGATCGGCGGGTAGCTCCGATCCGTGGCGATATTCTCATACGGGCTGTACGACTTCATGTAGGCATAGACGTCCGGGTCGTGCAGCGGATCGCCCCATTCCTCCCACTCGGTCACCGTGAGCGGCAGCGAGGGGTCGAGTATCGTCGTGAGCGCGTCGACGAAGGGCACCTGGGCGGCGATGCCGCCGAAGGCTTCGGGCGCCATGTTCGCTGCTGCGCCCATCAGCAGGCCGCCGGCCGAGCCCCCGCGCGCGATCAGCCGGCCGGGGCTGGTCCAGCCGCTGTCCGCGAGATGGCGCGCGCAGGCGATGAAGTCGGCAAAGCTGTTGATCTTGTTGAGCAGCTTGCCGTCGTCATACCAGTGGCGGCCCATCTCCCCGCCCCCGCGCACATGCGCGATCGCGAAGCTGAAGCCGCGGTCGAGCAGTGAGAGCCTGGCCACCGACAGGTAAGGATCGGACGAGGCCTCGTAACTGCCGTAGCCGAAGAGCAGCAGCGGCGCGCTGCCATCGCGCGGCGTCCCCTTCCGGCAGACCAGCGAGATGGGGATCAGCGTGCCGTCAGGCGCGGTCGCCCATTCCCTGTGCTGTGAGTAGTCGGTGGTCCGGTACTCCTCCTGGCCTGGCAGGGTGAGCACCGGGCGCTGGCGGAGCAGGATCAGCTCGCCAGTGCGCGTATCGCAGTCGTACACCGAATCCGGCGTCACCAGGGAGCCATAGCCGAGCCGGAACAGCCGGGACGCGTACTCGGGGTTAGCCCCTGGCGTCACGTGATAGACCACCTCATCGAACGCCACCTCATGCTCGCTGCCGTCGGCGCGCAGGAACCGCAGCCCGGTCAGCCCGTCCCGGCGGAAGTAGACCACCAGGTGGCTTTCGAAAGCGCCGACGTCGATCAGCCGCGTGTCCGCGCGATGCGGTATCAGCGGCGCCCAGGCGCCCGGCTGCTCCAGCGCCGCGGTCGCGAGCTCGAAGTTCTCGGCGCCGTCGTTGTGCAGGATCAGCAGCCGGTCCGCACCGCCGGCGCCGGCCTGATGCTCGATCCGGTAGTCGACTCCCTGCCTGCGCGGAACCACCACGCGGAACTTGCCTTCCGGCCGGTCCGCGTCGAGCAGCCAGGATTCGGTGGTCAGCTTGCTGACGGCGGCGATCACCAGGAAGCGCTCGCTGCGGGTCAGGCTGACGGAGACGAAAAACCGCTCATCGGGCTCCTCGAAGACGATCGTGTCCTGCGCCGCGGGAGTTCCGATCAGATGCCGCCAGACCCGGTAGGGCCGCCAGGCGTCGTCGACGGTCAGGTAGAACAGCGCCGAGCCGTCTCGCGACCACGCGGGGCGGTAGTAGGTGTTCGGGATCTGGTCCGCGGCGATCTCGCCGGTCACCAGATCCTTGACCCGGAGGGTGAAGCGCTCGTCTCCGGCGAAGTCGGTGGAGTAGGCCAGCTTGCTGCCGTCCGGGCTGATGCTGTAGGCGCCGAGGGAGAAGTACGGGTGGCTGCCGGCCAGCTCGTTGCCGTCGAGCAGGATCTCCTCGCCGTCAAGCGGTGAGCCGTCCTCGGTCATCGGCGGGCCCTGGTCGTCCGGGCGCACCGCGCGCCGGCATCGCACGGGGTACTGCTGGCCCTGCACCGTGCGGGAGTAGTACCACCAGCCGCCCTTCCTGACCGGCACCGAGAGGTCGGTCTCCTTGGTCCTGCCCTTGATCTCGCCGAAGATGGCTTCCCGCAGGTCCGCCTGGTCCGCCGTGATCGCCGCGGTGTACGCGTTCTGCGCCTCCAGGAAGGCGATCGTCTCCGGGTCCTGCTTGTCTGCCAGCCAGGCGTACTCGTCGACAACCGTGTCGCCGTGATGCCTGCGCTCGGTACGGATCTGACGTGCGGGCGGAGGCGCTGCGACCGCCAGCCCCGGCGCGCCGTTGGCTGTCGCGGGCTCGCTGATCGCTGGCTTGATCCCGGCTGGCTGAGTGCTCATACCCTGGAGTCTATTAAGGCCGGGCCGGCGGTGCCCCGGCTCGCCGGGCCCGCGCGGCGGGCCGGGTGGGCGTGCGGGCGGCTGGCAGCGGTCGTGGCATGATCATGGAACGGGTGAGTGGACATGCGCCAGAAGGCGGTAGTGCTGGTCAGCGGCGGTCTTGACTCTGCGACCGTGCTGGCGATAGCCCGCGCTGACGGTTACGAGCCGTACGCTCTGAGCTTCCGCTATGGCCAGCGTCATGACGTGGAGCTGCTAGCCGCGGAACGGGTGGCCGCCGCACTCGGCGCGGTCTCCCACGTTGTCGCCGAGATCGACCTGCGCGTCTTCGGCGGCTCCGCGCTGACCGCGGACATCCCCGTGCCGCATCACGACAGCGCCGACGACCTGGACACTGCGGGCATTCCGGTCACCTACGTGCCAGCCAGGAACACGATCTTCCTGTCCTACGCGCTGGCCTGGGCGGAGACCCTCGCCGCCAGCGATGTGTTCATCGGCGTCAACGCGCTGGACTACAGCGGCTACCCGGACTGCAGGCCGGAGTACATCGCCGCCTTCGAGCGGATGGCCAGCCTCGCGACCAAGGCTGGCGTGGAGGGCCGCCAGCGGCTGCGGATCCACGCCCCGCTGATCGAGCTGACCAAGGCGCAGATCATCCAGCGAGGCCTCGGCCTGGGTGTCGACTACGGGCTCACCCACAGCTGCTACGACCCGTCGCCATCGGGGCGGCCATGCGGTACCTGCGATTCGTGCCTGCTGCGCAGCCGGGGATTCGCCGAGCTTGGCCTGCCAGACCCAGCGCTGGCCGCGTTCACCGGAAGCGGTCCATGACGTACCAGGTCAAGGAGATCTTCTACACCCTTCAGGGTGAGGGCACCAACGCGGGCCGGCCGGCGGTGTTCTGCCGGTTCGCTGGCTGCAATCTGTGGAACGGCAGGGAGTCTGGCCGGTCAAGCGCGGTGTGCCGGTTCTGCGACACCGACTTCGTGGGCACCGACGGGACCGGCGGAGGGAGCTTCGCCACCGCGGCGGCCCTGGTGGCCTCGATCAGCGCGGCCTGGCAGGGCAGCGCTCATCCGCGGGCGGCCAGGTTCGTGGTCTGCACCGGCGGCGAGCCGCTGCTCCAGGTAGACGCGCCGCTCGTCGACTGCCTGCATCAGGCCGGATTCGAGATCGCCGTGGAAACCAACGGCACGCAGCCGGCGCCCGAGGGCCTGGACTGGATCTGCGTGAGCCCGAAGGCCGGCGCCGATCTCGTGCTCACCTCCGCTGACGAGCTCAAGCTGGTCTTCCCCCAGGAAGGCGCCGAGCCGGAGCGATTCGAGCGGATGGGCTTCCGCCGCCTGCTGCTTCAGCCGATGGACAGCCCGGATCGAGACGAGAACACGCGGCGCGCGGTCGAATACTGCCTGGCGCATCCGCAATGGCGGCTGAGCCTGCAGACCCACAAGTACCTTGGTATCCGATGATGGAGATCTTCCGAGAGTTCAGCTTCGAGGCCGCGCACTGGCTGCCGAACGTTCACGAGGGTCACAGGTGCGCGTCGCTGCACGGGCACTCGTACCGTGTCGAGGTGCACGTGCGCGGGCAGGTCGGCGCCGACACCGGATGGATACTCGACTTCGCCGAGATCACCGACGCCTTCCGGCCGCTGCGCGAGCAGCTCGACCACCACTGCCTCAACGACGTGGCCGGCCTTGAGAACCCCACCAGCGAGAATCTGGCGCGCTGGATCTGGCACCGGCTGGACGGCACGCTGCCGGTGTCCGCGGTCCTGGTGCGGGAGACTGCCGCGTCCGGCTGCCGCTACGAGGGGGACGAGCCGTAGGCCGGCAGTCAGCAGCCCGGCAGTCAGCCCCGCTCGACCAGCAGGAAGGTCTCATCGGGCGTGCGGAACTCGTCGGCCTGGCGAAGGCCGTGCGCGGCGCAGAAGCGCAGGATCGTCCGCAGCTCGCGGCGCTCGATGTCCTGCCGCTTAGCCATCGCCACCCGGGACCCGCTGATCAGCAGCCGGTCCGCGGGGGTCGATGCCAGCACCGCCAGCAGCTCGGGTGACTGCCTGGCCACGACGGGAACCACTTTCAGCAGCAGGCCGACATCGCAGCTGCCAGGCAGCCCGGCACGCAGCAGCGGCGCCCATCCGGTCGCGATGTTCCATTCGACTGGCCGGATCAGCCGGTCCGGCGCTATCCGGGCATACTCGGCAACGGCGGCCTGCGCCCGGCTGTCCTTGTCGAGCGCCCAGTACTCCCGCACGCCGAGCCCGGCAAGCCAGCCGACCGGGAGCACCAGCGGAAAAACGCCGCAGCCAACGTCGACCACGGTGCCGCCAGCACCGGCGGCCGTGCCGTCGCGAGCGGCGGACCCGCTGGCCCCGCCGACGCCGGTCTCGGCGATCCCGCCAGCACCGGTCACCGCGACCCGGTCACTGCCAGTCACAGCGCCGCCGATGATCGTGGCCAGCTTGGCCAGGAACTCGTCCTTGCAGGGCAGCCGTTCCGCCGTGCTGACATGAGCGGCGGCCACCGCCAGGATCGCCTCGGCGAGCACTTCGCGGGCAGCGCCGGCCGGCAGGCAGGCCAGCGCGGCGAGCGGATCATCGAAGCTGGCCGGTTCCGGCAGGTAGCGCCGCAGCTGCTGATAGATGCCGCGCTTCGTCGCGACCGCCGCGTCCCGGTATGCCCGCGTCCGGCGCACGTCAGCGGCCGAGTTTGCCGTCTCGACCGCGGCAAGCAGCTTCGGCTGGCGGCTGAAGCCGTCGAGTATCGCCGACGCGGCGTCCGCGCGGTCGACCCGGTAGCGCCGCGTGACCTGGTCAGCAAGGTCGGCGGCGAGCTCGGCTAGCAGCGCCGCGGCGCCAGCCACCTCACCCACGGACGGCCTCGACCGCACGCCACGACGAGCTGAGCGCGCTGTCAGGGAACCAGGCCTCGTGCACCTCGAGAACCCGCTCGAGATAGCCCGCCAGGGTGCCGTCGTCGAGCCGACGGTTGATCTCGTCGACCGTGGCCAGGATCGTCCACAGGTTATGCACGGTCAGCGCGCCGACCTCGGGGATCTCGGTCATCGGGCGATCGCAGACCGGGCAGTCGCACCGGTACTCGCCCGCCTTGAGCGGGCCGAGGTCGGATAGCGCGCCATACGGAGTCATGTACCAGCCGCCCTGCGCGAAATGCCCGTAGGAAGCCGAGTCAAACACGCTGACCCCGCACGCGACAAGGAAAGGCAGCTCGCACGGGTCTCCGGCGCCGTAGAGGTGGACGGGCACGTCGGGCCCGATCACCGCGCGGGCGTCGGCTGCCACGGTGCAGACGAACCGCATGTCGTGGTTGCGGTTGAAGAACGGCACCAGGCTGCCCAGCGCCAGGTACCTGACGCCAAGATCGCGCAGCAGGCCGACGCTGTCGTGACGCAGGGCAGGAAAGCGGCCGCCCTGCTGCACGCCGGCCAGGATGCCGCGCCTGGTGATCGCCAGCGCCTGCACGATGCGCTTCTCCGTGGCGCGGAGCTTCGCCTCTGCGGTGGCCCGGCTGTCCGATGGCGGGGTTATCAGGTCGAGCGGCGCCAGCACGTCGCTGCCGATCTGGTCCTGAAACCGCACGATGTCGGCATTGTTCAGGTAGAGCTGGCGGGTAAAACCCTGGAACGCCCCCGAGTCGGTGGCCACGAACCCGCCGAAGGACAGGTAGTCGTGCAGGTTCTGGTCCCTCTCAAGCTGCCGCCGCAGCTCCCGCTGCTTGTAGAGGAAGTAGGCGTTGACGATGCAGCCGTCGAGCGTCGGGCCATCCGGCCAACCGTCGAGCAACCCGGCCAGCCGCTGCGGCTGATAGACAGGCAGGAACATCGGGAGGCGGTGGCTGGTGCCGCGATTGGTAATGAATAGTCGCGAAGACATCGCCGTCTACCGGTCCCTCCTGCACCGCGCGGTCCGCGGCTGCGGCCGGGCCGGCGGCATGTCAGCGGCGCTGGTCGCGACCGTGCAGCGGATCGCGGCGGCAGTTCCGCCGGGTGGTGCGGATACCGTGCGGTGCGGATACATTGTCGCCCGTCAAGGTACCTTGCTGGCTCGCAGGCTTGGACGGCCGCAGTGATTGAGGAGATCCTTCCAGCTGGAACCGCGTCGGCCGAGGCCTTCGGCGATCCGGACAGCCTGTCCCTGTTCCCCGAGGAAGAGGCCCAGATCAGCCGGGCAGTGGAGAAGCGCCGCCGTGAGTTCGGCACGGTCCGGCTGTGCGCTCGCCGGGCACTGGCCGAGCTGGGCGTTCCGGCCGCGCCGATCCTGCCAGGAGAGCGCGGAGCACCGCAGTGGCCGGCCGGAGTGGTGGGCAGCATGACCCACTGTGACGGTTACCGCGCGGCGGCGGTGGCGCTGAGCGACGCGATCGCCACGATCGGGATCGACGCCGAACCGCACGCGCCGCTCCCCGATGGCATCCTCGGCCACATCGCTCTCGCCAGTGAACAGACCCTGCTGGCCGAGCTCGGCCGCGCCAGCCCCGCCGTCCACTGGGATCGGCTCCTGTTCTGCGCGAAGGAGTCGGTCTACAAGGCCTGGTTCCCGCTGGCCAGGACGTGGCTGGGGTTCGAAGAGGCCGACATCGTCCTGCGGCCGGACGGGACATTCTCCGCCCGGCTGCTCGCGGCCAGCACACCAGTCCTCGCAGGCCAGGCGCTGACCGGCTTCGAAGGCCGCTGGCTCGCCCGCCGCGGACTCGCCATCACCGCCATCTCCCTGCCGGTCGGCGCCAGTGCCCATGACCATGCCGGCTGAGGGCCCCAGCATCGAGATGGACGGTTTCGTCGACCACCACGCCCACCTGCTGAAGGACTCTTCGGGTGTCCCGTTTCCCTGGCAGGGCACGACCGTCCGCGAATTCCACGAGCAGGTCGCTCGCGATGGCGTCACCCCGATGGATGTCGCCGAGCCGTCAAGCCCCGAGCCCCTGGACGAGCTTGCGGCCCGTCTGCACCGTGGCCTGGCGCGCGCGGCCCGCGCTGGCCTGGTGGAGGTGACCGAGATGGGAATGCGGGACTGGTGGTATCTCGACGCGCTGGCCAGGATCCAGCGCGATGGCCCGCTTCCGGTACGAGTGCGGGTCTACCTCGCCAGCGGGCTCGCCGAGCGGGCGAGTGCCGCCGAGCTTGAGTCCAGGAGAGCTGACGCTGGCCCGTGGCTGCGGCTGGACGGGGTCAAGTTCTACGCCGACGGATGGCTGGTGCCGCGCACCTGCGCCATGTGCCGCCGCTTCGCCGACGCCGACGGTGACGGCCTGCTCTTCACGGACGCCGCTCAGCTCGCCCGCAGGATCGAGCCCTTCGCCGGCCGGGGCTGGCGGATCGCCACCCACGCCATCGGTGACCGCGGCATCGAGACCGTGCTTGATGCCTACGAGCTGGCCTGGGGCAGCGACCGGCAGGCGATCGCCGCCGCCGTACCACGCATCGAGCACGCCAGCGTGGAGTCCAGCGAGCTGATCGCGCGCATCGCGGCGCTCGGCGTAGCCGCGTGCATCCAGCCGTCGTTCGCCGTTACCGACGCCGGTGATCTGCCCGCCGCGCTCGGGGCCGAGCGGGCCGCGATGGGGTACCCGTGGGCCGCGCTGGCGGCGTCCGGAGCCCGGCTGCTCCTCGGCACGGACTACCCGATCGAGGTCATCGAGCCGCTGGTGGGCCTGGCGCGCCTGGTCAGCGGGCGGTCGGACCGGCTGGGCTTCGCCAGCGCTCAGGCCGCGCCAGAGCAGTCCAGGCTGCCGCTAGCGCTGGCGCTCAAGCTCGCGGCGGACGGCAGCGCCGGCCAGACGTTCCTATCGGCGGATCCGCGCGCCATCCCTCCCGGCGAGATCGACCAGATCGCCGTGCGCGGCACAGCGCCTGTGCCCTTCTGACCCGTCCCGCCCGCGCTTCTAGCCCCGCCGCGGCGACGTGCACCGAGGGTGGTGCGGCGGGCACGGGGTGATCGCGATGGCCACCGCGTTCTTTCCGACCGGGATCAGGGCTCCGACGGTGTTGGTCACGATGTCGATCGGGGAGACCGCGTTGTCGCCGACCACGTAGGCGGTCCTGGAGTTCGGGGTGATCGCGATGCTGTCGTCGCCCCGGTGCGGCGACTTGTTGCGGGCAGGCCCGCTTCCGCCGGTCCTGCCAGGCCGCTGCAACCGGTACCCGGTGCGGCAGCGGTCCCCACGAGCGCCCTGACCAGGAGCGCCGTCCTGGCGACCCGGAGAGCCACGCCAGGCGTCCGGCAAATCCGACTGCCATGACCGACTCGGGGACCGACCAGGATATCGCTATCCGACCGACCCGGACGACGGCCCCGCTGCGTTAGACGTTGAAGCGGAACTCGACCACGTCGCCGTCGCGCATGATGTAGTCCTTGCCCTCGATCCTGGCCTTGCCCGCGGCACGGGCGGCGACGATGGACCCGGCGGCCATCAGGTCGTCGAAGGACACGATCTCGGCCTTGATGAATCCGCGCTGGAAGTCGGTGTGGATCACGCCCGCCGCCTCTGGCGCGGTGGCGCCCGCCTTGATCGTCCAGGCCCTGGCCTCCTTCGGGCCGGCGGTGAGGAACGTGGACAGCCCGAGCGCGGCGAACCCGGCTCTGGCGAGCTGGGCCAGGCCAGGCTCGCCGAGGCCCAGCTCGGCTAGCAGCTCGGCCGCTTCGGCCTCGGACAGGTCGACAAGCTCGGACTCGGTCTTGGCGTCAAGGAAGATCGACTCGGCCGGGGCGACCAGCTTGGCCAGCCGGTCCTGCAAGGCCAGGTCGGCCAGCTCAGCGTCATCGACGTTGAACACGTACAGGAACGGCTTGGCGGTGAGCAACTGCAGCTCGCGCAGGTGCGCCAGGTCGATCCCGGCGGCGGCGGCGCCGGCGAAGAGCGTGGTCCCCCCATCGAGTAGCTGCTGCGCCCTGGCTGCCGCATCAGCCACTGCGAGCCGTTCAGGATCTTTATTGAATTTCGTTTCCTTGGCGAGTCGGGGAACGGCCTTCTCCAGCGTCTGCAGGTCGGCCAGGATCAGCTCGGTGGCGATCGTCTCGATGTCCCGCTCGGGCGAGACTTCGCCATCCACGTGGCTCACGTCCGGGTCGCTGAAGACCCGGACGACCTGGCAGATCGCGTCGGTCTCGCGGATGTGGGCCAGGAACTGGTTGCCGAGGCCCTGGCCCTGCGAGGCGCCCTTGACCAGGCCGGCGATGTCCACGAACCGGACGCTGGCCGGAACGACCCTGGCCGAGTCATACAGCCCGGCGAGGGCGGCCAGCCGCGGGTCGGGGATGCCGACGACGCCGACGTTGGGCTCGATGGTCGCGAACGGGTAGTTGGACGCCAGCGCGCTGGCCCGGGTCAGCGCGTTGAACAGGGTGGACTTGCCGACATTGGGCAGCCCGACGATTCCGATCTCAAGGCTCACGCAGGGGAGTCTAGGCGGCCAGCGGGACCCGCCGCCCCGGCCCCGCCTGGCCCGGCCATGATCGTCGTCGAATCTCAGTCGCTATGGCTGACTAACGACCGCGAACCCGCCGGCGGGCCCGTCCCGGCGGCCTGGCGACACCTGGCACGGCCGGGACTGCCGGGTAAACCGGGCCGGCCGACGCGGGCGTGTCGCGGCCGGAACTGTCGCCTGCGGCTGCAAGCATGGCCAGATATGAACGCGATCTTGCTGCTTGCCGGGCTTCTGATCGGCGCGCTGCTCGGCGCAGTCATCGGATATCTGTACGCGCGGAGCCGTCTGGCCGGGGCCACGTCCGACCTGGTCGCCCAGGCACGGGCGGCCGACGAGCGGGCCCGAGCCGCGCAGGAGAAGGCAGCGCTCGTCGACCGGGCCGCGCAGGAGAAGGCAGCGCTGGTCGACGGATACCTGGCCGAGCGGTTCCAGGCGCTGTCATCGCAGGCGCTGGACGCCAGCCAGCAGCGCCTGATCGAGGTGACCGAGGTGCGCCTGCATGCCGCCAGCCTCAAGGCAGCGGGCGAGATGGACTCGCGCCGGGCCGCCGTCGAGCAGATGGTCGGGCCGCTGCGGGAGACGCTCGCCCGGGTGGAGACCCAGCTGCGCGAGGCCGAGGCCGCCAGGCAGACCTCGCATGCCACGCTGAGCGAGCAGGTCAGGTTCGCGACCCAGACCTCCGACCAGCTGCGAGCCCAGACACAGGCGCTGGTCACGGCGCTGCGCCGGCCGGAAGCCCGCGGCCGGTGGGGCGAGATGCAGCTGCGCCGGGTGGTCGAGCTGGCCGGGATGAGCGCCCGGTGCGACTTCGACGAGCAGGTGACCATCGCAGACAGCGACGGCGGCACGCAGCGCCCGGACATGGTGGTCCGGCTGGCCGGCGGCAAGAACATCGTGGTGGACTCGAAGGTGTCACTGGCCGCCTACCTGGAGGCCGCCGAGTCGTCCGACCAGGACGTGCGCGAGGCAAGGCTTGACGCGCACGCGAGGCACATGCGGGAGCATGTGGACAAGCTGGCGGCGAAGGCGTACTGGGCCGCGCTGAGCCCGACCCCGGAGTTCGTGGTGCTGTTCATTCCCGGCGAGGCGTTCCTCGCTCCCGCGCTCGAGCGCGATTCCGCCCTGCTCGAGCACGCCATGGCCCGACGGGTTCATATCGCGACGCCCACGACGCTGGTCACCATGCTGCGGACGGCGCAGTATGCCTGGCAGCAGGATGCCCTGTCAGAGAACGCCCGCGCGGTGTTCGATCTTGGCCGGGAGCTCTACGACCGGCTCGCCGGGCTCGGCAGGCATGTCGACGCGATCGGCAGGTCGCTGACGAGCGCGGTCAGCCACTACAACTCGGCCGTTGGCTCGCTGGAGACTCGCGTGCTGGTCACTGCGCGCAAGCTCAACCAGATCGGGGTCACCGATGCCGAGCTCGATCCGCCCAGGCCAGTCGACGCGTCGGTCCGGCCGCTGTCGGCGCTTGAGCTCGTGACCGAGGCATTGCCTGAACTGACCGCGGTAACAGATGACCTGCGCAATGTCAGGGACTCCAGGGACGATGGCGCCGCCAGGGGCGACCAGCGGCCGGCGCAGGCTGTCAGCGGCCTGGTGGGCGGTGCGCGCGCGATCGGCGCCGCGGGTTGACCGACCGGGCTGGCGGTCCGGCTCGCCCGTGGCAGGGAAGGCGGCCGGCCATGGGTGCGCGGGCCGCCGTCCTGCTGATGTTCGTCCTCTTCCTGCTCGCTGACCTGGCCGCCGGGTGGCTCTCCGTACCCGGCCTGACCGGCTTCGGTTTCGCGGCTGCCAGCGCGATCGCGGCCGGTCGCGCCAGGCGCGAGGATCTGCTGATCGTGGTCGTTACGCCGCCGCTGACCTATCTGGTCGCGGTGACCTGCGCCGAGCTGATCAACGCCCACGCGGACCACGCCGCGATCTCGGTCAGCTCGATTGGCGCCGGAGTCTTCCTGACCCTCAGCGCCGCCGCCCCGTGGATGTTCGCAGGCCTGGCCGGTGCCGTGGCCATCGCCGCGGTCCGCGGCCTGCGGCAGTGCGTGCGTGACCTGCGTGCTGGCCCGTCGGGCCGGGCCGAGCGGTAGCTACGAGCGTGGCTGGCGGAGTTCGTGGGGCAGCGCGAAGACCAGGCTCTCGCGCACGGCCTCGACTTCCTCGACGGTTGAGTAGCCCATCTGCTCGAGCCGGTCCATGACCTCGGTGACCAGTTCCTCGGGCACGGACGCGCCGCTGGTCACGCCGATCGTGCTCGCGCCATCCAGCCATGCCGGGTCAAGCGCGCTGACATCGTCGACCAGATGGGCCGCCTTGGCCCCGACGTCGCGGGCGACTTCCACCAGGCGCACGGAGTTGGAGGAGTTCGAGGAGCCGACGACGATGACGACATCCGACTCCTTGGCGATCTGCTTCACCGCCGCCTGGCGATTCTGCGTGGCATAGCAGATGTCGTCGCTCGGCGGATCGATCAGCAGCGGGAACCGCTCGCGCAAGGCTTCGACGGTCTCGGTTGTCTCGTCGACCGACAGCGTCGTCTGGGACAGCCAGGCAACCCTGGCCGGATCGCTGACCTCGATCCGCGCCGCGTCTTCCGGGCCGTCCACCAGCCGGATGTTCGCTGGCGCCTCACCCGTGGTGCCGACGACCTCCTCGTGACCTTCGTGGCCGATGAGCAGGATGTCGTATCCCTGGGCGGCGAAGCGGCGTGCCTCGTTGTGCACCTTGGTGACCAGCGGGCAGGTCGCGTCGATGGTCCGGAGCCCGCGGTCCTTCGCGGCCTCGTGCACCTCAGGGGCGACGCCGTGGGCCGAGAACACGACCACCGCGCCCTCGGGCACCTCCTCGGTCTCCTCGACGAAGATGGCGCCCTGCTGTTCCAGGGATCGGACCACATGCGTGTTGTGCACGATCTGCTTGCGCACGTACACGGGGGCTCCGAACCGCTCGAGCGCCCGCTCGACGGTCTGGACGGCGCGATCGACCCCGGCGCAGTAGCCACGGGGCTTCGCCAGCAAGATGCGCTTGATCGGCTCGGACATGAGATCCATCGTAGGTGACCTTATGAGCGAGCCGTCGATCCGCGACCCTGCATCCGGCCAGCGATGCGACTGTCGCGGCAGGCACTGATGAGGCACGATGACGGATGACAGACCATCCGCGGACGCCGGCACGAGATAGGCCGCCAGCGCCGCCTCATCACCTTGTCGTGCGGGAGGCCGTGCCGCGGCCGCCTGAAACGCCGGAGGGAGGGCGATTACGATGCGCTTGCCTGAGGTCACTGACTGGGTAAGGGATGCCCCAGTGCGGGTGCTGCGTACCGCATTCGCGGGAATCGGCCAGCTGCTGCTCGCGACCGACCGCTCCAAAGCCGACGAACCCGAATCCGATCACGGGCCATCAGCCGCGGACGAGCATCAGGACCCGCTCAGGACGCCAGCCAGAACGCAGACAGCGGCGCAAGCCAGACGAAGCGGCGATGAGGCCGGGCCGGCGGCAGCTGGCGCGGTCGCTGGCCCGGCGGCCGGCCCGGCGACCGCAGGCGCGCACGGCCAGCGCCGCAAGTCAGGCAAGACGCCCAGGGCGACCGGCACGCCCAAGACGCCCGACACGCCGAAGGCGTCGAAGACCACCCGGATCGGTGGGACCGGCCGGGCGGCAGCCGAGCGGGTCAAAGCGCCTGCCCGGCCCGGGAAGCCGGCCAAGGGGGCAGGGAAGAAGGGGTCCGGGAAGCGGAAGAGCACGGACCAGGCCGGAGAGCAGTCGAGATGGCGGTCGCTCGACTCGACGGGCAACGTCCGCCTGCTGACCCCGGCCGAGATCGCCGAGAGCAAGGCGGCCGGCCAGGCGAGCGCCACGGCGGCACCGCAGCCAGCGGATCTGGTCGAGCCGCAGGCACCAGCACCGAAGACGTCGGCCACGCAGAAACCGCCGACCCCGCAGAAAGCGCCGGTGGCGCAGAAAGCGTCGGTAGCGCAGAAAGCGCCGACCGCACGGAAGGCACTGGCCGCACAGAGGACGCCGGCCCCGCGGAAGCCGCCGGTAGCGCAGAAGCCGCCGGTAGCGCAGCAAGCACCGGCCGCGCAGCGTGCGCGAACGGCATCGGAAGCAGCTCAGGTACCGGCAGCTAGCCTGCCGCTGCCTGGATACGACGGCCTCTCGCTCGCGTCGCTCCGCGCGCGGCTGCGGAACCTCGACGCCGACCAGCTTCGCGCCCTGATCGACTATGAGAAGTCGAACGCCGGCCGGGAAGACGTGATAACGATGTTCGAGCGCCGGATCACCAGAATCAGCGGCGAGGGTTAACCAACCGATCCACCGACCAGCGAGATCCGCTCGGCCTACCGTCCAGCGAGGCTCCCCCCGATGCCATTGCAGACCAGCGCGGAGTCACCGATCCCGGTCAGAACCGTCCTGCGACTGGTCGGCGACTGGATCGGCCGCCTCGGCCGGGTCTGGGTCGAGGGTCAGATCGCCGAGCTGAGCCGGCGCGGCGGCACCGTGTACCTGACCCTTCGCGACCCTATTGCGGCGGTCTCGGTCCGGGTCATCTGCCCGCGGCAGGTCTTCGACGGGGCAGATCCGGCGCCAGCGGAGGGCGCCAGGGTCGTGGTCTGGGCCAAGCCGGACTTCAGCATGGGCAAGGGCACGTTCTCGCTGAGCGCGCTCGAGCTGCGCGCCGTCGGGATCGGCGAGCTGCTTGCCCGGATGGAAAGGCTGCGCCGGACGCTGGCCGCTGAGGGCCTCTTCGCGGCGGAACGCAAGCGGAGGCTGCCGTTCCTGCCCAAGGTGGTCGGGCTGATCTGCGGCCGAGACTCGGCCGCAGAACGTGATGTGCTGCAGAACGCGGCGCGGCGGTGGCCCGCCGTCCGATTCCGGGTCGAGCAGGTCGCGGTGCAGGGTCCGTTCGCGGTGGAGGAGGTTACCGCCGCGCTGGCCGAACTCGACGGCGATCCGTCCGTAGAGGTAATCATCATTGCCCGCGGCGGCGGCTCCATCGAGGACCTGCTGGCATTCTCCGACGAGTCGCTGATCCGTGCCGTCGCCGCATGCCGGACCCCCATCGTCAGCGCCATCGGCCACGAGCAGGACGTTCCGCTCCTTGACCTGGTCGCTGACGTCCGGGCGTCCACACCGACCGACGCGGCCCGGCGGGTAGTGCCCGATGTCACCGAGCAACTGACGCTTATCTCCGCTCTCAGGTCCAGGGCACGCAGGCAGCTGGCCGGCCGGCTGGACCGGGAGGCGGCGTGGCTGGCCGGGATCCGGTCCAGGCCGGTGCTGGCCAGCCCTGCCGCCGATCTCGACCGGCGCCAGGAGCAGGTGCTCGCGCTCGCAGAGCGAGCGCGGCGTTGCCTGGCCGCCAGCCTGGATCGAGCGAGCGCGGACCTGGTGAGCAGCAGGGCCAGGCTGGTCGCCCTGTCGCCAGCGGCGACGCTGAGCCGCGGCTACGCGATCGTTCAGCGCGACGATGCCAGCGTTGTCAGGTCCGCGTCGGAGGTCAGCAGCGGCGAGCAGCTCCTCCTCAGGTTTGCCGACGGCCAACGTTCTGTCACTGTGAGTGACTGATACACTACCTGACGCACCCATTACTGGAGTGCGTAGGTTCACTCACTCTGCGTGGCGTTTCGCCGCGCTAGTATCCAGCGAAAACTAAGCTGTATCTAAGCCATAGCAGCGATGGCCGGTCGGAGCCGCATGGGCATTCGTCAGGGTGCCTCCCGTGAGAGTGATGTCGGGCGTCAGGTGTCCGGGAGCCCGCCATGCCGCACTAGCAGGTCAGGGAGGACATATCGTGCGGGTGCAGTCAGCGTCTGCCAAGGTCGGTGATGCCGCCACCGGAGCCCAGGCCACCGGGTCGACGGCTAAGGCTGGCGATGGCGCGCAGGCTGGGCCTGAATCAGATCTGACCATCCAGCCCCCGGCAGAGACAACACCTCAGCCGCCTGACAGCGCCGCCCCCGAGAGCGCTGCCCAGAAGGGCGCCAGCGACCCCTCCGGGGCCACCGGCGGCGAGACTGCCGCCTCCCGCGCCACCGCACATGAGACTGCCACCACTCGGGCCACCGCACCGGAGACTGATACCTCCCAGACCGGCACCTCCCGCGCCGCCGCCCCCGAGACCGGCACCTCCCGCGCCGCCGCCCCCGAGACCGG
>DATNIU010000226.1:0-13547 GCA_035604275.1 Streptosporangiaceae bacterium | reverse complement strand
AGTCGACCGCTCAGGTAGCCGAATCCCGGCGATCTTGACGAAATCCTAACGCCGCCATACCGAGTCTTGACGCCGCCTTAGCGCCGCCGACTCCGAGCGCGCCGGGCCGACGTAGTCCAGGCCGAAAGGCCGGTGGCACTGCCCAAAGGCCGGTGGCACTGCCGAAAGGCCGGTGGCACGGCCCAAAGGCCGGTGGCACTGCCGCAAGGCCGGTGGCGGCCAAAGGCCGGTGGTGGCGAAAGGCCGGTGGCGCGGCCGAAAGGCCGGTGGCGGCGATCACGCCCTCGGCACGCAGGCCGGCCAGTGGGCTCGCCGGTTCACGCCGCCGGGTCGTACTCGCCGGCCACCAGCCTGGCGGTGATCCCCATCCGGTTCCAGGCGTTGATCACGATGATCAACCACACCAGCTGAGCTAGCTCCGCGGCATCGAACTCCGCCGCCGCGCGGGCGTACACATCGCCGGGAACGTGGCCGTCATGCACGAGCGTGACCGCCTCGGTCAGCGCGAGCGCGGCCCGCTCCCTGCTGGTGAAGAACGGCGCCTCGTGCCACGCCGACAGCGCGTAGATGCGCTGCTCGGACTCGCCGATCGAACGGGCGTCCAGCGTGTGCATGTCGATGCAGTAGGCGCATCCGTTGATCTGGGAGGCGCGGATCCGCACCAGTTCCTTCAGCGGCCGCTCGAGCGGCGTGCTGGCCACCGCCGAGTCCAGGCGCAGCATCGCCTTGAAGATGTCGGGCACGTCATCGCTCAGGTTGACTCGGGTGGTCGGACTGTGGTCAAGGGTCGATGTCATACCTCGACCCTAGAGCCTGGGTGGATCAAAGGTAGAGTCCATTTGTATGGCAGAACAGTGGTCCACTTTGCCCGGGTCCGAAGGTCCTGACCTGCACATCGATCTCGACCGGGGCGACTTGCGGCGCAGCCTGGAGAAGGTGCTGCGGGACGCGGTCAGGACCGGGCGGCTGCCGGCAGGCACCCGGCTGCCGTCCACTCGCACCCTGGCCGGGGATCTGGGCGTGGCCCGGGGAACCGTGACCCAGGCGTACGAGCAGCTCGTGGCCGAGGGCTACCTCACCTCCAGGCAGGGTTCGGGCACCCGCGCGGCTGCCCTGATCTCGCCCGCTCACCCGGCCACTGCCAGCATGTCCGCGGCCAGCATGTCCGCGGCCAGCACGGCTCCGGCTGGCACGGCTCCGGCTGGCACGGCCAGCACCAGCGCCGCCGGGGCGAGCACAGCCGGGGCGAGCACGGCCGCCGCCCGCGTTCAGCCCGCGGCCAGGTGGGACTTCACCCCAGGAGCGCCGGACGTGTCCGCATTCCCGCGCGGCGCCTGGACGACGGCGACCAAGCGCGTGCTTGCGTCGGTTCCGAGCGACGTCTTCGGCTACGGCGATCCCAGGGGCACCCCGGCTCTGCGGCAGGCGCTGGCCGGCTATCTCGGCCGCGCGCGCGGCGTGCTCGCAAGCCCGGAGCAGATCGTGGTCTGCTCCGGATATACCCACGCGCTCGCCCTGCTGACCGGGGTGCTCGCGGCCGGCGGCGTCAGGCACATCGGCTTCGAGGACCCGTCCCTGCCGCAGCACAGGGAGGTCGTGACCCGCGGCGGGCTCGCGGTCCGCGGTGTCCCCGTCGACTGGCACGGAATCTGTGTCGACCGGATCTCCTCAGCGGCCGTCGTGGTCACCCCGGCACATCAGTACCCGACCGGCGCGACGCTCGATCCGGCGCGCCGGGCCCGGCTCGCCGACTGGGCCCGCGACGCCGCAGGTCTGGTCATCGAGGACGACTACGACGGGGAGTTCCGATACGACCGGCAGCCGGTCGGCGCCGTCCAGGGCCTGGCGCCAGGCCGGGTCGTCTACGCGGGCACCGCGAGCAAGACCCTCGCGCCCGGGCTGCGGCTTGCCTGGCTGGCGGCGCCGCTCACCCTGATCGACCAGATCGTGGATCTGCGACAGCACATCGACCGGCATCCGAGCGTGATCGACCAGCTCGTGCTCGCCGACATGATCGGCAGCGGCGCTTACGACCGGCATATCCGCCAGTGCCGGCTCCGCTACCGGGCCAGGCGCGACCGGCTGGTCGAGACGCTGCGGCTGAGCGCGCCTGCCATCGCCATCCGGGGCATCGCGGCGGGGCTACACGTGCTCCTTGAGCTCCCGTCCGCCGGCCCGAGCGAGGCCGAGGTCACCTCGCTCGCCAGCAGGCGGGGCATCGCTGTCGAAGGACTGGCCGGCCACTGGATCCAGCGCGGCGAGCATCCAGCCGGGCTCGTGATCGGCTACGCCAGACCGCCAGCCCACGCCTACGAACCCGCCCTCAGCGAACTGGCAGCCCTGCTCAGCGACGCGACCGCGGCCTGACCGCGCCAGGCTGGCAGCACGGGCGGCGGATCAGCGACGTCCGCAGACCATCGTCAGGCGTGTCGCCCGGTGCCTGATGCAGGCCGGGGCTGGCCGGGCGGCCCGGACCCGCAGGCCCGGGCCGCCCGGCTGGCGATGTCACGAGGCGCGGCGAATGGGGATCGCGATCAGCAGGATCCCGCCGACGAGGATCAGCAAGCCACCCGCCAGCAAGCCACCCGCGATCCATCCGAGCCCGGGCATGGACGCCCCGGCATCGGCGCTCACGGTCAGACCGGGCGAGGCATTGGCGTTCATCGCGACGATGACCCAGTCTCCGGCTGGCGCGGTCCAGACCAGCGTCTGAGTGCCGGGGCCGGTTGCGTGCAAGGTCCAGATCGTGGAACTCGCGGGCGGTGCCGGAACCGCGCTCCCCTGATGACTGATCTGCCCGTTGCCGCCGCCGAGGTTGGTCAGGGTCGTGTACCGGACGCCAGACAGGTAGCTGGACACGTCCGACGCGGGCGCGATGCCGATGAATACCGGCTTGGCCGGATCGGATGAGGTGACCCGGATCCGCACGTTGCCGACGAGCCCCTTGCCGAACCAGTCCCAGACACCAGCCGGCAGCTGGACGGTGTCGGTGGCGAGGGCGTAGCCGCCGGTGCTGTAAGTGGCACTACCGGACGTGACATACCCGTTGACCCGGTGTGTCGAGCCCGCCCAGACCAGGCCGGCCCCGCCGGACAGCAGCCCGACCGAGGCCAGCACGAGCACCGAGCCGATCACCGCCGACACGACGCGGCCGGCGGTCCAGCCGCGGCCCGCCGGCGGCCGGGGCGCGGGTCCGCCGGTCCCGTACTGGCTGCCAGGCAGTACCGCCGCTGAGCCTGCGACGGCGGCCTGTGACCCGACGGCATCTGTCACCGCGGAGGGCACGGGAGCGGCCTGGAAGATCAGCGTGCCGCCGGTCTCGTGGCCGCCGACGTCGAGCCGGAACGGCGGGTACTTGTCGGTCATCAGCCCGGCGTAGGCGGCGACCCTGAGCACCCAGCGGTTCATGCCGAGCACGAAGTCGAAGATGGCGTCCGGGTAGCGGCCGGTGAAGGCCAGGATGATCGCGGCTACCAGCACCAGGATGCCGATCAGGCCGCCGCCGGCCCAGTGGAAGTTTCCGCTGCCGAGCCGCCAGGCCGCGAATGTGCCGCCGCCCGCGAACAGCCCGACGATGATGTACTGCGGAATGGCCAGCAGCCACCACTTCACCAGGACGAGGCCGCGGGACAGCCGCTCCGGGTAGTCGATCTCCAGGTGAGCCGGGTAGTCAGGAACATCCTCGAGGGTGAACGGCGGGTACCGGTCGGTGCCGAGCGCACCGTAGGCGTAGTACTGCACGCGCCAGGTCCACCGGAGCACGCCGACGTTGAATTCGAATATCGACTGCGGGTAACGGCCGGTGAACAAGATCGCGAAGAATGCCACGGCGCTCAGCACGACGAAAGCCATCCAGAGGAAACTCAGGATGATGTAGTGCGGGATGGCCAGGACCCACTTGACGAGCCACAGCCAGCGAGACAGATGCCGGTCAAGCGAAGCATCAACTCTGACCGGATACGTAACGGCAGACATCGTCGCCACCTCCTGAATCTGACGCTAGGCGAATGGCGGGTAAGCGTTCAGTTGCGTAGGTCACCCGGCCATGGGTCTAAGGGCACGACTCGCGTCGCCGGCCCGTCCGCGGGTGCGGATCCGGCTGCCCGGCGGACGGGACTCGGTCAGCCCCGCCCGCCGGTCAGCCCCGCCCGCCGGTCAGGTCCGCCCGCCGGTCAGGACCGCGCCGTGGTCTCCTGAGCCGCTATCGTCACCGATCCACAGATAGCTCTCGTCCTCCTGGGCGGTATGCAGCCGCAGGATCGCGTGCAGCCCGTAGAGCATGCCGCGCAGATCGGCGAGATCTGCATCGTCTGGCTCCCCGTCGCCGATGTCGTCGATCAGCTGGCCGAATCGCCTGATCTGATGCGCGATCTCGGCGTGCGCCCGGCTCATGGCGGCGGTCGGCTCGGTACCGCCGAGCAGCCGGTCAAGCGCCGGGTACAGCTCGCTCTCCTCGGCCCGCTCGTGCGGCTCGATCTGCTCGACGAGCAGCCGGCGCACCCGCTGGAGCAGTGCCATGACCTCGGCGGGCGAGCTGAGCCCCAGGGAGTCCGCGGCCGTCCGCAGCTGGTCGATGGCGGCTCTGATCGACTCGTGCTCGTCCCTGAAGCGCCTGGTGAGCGCCGCGTCCTCGGTGGCCAGGCGGGCGCGGTCGCCGCCGGGCCGCAAGGCGCGCAACGCGTTGAGTATCACGACGAGGTCGATGCCCTCCTGGAGCAGCGCACCCCAGACCGCGGGGAGCAAGCCGACGCCCGCGACGCCCATCGCGGCCAGCGACATCGCCATCCCGGCGAGCACGCTCTGCAGGGCGATCCGGCGCGTGCGGCGGGCGAGCGCCGTCACCTCGCCGACGCGCTCAAGCCGGTCAACGGTGAGCACGGCATCGGCGGCCTCCGAGGACGCGGTGGCGCCGCGGGCGCCCATCGCGATCCCGACGTCAGCCAGCGCCAGCGCGGGAGCGTCGTTGATGCCGTCACCGACCATGATGGCGGGGCCCCGGCGGCGCTCCAGGCGGACCGCGTCGACCTTCTCAGCAGGCGTCCGTTCCGCGAGGACCTCGTCCACGCCGATCACCGCGCCGACAGATGCGGCTACATCGGCCCGGTCGCCGGTGACCATGACGATCCGCTCGATTCCGCCCCGGCGCAGCGAGCGGATGGTTCGTCCGGCGTCGGGCCGGATGGGATCGTCCAGGACCAGAACCCCGGCTGGCCGACCGTCGACCGAGACGAAGACCGTGAGCGCCCCGTCAAGCCGTGCCTGCCGCCTGGCTGTCTTCGCCCAGACCGGCGCGCCGCTGACGCCGGTCCAGTCGGCATTGCCCACCGCCACCCGCCGGCCTGCGACCACTCCGCGGATCCCCTGCCCGGGCACCTCATCGACCTGCTCGGGGAGCACAAGCTCGCACTGGCGCTCCGCAGCGGCCCGGGTGACCGCGCTAGCCAGGACATGCCGGGATACCTGGTCCAGCGACGCGGCCAGGCGGAGAACCTCATCGGCGGGCATCGGGCCGGCCGTGACGATGGCGGCCAGCGTGGGACGGCCGTGGGTCAGCGTTCCCGTCTTGTCGAGCAGCAGCGTGGTGCACCCCGCCAGGCGCTCGAGCACGCCGCCGCTCTTGACCAGGACGCCCCGGCGGGCGGCGACGGACAGCCCGGACACCAGCGCCACCGGAGCGGCGAGTATCAGCGGGCACGGGGTAGCGACCACCAGGACGGCCACGGCCCGGACGGGCCCGGCCACGGCCCAGGCCGCACCGGCCGCGACCGCGCTCAGCAGCAGGAACCACAGCGCGTAGCGATCGGCCAGTCGGACGAACGGCGCCTGCGAGCGCTCCGCTTCTGTCACAAGCCGGACTATCCCGGCATAGGTGCTGTCGGCGGCTCTGGCTGTCGCCGCCACGTCACACGGCCCGCCGGCGTTCACCACGCCGCTGCTGACCGGCTCACCTACGGCCCGCTGAACCGGCAGCGGCTCGCCGGTCAGCGCCGACTCGTCCAGGGTCGCCGGTGCGCCGAGCACGGTGCCGTCCACCGGGACGAGCTCACCAGGCGCCACGAGCACTCTGTCGCCCGGCACGATCTCATCAAGCGGCACGCTCTCGATCACCGCGCCGCGGTAGCGGCGCGCGGACCTCGGCGCCCGTTCAAGCAGAGCGTGCAGGTCGCGGCGGGCCTGCCCGGCCGCCCAGGCTTCGAGCGCCCGCCCGCTCGCCACCATGACGCCGATCACGGCCGCGGCCAGGTACTCTCCGACGGCGACCGCGCCGCCGAGCGCGAGCAGCGCGATCACGTCCACGCCGATGCGCCCTCTGCGGAGGCTGTCGGCCATGGACCACAGGGAGTACGCCATCCCGCACGCCCCGGCGGCTATCCAGGCGGCATCACCCGCCTGGCCCGCTCCGGCAAGACTCAGCGCACCGCCAGTGACCAGGCCCGTCACGGTCACGGCAAGCAGCGCCGCGGCGACGTGCCTGGCTAGCCACAGCCGCGCGGCGTGCTGGCGGATGGGTGCCACGTCGGCCTACGATCCGCCTCGGCCGGATGGCTGCGCAGGGCCGCAGGTCTGCCCGCGGCAGGGCTTTGGGCCCTAGTCCGCGATGCCGCAGTCACCGAGAATTGGCTAGTGGCGCAGCAGGTAACCCGGCTGGCACCAAGCGCGCCCGTCGATCCGGCGATCGGCCTGCGCCAGGCGGATGTCCGGGTCCGGGTAGCCGCCGGCCAGGTCAATGCCGTCCCGCGGCCGCCGGGACGGACGGTCGGCCAGATCCTCCGCGCGAACCTCTTCACCAGGTTCAATGCCATCCTTGGCGGGCTGTTCGCGGTCGCACTGGTGATCGGGCCGCCGCAGGACGCCCTGTTCGGCATCGTCCTGGCCGCCAACACCGCGATCGGCATCGCACAGGAGCTGCGGGCCAAGCGGACGCTGGACCGCCTGGCCATCCTGACCGCCGCCCGCGCCCGAGTCGTGCGCGACGGGGCAGCGACCGAGCTGCCCACCGAGGCGATCGTCATCGACGATGTGATCGAGGCGCATCCTGGCGACCAGGTCGCCGTCGACGCCGTCGTGCTCAGCTCGGAGGGGCTTGAGCTAGACGAGGCGCTGCTGACCGGTGAGGCGGAGCCAGCGCGGAAAGCACCCGGCGATCGCGTGCTGTCCGGCAGTTTCGTGGTCGCCGGAACCGGCCAGCTTCAAGCTAGCGGCGTCGGCGGCTCGGCCTACGCCGCGCGGCTGGAGGCAGAGGCCCGGCGGTTCAGCCTGATCCGCTCCGAGCTCCAGCAGGGAACCAACTGGATCTTGCGGCTGGTGACCTGGGTCATGGTGCCCGCCGGCCTGCTGCTCGTGCTCAGCCAGCTGTTCCGCAGCAACGCACCGCTTGGTGACGCGCTGCGCGGTTCGGTTGCTGGCGTCGGCGCGATGGTTCCCGAGGGCCTGGTGCTCCTGACCTCGATCGCGTTCGCCGTCGGCGCCGTCCGGCTGGCCAGGCGCCATGTGCTTGTCCAGGAGCTGGCGGCCATCGAGGGACTGGCAAGGGTGGACGTGCTCTGCATCGACAAGACCGGCACCCTCACCGCTCCCGGCATGGTGGCAGAGCGGATCGAGCCGGTCTCCGGTCGGACGGTCGGCGAGATCGAGGAGGTGATCGGTGCCTTCGCGGCCGCCGACCCGGCGCCGAACGCCACCATGGCGGCGCTCGCCGAGCGCTGCCCGGCCCCCGCGGGCTGGACCGTGACCGCCCAGGTTCCTTTCTCTTCCGCGCGCAAATGGAGCGCCGTGACCTTCGACGGCCTGGGCACCTGGGTGATCGGCGCGCCAGGCGTGGTCGGCCGGAACCTGCCGCCCGGCATCGCCGGCCCGGTCGGCAGTCACGAGGCGGCCGGCCGACGGGTCCTTGTGCTCAGCGGCAGCGCCGAGCCGGCCGACGGCACCGCGCTGCCCGGCGGGCTCACGCCGGTCGCGCTGCTCGTGCTTGCCGAGCGGCTGCGCGAGGATGCCGCGGCGACCGTCCGCTACCTGCTCGACCAGGGCATCACCATCAAGGTCCTGTCCGGCGACGCGCCGCGGACCGTGTCGGCCATAGCCGGGCGGGTCGGGATTCCGGCGCACGACGCGATGCGCGACGCGTCCGAGCTCGGCGACGACGAGACCTCCGTCGGCGGCGCGCTGCGCGACAGCAACGTTCTCGGCCGGGTCAGGCCCGGCCAGAAGCTGGCCGCGGTGCGGGCGCTGCAAGCGGACGGGCACGTCGTGGCCATGGTCGGCGACGGCGTCAACGACGTCCAGGCGCTCAAGCAGGCCGACCTGGGAATAGCCATGGGCTCGGGCAGCCAGTCCAGCCGCTCGGTCGCCCGCGTCGTGCTGCTCGACAGCAGCTTCGCCGCCATCCCCGCGGTCCTGGCGGAGGGACGGCGGGTCATCGCCAACATCGAGCGCGTCGCGAACCTGTTCGTCACCAAGACCGTCTACGCGGCCGCGCTCGCGATCGTGGTCGGACTCAGCGGGATCCCGTTCCCCTTCTTCCCGAGGCATCTCACGATCGTCAGCACCCTGACGATCGGCGTGCCGGGGTTCTTTCTCGCTCTCGCCGCAGGTGCCCCGAGGGCCCGTTCCGGCTTCACCCGCAGGGTCCTGGCATTCACGATTCCGGCCGGCCTGGCCGCGGCCGGGGCGGCAGCGATCAGCTACGCGCTCGCCAGGTCTGCCGACGCCGCCACAGCCGAGCAGTCGCGCACGGCCACGCTGCTCGCGCTGTTCGCGATCAGCCTGTGGGTGCTCGCCCTGATCGCCCGGCCGCTGAACGCGGCCCGGGTGGTCCTGATCGCCGCGCTGGCGGCAGCGTTCGCCACGGTGTTCACCTGGCCGTTCGCCCGCCAGGTCTTCTCCTTGCGACTCCCGCCCGCCGCCGTCACCCTCCAGGTGGCCGGGGTCGTGCTGGCCGCGATCGCCGCGCTCACCCTCTGGCGGCGCTTCGCACCGGCCAGATTGCGTGGCTCGCGAATCAGGTAACCGCAGATGTGAGGGCCTCACATCGGGCTCACACGTTCGGTTCATCAGTGCCAGCGCACCATGGGGCTGTATCAGGAAGAACCGGCCGCGATGCAGGCGAGCTTAATGGGAGGAAGCCAACATGGACAGGGACCACGATTCCCACCAGGGGCAGGTTCGCCTGCCCGGATACGGCGAGGAAGGCCCGGCTGACCGGGCCGATCAGGCCGGCGGCGAGGGCGCCAGCAGGGCTGCCCAGACGCGCAGCGACGGCATCAGGCGAGTCCGGCGGATGTCCAACTGGACGGCAGCCGCCCTGCTCGTCGGTACCGGCGCGACCGCTGTAGCGCTCGCGCACCACGCGTTCCCTGTGACCACGTCGGCAGCGGGCACGACCAGCACCGGGGTGGTCACCGGGACCGGAGCGCAGGGCACTGGAGCGCCGCAGGTAACCGGCCCGGTCGCGACCTCAGGCGGGTCGGGCGTGACCGTGACGACGGTCAGGCACGTGGTCAACGGCCACGTGGTGGTCACCCAGGTCCGGCACGTGGCCGCCTATCACGACAACTGACCGCGGCCGGCGATGATCCCTTCATTGACGGCGCCTACCGCCATCCCGAGCAGCAGGACGCTGGCCCAGCGCGCGCTGTGCCGGTGCATGAATTCGCGCACTCCGAGCGCGATCGAGCCGTAGAAGGCGCTGAGGAACAGCACGTCCGCCGGCCGGTCGAGCAGCAGCGGCGGCGAGTTACAGGTGGCCACGGCCTCAGGGATCAGCGCGGCCAGGAAGAACAGCGCCAGGGCGGCCGGCCAGGTGCGCGGCCGGCCCGTCCGCTCACCGGAGATAGCGCTCACCAGCCACCGTCTCGATCAGACGGTGGTGCCCAGCCCGCCGTCGACCGGGATGACAGCGCCCGTCACGTAGGCGCCGGCGCGTGAGGCGAGGTAGACGGCGACCCCGGCCATGTCGTCGGGACGGCCGATCCGCCGCAGCGGGGCGGCAGCCGCGATCGCCTCCCCGAACGCGTCGAGCGTCGCGGCCATCATCTTGGACTCGAACGGCCCCGGCGCGACGGCGTTCACGGTGATCTGCCTGGGCCCGAGCTCCCTGGCGAGCACCCGGGTCAGGTGATGCAGGCCCGCCTTGCTCGCCGAGTAGGAATAGGTCGGCAGCGACGGCACGTGCAGGCCGTCGATGCTGCCGATGTTTATCACCCGTGCCGGGTCGTCGTGCGTGCCGGCCGCCTCAAGCAGCGGCAGGAACGCCCGGGTCAGGAAGAACGGGGACTTCAGGTTGAGGTCCACGACCTTGTCCCAGGCGGCGGCCGGGAACTCATCGAGCGGGGCACCCCAGGTGGCACCGGCGTTGTTGACCAGCACGTGCAGCGCCTGCTCGCGTCCGGAGATCTCCCGAGCCAGCCGCAGGCACTCGGACTCGGACGACAGATCGGCCTGGATCGCTGCCACCGTCCCGTGCGGGCCGAGCTCTCGCTCGGCTGCGGCGCACCCGTCGGCCTTGCGCGAGCTGATGTAGACCCGTGCTCCCGCGTCAAGCAGTCCGCGCGCGATCATCAACCCGATCCCGCGGGTGCCACCGGTCACGACGGCCGTCTTGCCTGACAGATCGAACAAGCTCACGGATCGCTCCTTACCGGGTCAGGGTCCAGCTAGCCTTACCGAATGAGTGACTTCGAGCATGCCAGGCGTTTTGCCCTGTCCTTGCCCGGGGTCACCGAGGAGCCGCATTTCGATCTGTCGTCGTACCGGGTGCGCGGCAAGATCTTCGCCACCGCGCCGCCCGGCGGGTCGCACCTGCACGTGTTCCTCGACGAACTGGCGGTCGAAGCCGCGGTGGCGGAAGACCCGGCGGCGTTCGAGCCGCTGCGCTGGGGCCGCCAGGTCAGGGGGGTACGCATCCTGCTGGCCGCTGCCGCGGCGGAGCGTGTGACAGAACTGATCGACGATGCCTGGCGTCGCCGGGCTCCCCGGCAGCTCGTCGCCGAGTTCGACGCGGGCCAGATCCGTCCCGATCCCGCGGCCCGCGCGCCTGACTAGACCTCTCCATGCCGTCTCCACGCCGATCGCATCGCCACCGGACCGCCGATGCATTACATCGTGTATCCGAGATATGACGATGCAAGAGCCGTCGTCATCCCAGCTCGCTTGCCCCGGGGAGCGGACCCGGTAGATACCCGGCGAGCACGGCGGGCTCACACAGAACCGCCCGGACCGGGCGGGCCACCGCGCAGGCCGGGCGTTAAGGTCTTGCCCATGAGCCTTGACGGCGAGTACGAACCGAGCAAGTCGCAGTTTGTCCGCGATCAGGTCGAGCAGTACGAGGCATCAGGCGGCCAGCGCGCGAATACGCTGCTCGACACCGGGCTGCCGGTGATCATCGTCACCAGCCGGGGGAACAAGAGCGGGAAGGTGCGGAAGACGCCGCTGATGCGGGTCGAGCATGACGGCCAGTACGCTCTCGTGGCCTCCATGGGCGGCGCGCCGACCCACCCGGTCTGGTATTACAACCTCAAGGCCGACCCGGCTGCCGTGCTGATCCAGGATGGCCCCGAGCCGTTCGCCGCCCAGGTACGCGAGCTGAGCGGCGCGGAACGGGCGCTGTGGTGGCAGCGGGCCGTCCGGGCCTACCCGCCCTACGCCGAGTACCAGACGAGGACGGACCGCGAGATTCCCGTCTTCCTCGCCACGCGGCGCGATGGCGCCGACGAGCCAGGTACCGCCTGATCGGGCACCGCGTGACCGGGCCAGCCGGTCAGGTAGAACGACGCCGACCGCCGGCGATCGCGCCCGCTGCGCCGGTCACTCCATAGGCGATAGCGCCATGCCAGAGCGCGGTGAATCCGCCGCCGAGCAGCCCGCTGCTGCCGATGATCACCGACAGGACGTAGACGACTATCGCCGTCGCCGCTCCGGGGAGCACGGCGAATCGCCACGGATTGCGGCGCGCCCACCGGATGGCGCGGCTTGGCCGGTCCTTGAGCAGCACGCCCGCTCCGGCCACGGCGCCGAATGCCACGACTCCGGCCGACAGCGAACTGCTCAGACCGACGTGCAGGGTGGACAGGTGCAGCAGCAGATCGCCGCCGGCGACCACGACGCCTGCCCCAGCCGCGGTCTTCCATGGCACCTCGGACAGTGCCGCGCCCGAGACCGTCAGCTCATCCCGCCGGGTCAGGCCCGGCTCGTCCTTGCGAGGTGGTGCCGACATGATGACTCCCGTTGTTGCGATGCTCCGCTCCTAAAGTCAAGATATATCGCTTCTACGGGCCGCGCTACTTTCCGTGGAATCCCGACCGGCAAGCAGCACGTCGGCATCGAAACAGGTGCGGTCGCCGGTGTGGCACGCACCGCCAGTCTGGTCGACCCTGACCAGGACGGTGTCGCCGTCGCAGTCGAGCGCGACCGACTTCACCCGCTGCACGTGACCGGATGTGTCGCCCTTCACCCAGTACTCCTTCCGGCTGCGTGACCAGTAGGTGCAGCGGCCGGTCGTCAGCGTCCGGTGCAGCGCCTCGTCATCCATCCAGCCGAGCATCAGCACCTCGCCGGTGTCGTACTGCTGGGCGATGGCGGGAAACAGCCCGCTGGAGTCCCGCTTGAGCCGGGCCGCGACCCTCGGGTCGAGACCGGTGCCTGCCTCGGTGTTCATGCGCCTCCCGGTTCGGTCAGGTTGCCTCGGCCCAGGTTGCCTCGGCCCAGGTTGCCTCGGTCACGCAGGGTCCTGCGGACCGGATACCCGGCGCCCCGCAGCGACTCCTTCACTTCGCCGATCGAGACCGCGCCGAAGTGGAACAGGCTGGCGGCGAGCACCGCGTCGGCACCGGCCGCCGCCGCCGGAGCGAAGTCCGCGAGCTGGCCTGCCCCGCCGCTGGCGATCACCGGCACGTCGACCACCCCGCGAACGGCCCTGATCAGCGGCAGGTCGAACCCGGCCCGCGTGCCGTCGGCGTCCATCGAGTTCAGCAGGATCTCACCAGCGCCAAGCTCGGTCGCCCTCGCGGCCCATGCCACCGCGTCCAGTCCGGTACCGCGCCGCCCGCCGTGCGTCGTGACCTCGAAGCTGCCCGGACGAGCCGGGTCCCGCCTGGCGTCGACCGAGATCACCACGCACTGGGATCCGAACCTCGCCGCGACCTCGGTCAGCAGCTCCGGCCTGGCGATGGCCGCGGTATTCAATGAGACCTTGTCGGCCCCGGCGCGCAGCAGCCGGTCCACGTCGGCCGCGCTGCGCACCCCCCCGCCGGCGGTCAGCGGGATGAACACCTGGTCGGCGGTCCGCGCCAGCACGTCGTAGATGGTCTCGCGGCCGTCACTGGACGCCGTGATGTCCAGGAACACGAGCTCGTCGGCCCCGTCGGCGTCGTACGCGGCGGCCAGCTCGACCGGGTCGCCCGCATCGCGCAGCCCGCGGAAGTTGACCCCCTTGACCACCCGGCCCCGATCCACGTCCAGGCACGGAATGACCCGGACCGCGACGGTCATGCCGACCTCCCCACGCCGGCGCCGCCGGCCACCCCCGCACCGCCAGCCACCCCCGCGCCTCG
>DATNIU010000225.1:0-11316 GCA_035604275.1 Streptosporangiaceae bacterium | reverse complement strand
TGCCTGCGCGACCGCCAGCACGACGTGCTCCGCTTCACCACCGACACCCGGATCCCCCCGACCTCCAACCAGGCCGAAAGAGACCTCATGCCAGCCAAACTCGACTTTCGCAGTTTTTGGTGATCAAGCCGCCGCTGCGGCCCAGGCTGAGGTGACGGCGCGGATTTCGCTGGTGGTGGGCTGAGCTGGGCCAGCGGCGGAAAATCGGGCGGCGATGATGACCCGGCGGAGCTTGACGAGCATGTCCTCGAAGGCAGGCTCGGTCTTGTCTTCGTACCAGGGCTGGTCGTCGCGGCGGGCGTCGATGTCGGCGGGGTCGTAGCCGTGCCGGGCGTACCAGATCACGATCAGGGTGTGGACTAGCAGCGCGAACGGGACGGTCCGCTCGACGGCGAGGCGGGTGCGGTTGCGTGCCTCGCCCGCGCCGAGGACGTTGCGGGCGTCGCCGAACGCCTGCTCTACTGACCATCTCATCGCGTACCGGGAGACGATCCGCGCCGGATCGGCCGCCGCGGTGCCGTCGGTGGTAACCAGTGCCAGGTCATAGCCGCTGGTAGTCGCCTCGTCGCGGACCAGTACCACGGTGATGGCGCGGGTGTGAAAGGACCCGTACCACAGGCATCTGATGGTGGCGGTGTGCTTGATGCCGGTCCGGCCGTGGTAGGTGACCACCTCGCGGGTGGTCCAGGCCGCGGTCCTGGCGAGTTCGGCGGGGGTGCCGAGCCGGTCGCCCTTGGTCCTGGGCCGGCCGCGCCGGCCGGTGCGGGGCGGCGCCAGGCCGTAGAGCACGGCGGTCTTCGGCAGCCGGCAGGTCCAGGTGACGTTCGCAGGCAGGGTTCGCAGCGCGGGCCCGTGGTAGGCGGCGTCGGCGACGACGTGCAGCCGCCGCCCGGGGAACGCGGCGGCCAGCAGCGCGACCAGTTCCGCGGCGACCGCGGTCTTGGACGGGCCGGTGCCCTTGCCGGGCAGGTGGAGGCGGGCCAGCACCGGCAGGCACCAGGACCGGGAGCAGAACGGCAGCTCCACCACGATCCCGACCGTGACGAAACAGTTCCCGAACGACAGTTTCTGCTTGTTCTTCGCGCTGCCGTCATGCTGCCAGCCGCTGCCATGCACTTTGCGGCCGGCCCGGACGCACACCGAATCGTCCAGCGCCACGGTGATGCCGGCGCCAGGGCTGAGCAGAGCATCCGCGACCAGGCGGGCGACCGCCAGGCCCAGCTCGTCGAGCTGCCAGCGGGCCCGGGAGAAGAAATAGTGCGCGCGGTCATGCGGCCAGGCCCGCTGCAGGCACGCGCCCAGCAGCATGCCGACCACGGTCCGGCGGCGGACCTGCCCGGCCAGCCCGGCGACCAGGCCGCAGAACGTGGTGAACGTCGGCGCGGTGAAACACGGGCGCACCATCATGAGCACGCCCAGCAGGGATGCGGGTAGATTCAGCGGCGGAAGCATCGGCGGGTTCCCTCGGCAAGAGGCGGACGTTAGCACCGCCGATGCTTCCGCCTATTCCGACCAAGATCACGGATCTTGAACCCAGCTTGTCCGGCGTGTCGCGATCACCCGTCCCGTGTCCGGATCGCCTCAGTGACCGGTGACCCAAAAGTGCGAAAGTCGAGGGACCAGGTCTGCCGCCGAATCACCGCCGGCGAGCGACCACGAATACCCGCCGGAACGGGAAGAGGGTGCCGTAGGCCGCCGCCGGATACGCCCCCCGCAGCAGCGCGCCGTACTCGGCGAGGAACCTCTCGGCCGCCTCCGGATCGAGCGCTGCCACAACCGGCCGCAGCCCGGTGCTCAGGTACCAGCGCAGCACCGGATCCTCGCCCTGCAGGATGTGCAGGTAGGTCGTCTCCCAGGCATCGACATCGCAGCCGGCCCGCGCCAGCAGATCCAGGTACTCCGCTGGGTCGGCGCCCTGCTGGTTCAGGTCCAAATCCGCCAGCCGGGAGCGCCATGCGGCGGAGCCGATCAGTTCGCGCAGCACCTGGTATGCGGGCGCCTCGCCGTTGCCCGGCAGCTGAAAGGCGAGCCAGCCGCCGGCCGCCAGCCCGTCCGCCCAGCGCGCCAGCAGGTCCCGGTGCTCGGGCACCCACTGCAGCACGGCGTTCGAGACCAGGACGTCGGCGGGCCGGGCCGGCCGCCAGGTCCTGACGTCGTCGAGCGCGAAGCCGAGCCTCCCTGCCCCTGGCCCGCTGCCGCCGGGCCGAGTAGCCAGCATCTTCTGCGCGGACTCGATCATCTCGGCTGAGCTGTCGATGCCCCGCACGTCGGCCGCCGGCCAGCGGCTGGCGAGCGAGGCGGTCAGCTCACCGGACCCGCAGCCCAGGTCGACGACGAGGGCCGGCTGATCCGCATCGATCCGCGCGACCAGATCGAAGAACGGCCGGCTGCGCTCGGTGGCGTACCTCCCGTACAGCACCGGATCCCACATCACAGCCTCCCGAAGTTTCTTGATGTCAAGATATACATTCTATCCACCGACTGAAAGTCTCGATGTCAAGAGATATGATGCTGGCCATGAGCGACGGGCGCGTCTCCGCAGCACCACTGACCGACGAGGTGGATGATCTCGTGGCCGGCTGGCGCGCGGAGCGCCCTGATCTCGATGTCGGGCCGCTCCAGGTGCTGAGCCGGGTGTCCAGGCTGGCCAGGCACCTGGACCGGGCCCGCAGCGCCGCGTTCGCCGGGCACGGGCTCCAGGCGTGGGAGTTCGACGTGCTGTCCGCGCTGCGCAGGCAGGGTTCGCCGTATCAGCTCAGTCCGGGCGCCCTGCTGCGGGCCACCCTGGTTACCTCCGGCACGATGACCAACCGGATCGACCGGCTGGCCGAGGCCGGCCTGGTCAGCAGGCGGCAGGATCCGCAGGACAAGCGGGGCGTGCTGGTCGCGCTGACCGAACGCGGTCGCGCCGTCGCCGACGCCGCGCTGGCCGACCTGCTGCTGCGAGAGCAGGAACTGCTCGGCCGGCTGGACAGCGACCAGCGTGCCGCTCTCGCGGACCTGCTTCGGGTCCTGCTCGCGCCACTCGACGCGGCCAGGCCTCCTGGATAGGCGCCGTGACTGGTCAGCTGCTGACCCGCGAACACCACAGGTTCGGCGCCGTCGTCTGCACGCTCACATAGCACGGATTTCAGTGATGTTAACGCCCGTTATATACGAAATGTGGCCACGGAATCCGTGCTATGTGGCGCTGCCAGAGCAGTGCACCACAGCGCGGTGAGCCAGTATGCCCGACTTATACCGACAATTCTTCGGCGAGCGCCAGCCAACGCTCCTCGACTTGCTCCTTTTGCGCCTGCAACTCGCTGAGCTGACCGCCGAGCTCGATCAGCCTGGCGTAGTCCGACGCCGCGAGCGCTAGCGCTTGGTGCAGCTCGGCTTCCTGACTGGCAAGCTTCTCAAGCTGGCGATCCAGCCTGGCGATCTCCTTCTTCACCTGCCGCCGCCGCTCGGCTGTCGGACCAGCCGCCGCCAGACCAGCCTCCGCCAGACCAATTGCCGCTGGACCAGCCGCCGCCGGACCAGCCGGCGTCGGACCAGCCGCACCCCGACCAGCCACCTCCCGACCAGCCACCTCCGGGCCAGCCACCTCCGGGCCAGCCACCTCCGGGCCAGCCGCACCCCGACCAGCCGCACCCCGACCAGCCGCATGCTGACCGGCGGCATGCTGACCGGTAGCCTTCGTGCCATCGGCTTTCGGCCTGGCCGTCTTCGGCCCGGACCTGGCGAGCGACCGCCGCTCACCCGGTCCGGCCCCGGCCGGCGCACGACGAGACCGCGCGCCAGCCAGCCCGGGCCTCGCCCGGCCCGGCGCGCTAGCCGTGACCCGCCCATCTCCCGCCCGCGATCCAGCTCCGTCGGCCTGGCCCTGATCGCACATCGCCAGGTACTCGTCGATGCCGCCAGGCAGGTAGGCGAGCTTGCCGCCGATCAGCGCGAGCACGTGGTCGGTTACCCGCTCGAGGAAGTACCGGTCGTGGCTGACCACCACGACCGAGCCAGGAAAGCCGTCAAGCAGATCCTCGAGCTCGGTCAGCGTCTCGATGTCCAGATCGTTGGTCGGCTCGTCGAGCAGCAGCACGTTGGGCTCGGCCATCAGCACCATCTGGAACTGCAGCCGCCGCTGCTCGCCGCCGGAAAGCTCCGCGACCGGCGTCCACTGCCGGTCGCCGCGCAGGCCCAGCCGCTCAAGCAGCTGGCTGGCCGACAGCTCGCGCTTGCCGATCCTGACCAAGCCGCGGACCTGACCCGCAGCTTCGAGCGCCCGCACGCCAGGATCGAGCTGCGCCGGCTCCTGAGTCAGGTAGCCCAGTCTTACCGTCTTGCCGGTCACCATCGAGCCACCGGCGACGAGGCCGCCGACCGAGCCGGGCACCGGGATGCTGCCAGATAGCAACCGCAGCAATGTTGTCTTGCCGCTGCCGTTGACGCCGATCACGCCGACCCGCTCGCCGGGTCCGAGCTGCCAGGTCACCTGGTCGAGCAGCACCCGGGCGGCCGACTCCGTCTCCTGGGCTTCTGGCGCGGCCTCCCGGACCAGCCCAGACCCAGGCCCGCCGCCAGCCCCGTCACTTCCGCCAGACCCGCCACTTCCGCCAGACCCAGGCCCGCCGCCAGCCCCGTCACTTCCGCCGGCGGTGACCGTGACACCGTCCAGCTCGATCACCGTCTTTCCGAGCCGGGACGTCGCGAGCTGCGCGAGCTCCACGGAATCGCGCGGTGCTGGCTCGTCGGCGATCAGCGCCGTGGCGGCCTCGATCCGGAACTTCGGTTTGCTGGTCCTGGCCGGCGGTCCGCGCCGCAGCCAGGCCAGCTCCTTGCGGAGCAGATTGCGCCTGCGCTCGTCCTCGGCGGCGGCGATCCTGGCCCGCTCCGCCCTCGCCAGCACGTATGCCGAGTAGCCGCCCTCATAGGAGTGCACCCGGCCATCGGCGATTTCCCAGGTCTGCTGGCTGACCGCGTCGAGGAACCAGCGATCGTGTGTCACGACGACGAGCGCCCTGGCGTGGCTGGCCAGGTATCCGGCCAGCCAGCGTATCCCCTCGATGTCCAGGTGGTTGGTCGGCTCGTCGAGCAGCAGCAGGTCGTGCGTTCCGCGGAGCAGGGCGGCCAGCGCCACCCGGCGGCGCTCCCCGCCGGACAGTCGCTGTGTCTGGGCATGCAGGTCGATGTCGGAAAGCAGGGCCGCCAGCACTCCGCGCCCCCTGGCGTCCGCGGCCCATTCGTGTTCTGGCAGCTCGCCGAAGACGATCTGGCGCACCGGTCCGGCCAGCCGCTCGGACTGCGGCAGGTAGCCGATCCGGGCGTCGCGTGACCTGGTGGATCGCCCGGAGTTCAGATCGGCCGTCCCCGCCAGCGCGGCGAGCAGCGTGGTCTTGCCGGAGCCGTTGCGGCCGACGACCCCGATCCGGTCTCCGACGGCCACTCCCAGCGACACGTGGTCGAGCAGCACCTGGGTGCCGAAGGCCTTGACCGCGGCCTCCAGGTTGACCAGGTTCATTCGCTCGCCCGGGGGTCGACGACGCAAGCACCCGGAGCCGGGCCGGACACCTGAACCACGGCGCGGCACACGCCAGCGCCGGTGATGGCGACGGCCAGGTCCCGTGCCTTGGTGGCATCGGCCGCCAGGAACGCGCACGTCGGCCCGGACCCGGAGACGATAGCGCCAAGCGCTCCGAGCTCGCGGCCCGCGGCCAGCGCCCGGCGCAGTACGGGCTGCAGCGACAACGCGGCGGGCTGCAGGTCGTTCGTCAGCAGCGGCCCGACCGCCGCCGGGTCACCGGACCGCAGCGCGGCCATCAGCTCGGTACTCAGCTCGGGTGCTGGCACGATCGCACGCCCGCCCTCGACGACCGTACCCTGAGCACCCGCACCGCCAGCACCCGCACCGCCAGCACCCGCACCGTGAGCCCCCGCGCCGTCGCCAGCCGTGTCCCGAGCAGCATTGACACGGGCCCGCAGCCGGTCGCACGCAGCGTACACATCGGGCGTGGCTAGCCCGCCCGCCGCGAAGGCCAGTACCCAGTGATAGCTGCCGGACGCCAGCGCCCGGGTCAGCCGGTCGCCCCGGCCCTGGCCGACCGCCGTACCGCCGATCAGCGCGAACGGCACATCGCTGCCGATCTGAGCGCCGAGGTCGCGCAGCTCGCGCGGGCTCGCTCCGGCGCGCCACAGCTCGTTGCACGCGACAAGCGCTGCCGCCGCGTCGGCGCTGCCGCCAGCCAGGCCGGCGGCGACCGGGATCCGCTTGCGGATCTCGATCCGCACGCCGGAGGCGGCCCGGCCGGCCCGGCCGCGTCGGCCCGTCGCCTGCGCGAGCGCCGCCGCCGCCCGCACGGCGAGATTGGCCGATCCAAGGGGCACCGAAGCGCCTCCCTCGCCGGTCACCACCACGCTGGTGCGGCTGGCAGGGCGAACCGTCACCTCATCGAACAGCGAGACCGCGTGGAAGACGGTCACCAGGTCGTGGTAGCCGTCTTCTCCCGGCGGGCCGACCGAGAGCTGCAGGTTCACCTTCGCGGGCGACCGGGCGGTAACGGCCTCGCCCGGTCTGCTGCTCGGTGTCACGTGCGTCACGATTCGATGATCGTACGCGCTGCCCTCGCTGCCTGGGCAATCCGGATGTACTCGGCCACTCCGAGTGCCTCGCCGCGCAGCGCCGGGTCGACCTCGGCCAGCCGGAGCAGCCGCTCGGCTTGCGCGGCCGACCCGGCCCAGGAGGACAGGGCTGCCCTGAGCGTCTTCCGCCGCTGCGCGAACGCCGCGTCCACGACGGCGAAGACGTCCTCGCGGCGCGCATCGGCCGTGATCGGCCGCTCATGCCTGACCAGGGCCACGAGGCCGGAATCCACCCGTGGCACCGGCCAGAAGACGCTCCGCGGCACCGACCCGGCCCGGCGCGCCGTGCCGTACCAGGCCAGCTTGACCGACGGGATGCCGTAGGTCCTGCTGCCCGGCTGAGCGACCATCCGGTCGGCCACCTCGGCCTGCACCATGACCAGGCAGCGGCGCACCGAGGGGAACGTGGCCAGCAGGTGCAGCACCACCGGGACCGCCACGTTGTAGGGCAGGTTCGCGACCAGGACTCCGGGCGGCTCGCCAGGAAGCTCGGTCAGCCTGGCAGCGTCACCGGTCACGACCTCCAGCCGTCCGGCCAGCTCCGGCGCCCTCGCCGCGATGGTCAGCGGCAGTTCCGCGGCCAGCACCGGATCGATCTCGACGGCCACCACCCGGTCAGCGCTCGCCAGCAACGGCAGCGTCAGCGACCCGAAGCCCGGACCGACCTCCAGGACCACGTCCCGCTGCTTCAGCCCGGCCATCGCCGCGATCCTGGTGACCGTTCCCGCGTCGACCACGAAATTCTGCCCGAGCTGCCTGGACGGGCGGAGTCCGAGCCGGCCGGCCAGCTCCCTGATCGCGGTCGGACCGAGCAGCGCCGCCTGAGCTAGTTCCGGCACGGCACCGGCCCCGGCACGCCAGCGCCCGCGCTGCCAGGTGCTAGTTCTGCCATCGCCCGAAGACTCGCTCGCCGGTGGCGGTCACGATCCCGCAGAGCTCGGCTACGTCCAGCCGCTTCAGCTCGGCGATGGCGCGGAGCGTGTGCGCGGCCTGCGCCGGAGCATTCGACCTGCCGCGGTTGGGGACGGGGGTGAGGAAGGGAGCGTCGGTTTCCACGAGCAGGTGATCGGCGGGGACGGCGACAGCGGCCTCCCGCAATTGCGTGGCGCTGGAGAACGTCACCGTCCCGGCGAAGCTGAGCACGTACCCGGCCGCCGCGCATTGCTTGGCCATGGCCGCGTCGCCGGAGAAGCAGTGGAAGATGACGTGCTCAGGAGCGCCGCAGGCGTCCAGGATCGCGAGCACGTCCTCGTGCGCGTCCCGGTCATGGATCATCAGGGCCTTCCCGGCCCGCTTGGCGATCTCGATGTGAGCACGGAACCACTCCCGCTGAACCTCGGGCGGCGCGCTGTCCCGGTAGTAGTCGAGCCCGGTCTCACCGACCGCCCGGACCTGCGGCAGCGCCGCGAGCCTGGTGATCTCGGCCAGCGCGGCGTCCCGGTCCAGCGCGGTGGCCAGCGCCGGCCGCGCGGTCTCGTTCGGGTGAATCGCCACCGCCGCGTACACATCGCGGAACTCCGCGGCGCACTTCGCCGCCCACCGGGACGAGTCCACATCGCAGCCCACGGTGACCACGTGCGTGATGCCAGCCCGGCGGGCCTGGGCCAGCACGTCGGACACCGGCTCGCCGAGCATGTCCAGATGCGTGTGCGCGTCAAACGCCGCCGCGGGAAGCGGATCAGGCTGCGGGGCGGGTCCAGGCCGGTTGATCTCAGTCATCTGAGCATCTAAGTCCACGAGCTCTTTCGCGGTCGTCTGTCAGTCACTATGACTGACAGACGACCGCGAACATGAAAGTTGGCCGCGAGCACGCAGCCGCCGCGGCTGGGTGGGCGCGTCAACCGAGCCCCAGCCGCGCGAGCTCTTCCTCGGCCACCGCGGGGTCGAGCTTGGCGAACAGCGGCGTGGGGGCGGCCAGCGGCGTGCCTGGCCGGATCGGAGCGGACCGCCAGACCGCCTGGTCGGCGTAGTCCCCGGTGATAACCGGATACGGCCGGCCGCCGTCCTCGTCTACCTCGTCGATCCGCGGCATGCCCGCCCACTGGCCGTCTCCGCCGAGCATCTCGAACACCTGCTGGGACGACCGCGGCAGGAACGGCGTGAGCAGCGACTTGCCGTCGTCGACCAGCTGGAGCGCGACATGGCAGATCGTCTTCATCCGGTCCGGGTCGGACTCCCGCAGCTTCCAGGGCGCGTTGTCGGACAGGTACTTGTTCGCCTCGGACAGCGTCCGCATCGTCTCGGTGATCGCAGCCTTGAACCTGGATCTCGACAGCGACTCGCCGACCACGTCAAACGTATTGCTCGATGCCCGCAGGATCTGCCGGTCGGCATCGGTAAGCTCACCGGGCTCCGGGACCGAGCCGATGTTGCGCGCCGCGAACGAGACACTGCGGTTCACCAGGTTGCCCCAGTTGGCGACGAGCTCGTCGTTGTTGCGCCGGACGAACTCGCTCCAGGTGAAGTCGGTGTCCTGGTTCTCCGGCCCGGCCACCGCCACGTAGTACCGCAAGGCGTCGACGTCGTAGCGGGCCAGGAAGTCACGCACGTAGATGACGACGGCGCGGGACGAGGAGAACTTGCGCCCCTCCATGGTCAGGTACTCGCTCGAGACCACCTCGGTGGGCAGGTTCAGCCTCCCGAGCGAGCCCGGAACTCCGCCTTTGCCGCCCGCGCCGTTGTAGCCGAGCAGCATGGCCGGCCAGATCTCGGAGTGAAAGACGATGTTGTCCTTGCCCATGAAGTAGTAGGCCTCGGCGTCGGGCGACTGCCACCAGGCCCGCCAGGCGTCCGGATCCCCTGACCGCCTGGCCCACTCGATCGACGCCGACAGGTACCCGATCACCGCGTCGAACCAGACATAGATCCGCTTGTCCGCCCGGTCCCGCCAGCCGTCGATCGGAATCGGCACGCCCCAGTCCAGGTCCCTGGTGATCGCCCGCGGCTGAAGATCGCCGAGCAGGTTGAGCGAGAACTTCAGCACGTTGGGCCGCCACTGCCCGCTCTTGGATTGCAGCCACGTGCCGAGCACATCCGCGAAGGCAGGCAGGTCAAGGAAGAACTGCTCGGTTTCTACGAATACGGGAGTCTCACCGTTGATCTTGGAGCGAGGGTTGATCAGGTCCACCGGGTCGAGCTGGTTCTGGCAGTTGTCGCACTGGTCGCCGCGAGCGGAGTCGTAGCCGCAGATCGGACAGGTACCTTCCACGTACCGGTCGGGCAGGGTCCTGCCGGTCGACGGCGAGATCGCGCCGAGCGTCGACTTGGCGAAGATGTAGCCGTTGTTGTAAAGCCCGGTGAAGATCTCCTGGGTCACCGCGTAGTGGTTCAGCGTGGTTGTCCTGGTGAACAGGTCATAGGACATGCCAAGGCCGGTCAGGTCCTCGGCGATCACCCGGTTGTAGCGGTCGGCAAGCTCGCGCTCGGTGACACCCTCCGCGTCAGCCTGCACCTGGATCGGCGTGCCGTGCTCGTCGGTGCCGCTGACCATCAGGACCTGGTTGCCAGCCATCCGCTGGTACCGGCTGAACATGTCGCAGGGCAGCCCGAAACCCGATACATGCCCGATGTGACGTGGCCCGTTGGCATAAGGCCACGCGGGCGCGGCCAGGATATGACGGCTCGTGGATGGCGGCATCTTCTCAGCCTAGGGCCATGCCGGCCGCGACCTGGCACGGATTACGGCGTCGTAGACCTCACGCTTGGGCAGCCCGAGGCGGGTGGCCGTCTGGGCGATCGCCTCCTTGCGGGGCGTCCCCGCTTGCTCGAGCATTCCGACCTCGGCGGCGGCATCGTCAGCCGAGGCGGTCCCAGCCGGTGCCGGCGCGCCGCCGACGACCAGCGTGATCTCGCCGAGAACGCCGCGACCTGCCCAATCGGCCAGCTCGGCGAGCGTGCCGCGCCTGATCTCCTCGTGCGTCTTGGTCAGCTCCCGGCAGACCACGGCGCGCCGGTCAGCGCCCAGGGCCACGGCCAGCTCAGCGAGAGTCCCTGCCAGGCGGCGCGGTGACTCGAAGAAGACCAGGGTCCGGCGCTCGTCCCGCAAGCTGGCGAACCGGCGAGCGCGCTCGCCCGCGCGCCGCGGCGGGAATCCCTCGAAACAGAACCGGTCGGTGGGCAACCCTGAGACAGCGACGGCGGCGGTGACAGCGGACGGACCAGGAAGCACGGTGACCGCGACACCCGCCGCGATCGCGGCGGTCACCAGCCGGTAGCCGGGATCGCTGATGCCGGGCATTCCGGCGTCGGTCACGAGCAGTACGTCCTCGCCCGCGGCCAGCGCGGCCAG
Source organism: Streptosporangiaceae bacterium (assembly GCA_035604275.1). Classification (GTDB taxonomy): domain Bacteria; phylum Actinomycetota; class Actinomycetes; order Streptosporangiales; family Streptosporangiaceae; genus Chersky-822. The sequence goes on along the minus strand of DATNIU010000225.1, from coordinate 410 downwards.
CAGCGCCGGCCCGCGCGCCACCTCGACGTCCTCGTAGTACGAGACCACCCGGCCGGCCGGCGTGACGCCGAGGGCGGCGGCCAGCCTGCGCAGCCTCCGGGTGTCCTCGGCCGCGATCACCGGCGCCTGTTCCAGGGCAGTGGCCAGCCTGGACGACGAGTCATCCGTCCGGCCGATCGGAGCCGCGGCCAGGATGAGCGTGCCGGGCTGGCCAGCAGGCTCGGCCGAGCTAGCGGCACCCGCGGGCCCGTGTCTGCGAGCGTGTGTAGGGTTCATCGCAGCCCACGCTAACGCCAGGCTCTCATACGATGACTGCGATGCACGCATTCGACGAAGCGTCGCCAGTCAGCCGACAAGGCGCCGAGAACACCCCGGATCGGGCCGACCGGCTGTCGGACCGGCTGGTGCCG